>UQUG01000001.1 GCA_900544205.1 uncultured Collinsella sp.
ACAACAGGAACCGTAACCGCAGGTCCAACCGAGCGGGTCAGCCCAATCCCAAGCGCGAGGCCCGTGCCAAGGCCGCCGAGCGTCACGTGGCAACTGTGTCCGAAGCGTGCGCCAAGGATATCGAGCGTTCGCTTGCCGGTGTTCGCGAGTTTGACGGTATGCCTGCCGGCTTTGTCTCGGCGATGAAGGCCAAGGTTCAGAGTGCTGTGGCCACCGAAGAACAGGTTGCCGAGGACGTCGAGGGCGCGGAGGCTGCCGAGGTCGAGGCGGCACCCGAGAGCGAGGCAGCGCCCGAGACCGAGGCAGCTCCTGAGCCCGTCGAGGAGCCTGCCGAGGAAATCGCCGAAGCTGAGTCCGCGCCTGCTGAGGAGCCTGCTGCGTCTCTGCCTGAGGTCACCGTGCTCGATGCCTCCGCCACGCAGGCCATCTTGGACAACGGTCGTGGCTATGCGCAGTTCTGCGACATGGCCGTGCTCGCCTTTGCCTCGTTCACCAACCCGGGCGGTGGCTATATTCAGGGTTATCTGGGCCAGGAGGCCACACTGTGCGCCGATTCGTATCTGTACAACGTTCTCGATAAGCAGCGCAAATGGTACGGCGAGAACCGTCGCCGCAACATCAACTGCGAGCTCTATCGTAACCGCGCCCTAGTGGTGCCTGCGGTGCGCTTCGACCGCAACCACGTGCATGCATACGCCGACGTGATCGTGGCCGCCGCGCCCAACGTTAAGCGCGCCCGCCAGGAGTATTGCGTGAGCGACGATGCTCTGCTGGATGCCCTGCGCGACCGCATTCGCTTTGTGCTTGCCATCTGCGACGAGCTGGGTCGCGAGAAGCTCGTGCTGGGTGCTTGGGGCTGCGACAACAACGGCTTTGACGCAGAGGCCGTGGCCGAGCTCTTCCGCAAGGAGCTCGCGTCGGGCGACTTTAAGGTCAAGCAAGTCTTCTTTGCCGTGCCTTCTACGCGCTGGGATGAGGATTTTGCCAAGTTCGAGCACGTGCTGGCAAACTTCCCCGAGCGCAACGAGGAGTCCTATGCTCAGGTTGCCGCTCGCGCTGCGGCAGCTCGCGCCGCCGAGCAGGCCCAGGCTGCTACCGAGGATGATGAGGACGAGGACGATTGGCGCAAGTACCTGTAACCGGTACGTGTTGACAGATAGGTCGAGCCGGCGGGAGAGGCTGCTCCCGCCGGCTTTTTACTAAAAGGAAGGGCTTACGATGAAAAACGCTCTATGCTTTGGCGACAGCAACACCTATGGTTACGATCCGGCGGGCATGCGCGACGGCACCGCGGTGCGCTATGCGCGGGATGTGCGCTGGTGTGGCGTGGCCCAACGTGACTTAGGCGAGGGCTGGCATGTAATTGAAGAAGGCCTCAACGGCCGCACGACGGTACGCGACGACATGTGCCATCTGGACACCAATCTTAACGGCATTCGCGCGCTTCCGATGATGCTCGAGGCCCATAAGCCGCTGGACGCCATTGTGATCATGCTGGGCACCAACGACTGCAAGACGGTCTTTAACGTGACGGCTGCCGATATCGCTCGTGGCGCCATGGCGCTGATTCGCGCCGTCCGCGCGTTTCCGTGGACCGACGCTGCGCCTTGTCCGCGCATTCTGCTGATGGCGCCTATCAAGATTAAGCCGCAGATCGCCGACGTATATATGACCGATTTTGACGAGCATTCCGTAGAAGCCTCGGAACATTTTGGTGAGTACTACGCACATGTGGCTGAGCAGTTTGGCTGCGACTTTTTGAATGCCGCCGACTTTGCCGAGCCGGGCGATATCGACTATCTGCATATGATGCCCGAAAGCCACGAGAGCCTGGGTCACGCCGTGGCAGCCAAGCTCCAAGAGATGCTCGGTGAGTAGTGCGATCCCAAGCCGCCGCAAAGGTGTCTGTCCCCTTTGCGGCGGTTTGGGCTGCGAATCTTAATACTGCCACAACTAACGGCGTGCCATCTACCTGCGGCTTTGCGGGGGAATATCCTAACTTGTCCCAAGCGCGTCGAAGGCGGCGCGGACGACCTGCTCGGCGGTGGGGCGGATATAGTGCCGTCCCGACACGCCGGGGAGGGCGTGGCCCATCAGCATCTCGATGAGGTCCCACGGCAGGCGAAGCTCGACCTCCGCTATCGTACGCCACGAGTTGCGCAGGTTCGACCACGGGATGTGCTCGATGCCGCGGGCGGCGCAGAGTTTCCGCCAGCGGTTGTTGCAAATGCTCCGGTTCATGGGCAGCCCGTCGCCACGGTCGCTCAGCCATTCGCGGCCCTCGGCGGCGCGCGAGGCCGCTATCTCGACGAGGCGGTCAGCGGCCTGCGGTAGGATCACGACGGTGCGGGCGGACTTGGCGGTCTTGAGGGCGCCCACCGGCTCGGTGCCGGACTGCTGCATCTGGCGGCAGATGTCGGCGGAGGCGAGTACGGTGCCGCTACGCTCCCAGCGCAGCACCTCGTCGGTGCGGACGCCCAGCGACTCGCCCGAGCGGCAGGAGCCGAAGCACGCGAGGATGAACGCGGGCTCCAGGGGGTTGCCGCGCAGCTCGTCGAGGACGCCCAGGGCCTCGTCGAGGGTGTAGACGCGCTTTGAGCGCTCGCGGGTCTTGCGGGTGGGCATGGTGTACCTGACGCTGGCGGCGAACGGGTCGAGCGGCAGGCGGATGAAGGTCGAGACGCAGGCATAGACCTTGCGCAGGGTGAGCAGGGCGGTGTCTGCTGTGGCGGCGGGCAGTGTCAGCAGCCAGTCCTGCAGCTCGACGGCGCGCAGCTGGTCGACGGGCATTGCGCCCCAGCGGGGCCCGACGTAGTTTCTCCACGAGCGCAGCACGAGGTCGCGGGTGTTGGGGGCGAGCGTCCCCGCCTCGACCTGTGCGGCCATCTTGGGGACGAGCCACGTCTCGTAGGCCTTGGCTATGGTGGGCACGGGGGCGTCGTCGGCGTGCTCGACGTGGATGCGGTCGAGCTCCGCGCACGCTTCGCGGTAGGTGCCGTACACGGTCTTGGTCTTGCGCCTGCGGCCCTGCGGCGTGTTCTGCATCCAGCGCAGGACGTACTTCTTGCCGCGCCTCATCTCGGTCACGGAACCCCAGACGCGGCGGCGCTGCTTCTTTGTCATATAATCAGATCCGTTCAGATCGCGGGCTTATTCTCCGTTTCGCCCGGTTCTGACTCCGGCCCCGTCTCACGTTCCAAAGTGCAGGGGCCGTCTCCTTAGTCTCGGGACCTCGGCATCAGCCTGCGGTCCCGAGATTTTTCGCTTTCATGGGCATCACCTCCCTAGATGTGGACGCATGGAATCTCGCCCTTGCCGACCCCCAATCTCCACAACGTGTTCGGTTTACATTTCGCCGCGATGGGGCGATAATCGGGATAGCTCATCCACCGTGTGTGTGAAGGAGTCCTCTGGAGGCGCCCAAACAGCGCCTCCTGCTTTTTCGGCGTGGTTTCTCGCCATCTCGCGCTCAATCATCTTCCTGCTGTGGTCGTTGTCGACGTAATATGCGGTTATCAGCAGGCAGTAGTGCTCTCTCGGCTCGAACACGACAATGTAGCTCTCTTCCTCAAGGTAAAACTTAATCCGTTCCCTTATCTGGGTGCCATTGCGGCTCTTCCTTGCGCGATGCTCCGCCTTCCAGGCTATAACGCCTCCGCAGTCGGGACTGTTGGGGCACTTCTCGGCATTCTCGATGAACGCCTTCGGCCATCTGATGCGCCTGCACCTTTCGAGATCTGGCACACGGTCCTCTGGCAGACCCGACTTATGATCGTAGTCCCTGCAGGTAAGGTGCCAAAAGGCTTCGGCCCGTCCCTCCAGCATGGGCTGGTACCGTATCTTTACCGGTTTCCCGTGGTAGACGGGCCTGCCATCGATGAAATCACGCCTGAACACGCTGTAGACAAGAGCGTCGTATTCGCTCCAGGGACGCGAGCTGTCCCTTTCGACTAGGGGCGGTATCCAACAGCAGTTCATGATGTGATTCCCCCGGCCTGCCAGACCAGTAGGTTCATCTTCTTTTCACTGAGGAGCGAGGTCTTGACGAGAGAGAGGCCCGACCTCTGGATAATTCTATTGATGAGCCTGATCTTCGTGACGCTATCCGATGGCATGATGGCGTCGTGGTTGTGGCGATACGCGATGGCGCCGGTAAGGATGTCAACGAGTTGCATCAGCTGGACCTCGTCGGAGCGTATGGGCTGCACCCTCCTCACGATCTCATGGTTGAAATCGTACGCATCGTTCGCGAGCACGTTCTCGAGCTTCTGGGCGTTTCGCCCGGAATGGGTGTCCTTTATGTCGATATAGACGTAATACCGCGCGTCGCGGGAGAAGATGGTCTTCAACATCGTGAAGTACATCTTGTAGTACCAGAGGTCATGGTCCTGGTTGAAGCGGGCGTGATCCAGCTTTGATTTGTCGGGAACTACAAGACCCCTGAAGTGCAGGTCGTCGTCATCGAAGAAATAGTCGATGATGTCGACATAGAGGTCGTAGTTGCATGGCGACACCTTCGTCCACTTGACCTCGGCGCCCATCCCGACGCCATGCCTCGCCTTTATCTCCACGAGGCGCTTGCTTATCTCCCTGACTTTCGATTTGGGGCACCATACCGCCCCGAGCGACATCGCCTTGAAGCGATCGTGCTCGAGATGGCAGCTCTCGTCGCAGTAGACATTAAACTCCTCGCCGCCGAAGGCAGCGCCGTTTCCCGATTCGTAATATGCCCGCACGCCATCCAAAGCTAATGGCCTCATGCGTCCCACCTCTTTTCCGTTCCTACTACCTCTCGTCCCGCTCGCCCATGTACCAGACGACGCGGCCCTTGCATACCACGGGCTCGTCGCCCGGCCCGGCGAGGATGTCGTCGTACTCGCCGCTGTGGCTGTCGGCCGTGAGCATGACCGTGGAGCGGCCCCGGGTGTAGTTGCGCACCACGGCGCCGTAGTCGGACGTCTCGGCGAGCACCGGCTGGCCGTTGACCGGCTCCATGTCGGGGTCGACGAGCAGCAGGGCGTCGTGGGGGAAGCGGTTGTCCATGCAGCCGCCCTGGGCGTGGACCATGAACCCGCGCGGGTGCGCGTCGGCGATGGAGGCGGGGACCTCGACCTCGTCGGCGAGGTTCCCCTCGTCGCACGGCTCGCCCATGTGGGCGAAGCCCAGCAGGGGGACCATGCGCGAGGTGCCGCTGATCGCGGCCTCGGCGGCGTCCTCTCCCATGAGGTCAGCCACCGTGGTGTCGAAGAGGTCGGCGAGTTGCTCAAGGTTCGCTTTTCTCGGCATCGACTTCTCGGATTCCCACTGGCCGATGGCAACTCGCGATACATCGAGTTTGTCGGCTATCTCCTGCTGGGTCAGTCCAGCTCTACTTCTGAGCCGGCGAAGGTTTTTACCGATTTCCATGGGCCTCTCCTTGCCTATGTATAACTTTACTTATCATTTTAGAAAAGAAAACTTTTCATTCTAGAAAAGTTTTTGTTTACACGATGCAAAGAAAGATTTACTATTAGTTCAGCAAGAGAGAGGAGGCCACTTGAATACCCTGCGAGATGTTCGCGAGAGCAAAGGGGTTAAGAAAGTCGCAGTTCAGCGGATGTTGGGGGTTAGCCAACCGACCTATGACCGTTACGAGCTTTATCCCGGAGAGATGCGCGCCAAGGACCTCGAAAGGGTCCTGACATTCCTCGGCATCACTCGCGACGATATTTTTTTGGCAACAGAGGAAAGTTAAAGTTTGCATCTAACGAAACGGAGAGAACCATGAACGAGAACTACATCGACATCGAGCTGGGCGGCTGGAACATCCCCGAGGCCATCACGGTCGAGGCCGAGCCCGTCGAGGCCCGCGACTTTTCCGACTTCGAGCTGTAGGGGAGGGCGACATGGGAGACGTGAAGATGCGCCGCGAGAACATCAGGTACGAGGCGCGCGGGAAGTCGTTCGAGATCGAGTGCCCGAGCGGCTTCTCGGGCATCGAGGCCATCGTCTGCTGGTGCGATGCCGGCGGCGGCTGGCACCGCGAGGCCTTCGAGTCGTTCCTCGACGCCCGCGGTCGCCTGGACGGCCTGCTGCGCGGCGAGGCGGTCATGGCCTACGTCCAGCGCACGGTGGTGATGAACACCGCCGACGCCATCGACCCCGGCATCCAGCCGGTTGAGGTCGGCCTCGCCGCGGGCGAGTGGGTCATGTATCAGCTGCAGAAGGGGCGTGAGTAGCGATGAGCAAGTTCTGTCAGGCGGTTCGCCTCGTGGTCGCCATCGTCGTCACCACGCCGCTCGTTCTGGTCGTCGCGGCGCTCACGCTGGTCGAGTGCCTCTTGAGGATGGTTTCCGGGGCGTTGACAAGGCTCGGCATCTCAATCCTCAGAACCCTGTCCTAGCGGCGACAGGCCCCGCTCCCGGGGCGGCACCGTTGCCCCGCGGCTCTCCGATAACCATCCGCGGGGACGTTCCCTACCGGTGCCGTGCCGGGGGCGAGGCCCCGAAAGCAAGCAACAAAAAAAGAGCCGCCCGGTGTGGAAAGCGGGGACGGCTCCAGACCTGAAAGGAGGTCACTCATGGATTCTAGCAGAGCCAAAACGTTCCAGCAGATGGCCGACGAGCTTGGCATCAGGCACAAGCTGATGTACACGCTGCGCGAGGCGTCGAGGGTGACGGGGTTGCCATACGACACGCTGCGCATCGAGTGCAAGGCGGGCCGCCTGCGCTCGCAGCTGCCCGAGGGGCGCAAGGTGGGTCGCATGGTGCGCCCGGAATGGGTGGAGCAGTGGATCGAGGAGGGAACGCATGGCATCGAGGCTGCTTAGGTGCGTGGGGTACATCGCGCTCCTGTTCGCGGTGTACGCGCTCATGCCCTACGTCCTGCGGGCGATGCTGCTCGCGGCGGATGGCATCCGCGTGGCGCTCGGGATGGGGTCGGTACTGTGATCGGCAGGCGATTCGCGTTCACCGTCCCGTTCGTTGCGGGCAAGCAGCGCCACAGGCTCGACCGCAGGCACGCCCGGATGTACACGCCAAACGAGACCATCCGCAACGAGGCCGCCATCCGCGACGCGGCGCTCGGGGCCATGCGGGAGGCGTACCCGGAGCTCAAGGGGCTGCTGTTCCCGTTCAGGGTGCCCGTCGCGGTGCGCATCGACGTGTACGAGCCGCTGTCCGTGTCGAGGCCGAAGCGCGTCACGTCGGAACCGAACACGTTCAAGCCGGACGCGGACAACATCGCCAAGCTCGTGATGGACGGGATGAACGGGGCGGTCTGGGGCGACGACAGCCAGGTGGCCGAGGTCCACGTGGTCAAGTGGCCCCGTCGGCGCGGCATCGAGCCGCACATGGACATACAGGTATATCGCGGCTGGACAGACCCAGCCGAAGAGAAAAAGTAGAAACGGAGAATGAAATGAAGCGAAAGGCATTCAAGGAGCTCATGAGGCAGGCCGTGGGCAACGTCCTCATCAACACGGAGCTCAACGCCGAGGCGCTCGAGGAGAAGGTCGACCCCGCGGTGCTTCGCGGCGTCGCCTACGGCATGGCGGTCGCGCCCGTACTGATGGACGAGGAGCCCATCGAGTTCGACCGCGACTTCCTTGCCGTCATCATCGCGTACGGCAAGAAGTGCGAGGACATCTACGCCGAGAACGGCGCCGTCGCCACCATCTCCAAGCTCTACGGATGCGAGGTGAGCGTCGATGAGTAGCGAGATTATCGAGTTCAAGGACGATGCGGGCATGCCCGTCAAGTTCACCTCGCAGGACATCCGCGAGCGCCTGTGCCCCAACGCCACCGACAGCGAGCTGGCGCTGTGCGTGGAGCTTTGCAACCGCCAGCACCTCAACCCGTTCACGCAGGATGTCTACCTCGTCAAGTACGGCAACGCCCCGGCGAGCATCATCACGAACTACCAGGTGTTCAACCGCCGCGCGAACAAGCAGCCGAACTACGGCGGCATCGACAGCGGCGTCGTGGTGCTCCGCGACGGCAAGGTCGTCAAGAAGAAGGGCTCAGCCGTCTACAAGATAATCGGCGAGCAGCTAATCGGCGGATGGGCCGAGGTCAAGTTCACGGACGGCAAGATACCGGCCTACGCCGAGCTGGCGCTCACCGACTACAGCACCGGCAAGAGCAACTGGGCGAAGATGCCCGGCGTCATGATCGACAAGTGCGCCAAGGCCGCTGCGTGGCGCCTCGCCTACCCGGGCGAGTTCCACGGCATGTACGTGAGCGAGGAGATGGACCAGGCGCAGCCGCAGCCGCGCGAGGTGGCCGCCGAGGTCGAGAGCGTCGAGCCCATGGTCGACCTGCAGCCGGTGCGCGAGCTGTTCAAGCCGTTCATGGCGGCGACCGCGCTCGACAGCGCCGGGGCCATGGCCGCCATCTGCGCCGCCGTGGGCTGCACGTCGGGCTCCATGCACGACATGACGCTCATGCAGGCGCGCCGCGCGGCCTCGTGGATGGAGGAGGAGATCGCGGCACGCAGGGCACAGCCCGAGCCCGCCGCCCCCGAGCCGGAGCCCGCGCCCGTCTATGAGCCCGCGCCCGCCGAGTATGCGACCGACGACGACCTGCTGGGAGGCTTCTAATGGCAGACGAGGTTTTGGCAGTCGAGGCCGTGCCGCTCGAGGAGGACTTCGACACGCTGGTGGCGTCGCTCGCCATCGACGACACGCTCGAGGACAAGCTGGCAAAGCTCAAGAAGAACGTGGACGAGAAGCTGGCGGACTACGTGGACGTCAAGCGCATCGAGAAGGACGAGGACTTCAAGGCGGCGAAGAAGTACCGCGCGGCGGTCAACGACGTGAAGAAGCCCATCGAGGCGCAGCGCAAGGCCGCGAAGAAGAAGTACAGCGACCTGCTCAAGACGTTCGACAAGACCATCGGCGAGATCACGGCGCCCATCGACAGGCTCTCCGATGAGTACAAGGCTGAGATCGACCGCTACGACGGCGAGTGCAGGACCCGCCGCCTTACCGCGCTCAAGGGACACTACTACGACCTCGCGGGCGAGATGGGGCCGCTGGTGCCCTACGAGCGCATCGCCGACGACAGGTGGCTCAACGCGAGCTTCGGCGAGGTCAAGGCCAAGAACATCATCGAGCGCCGCGTGGACGAGCTCCTGCACCAGTTCAAGTTCGTCAACGGGCTCGATTACGCCGACGAGGACGAGAAGGCGTGGGCCGTGGCGTGGTGGACGAGGACGCTGCCAATGGACTCGGGCGAGGTGGCGGCGGCTGTCGCCGCGCACCGCGAGGAGGTAGCAAAGGCCGCCGCGCTCGTGTCGACCTACGAGCAGGCGATGGCGCCCGCACCGGAGCCCGAGCCGGAGCCCGCGCCGCTGCCGCCCGAGCCCGAGCCGATGCCCGCCGATGAACCTGAGCCGCCCTTGGGCGTGCCGAGGTGTGTGCGGGTGGTCCCGTCGCGCCCCGAGCCGGATGTGGCCGAGGATACAGCCCCAGCACCGCAGAGGGGCTACCGCGTGGTCATCGAGTGCGCCACGGCAGACGAGCTGCGTCGCGTGAGGGCCGTCATGGTCGACAACGACATTCACGGATACGTCGAGAGGATGTAGGACATGGGAGAGAGCAAACTGCCGCCGACACGAACACCAGAGCAGCGCAAGGAGGCGATGGCCAAGGCCGTCCACACGCGCCGCGAGCGCGCCGCGTTCAAGGCCGCCTGCAAGGCGGGCAACATCCCGCCCGAGGCGGCCATCGAGGCGCCCATCGCGCAGAGGCTCAAGGTCGAGGAGTTCGTCCGCTCGTTCCCGGGCATCGGCACGGTCAAGGCGAAGGTGATCGTCAAGGCGCTTGACATCCCCGATGGTCGCCGCGTGAGCGGCCTGGGCTACATGCAGGGGCCGCGCCTTGTCGCGTTTATCAAGAACAACATGACCGCGAAGGAGGACGGGCAGTGAGCATCAACCGAGTGAACATCAGCGGCAACCTCACCCGCGACCCCGAGCTTCGCGCCACCGCCGGCGGCACGCAGGTCCTGTCCTTTGGCGTGGCGGTAAACGACCGCCGCCGCAACGCGCAGACGGGCGAGTGGGAGGACTATCCCAACTTCGTCGACTGCACCATGTTCGGCAACCGCGCCGAGGCCGTTGGCCGTTTCCTCGCCAAGGGGATGAAGGTCGCGATCGAGGGCAAGCTGCGCTACAACTCTTGGGAGCGCGACGGCCAGAAGCGCTCGAAGCTCGAGGTTATCGTCGACGAGATCGAGGTCATGGTGCGCCGTGAGGGGCAGACGCAGGCCCAGCCGCAGCAGAGCCTCGCGGACACGGTGCCCGTGCAGCCACAGGCGCAGGCCGCGCCGCAGTGGAGCGCCCAGCAGGCCTACGCCGCGGTCCCGCAGTCCGAGTTCTACGACGAGGACGTGCCGTTCTGATGAGGCACGTACCCGACATCATCCGCGACCACTGGGAGGCGGCCCTGTTCGCCGCCTCCTTCTCCGCGGGTTTCCTGTTCTTCTCTTCGCTTCTATGGGGGTGGTTCTGATGGCCTTCACCGTGTTCGACAGCTTCGCCGAGGTCTACGACGACTTCGACGCGAGCGACCCCGAGGACCTGCGCGACCGCGCGATGCTCGCCGACGCGATCATGATGTACGGGCTGCACGGCGTCGAGGCCGACCTTCCGAAGCACCTCCGCCGCGTTTTCAAGGCGATGAAGAACGCCATCGACAACTCCAAGGACGCGCGCGGCAGGGGCGGCAAGGGCGGCCGCCCGCGCAAGAAACCAGTTTCCGACAAACCCGAAACCCCGGTTTCGGAAAGTGAAAACCCTAACCTAACCTACCCTAGCCTGTCCTGTCCTGAACTGGATTGTGCTGAGCTGTCCTGTGATGGGGGCGATGCCCCCGCCGCGCCGCCCGAGTTCGAGCCGCCGACCCTCGACGAGGCTCGCGGTTACTTCGGCGCCAACTGCCTGAGCGGCGACCCGGACGCCTTCTGGGCCTACTTCGAGTCGCAGGGCTGGGTCAAGGGCAACGGCCAGCCGGTGAGCAACTGGGGCGCCCTCGCGCTCGACTGGTCCAGGCGCCAGAAGCGCATCGACGCCGACGACCGGGCGAGGGGCAAGCCCACCGCCTCGGAGGTCGAGGCTGCCACGTTCAAGCCGACGAGGACGCCCGAGCAGACGAGGGCGGAGCTCGAGCGCAGGTGGCGCGAGGAATATCCGGGCATCGACCCGGCGAAGGTGAAGGCCCCGAGGGGGACGACCGCCGACCCGGTGGCGCTCAAGGCGTACCAGGACGCGCGGCGTCTGCTGGACGCGAGGGCCGCATGCGAGAGGAGGGCGTCATGAGCTTGGACGCCGAGAGGAGCGAGAACATGGGCAGACCGAAGGGGTCCGCGAGCATCTACGACGACGGGCCGCGCAGCGCCCGCTGCGAGACGTGCGGGTTCTGCGCCGTGAGCGAGGCAGTCATGACGGCGTCTGGCGAGGGCCGCAAGCGGTACACGTGCATGCGCTGCCCCGACTTCGTGCACGCCACGCAGGGGCTCGCGAGGTGCAACTACTGGGAGGCGCGACATGAGGGCTGAGTCGCTGGACAGGCGCGGGGGCTACGTGCTCGTGTGCGGGCAGTGCGGCAGGCGGTTCCGCACGGCGTACAGGAACCAGAGGTACTGCTGTGGCTGGTGCGAGAACGTGGCGCACAGGAATGCGAGCAAGCGGCCCGTGGACGTGTACCTCGGCGCGAGGAGCGAGAGGGGCCGCGAGATCAACGCCATGCGCGCGGCGCTGGCGGAGGGGAGGTGCGTCTGATGCGGGACGGTTACAGGCTCGCGTTCGGCGCGTTCGACAAGCCGGATACGCCCAAGGCGCAGGCGCTCAAGCCGCTCGAGGAGGCAGCCGAGGTATTCGGTGCCTGGCAGGATTGCGACGACATGCGCCTCAGCCCGATCATGACGGCGCGCATGGCGTAACGCGAGGACCTTATCGACGAGTGCATGGACGTGGTCCAGGCGGTCGTCAACCTGCTCGACGCCGAGGGGTTCACGCAGGAGGACGTGGACGCGGCAACCGAGCGCTGCAACGAGAGGAACCGAGAGAGGGGACGTTTGTGATGGAGACTTTGGATCAGATCAAGGCCGACGCGGTCGAGGTGTTCCATTTCGACCGCGAGTGCAGACCGCAGGACAGGGCGCACGCCTACCTGGGGAAGTACCGCGTCAGGCGCGGCTACAACGACACGGCGATGCAGGTCGCGGTGACCGACATGATCGAGCGCGCCTACGAGGCGGGAAGGGCGGAGGTCACCGGCGCGAACCTCGTGCAGAACCTGCGCCGCCAGCTGACGAGCATCGAGGCGACCGTCGGGGATGCCATCGACCTGCTCGACGAGAGCGTAATGGGCGGACTGCGATGAGTGACTCGAGGGTCGGCGGCTACCCGATGGGGGTGACCGACGCCGCCATTGAGCGCCACTTCGGCGGGGCCTGCGAGCCTAGGATGTGCGGGAACTGCAGGCACTTCTGCGGCAGCGACATCCATGTCGACTACGGCTACTGCCACCTCGAGTTCGAGCGCGCCTACGACGCGGAGGCGCCCGAGCGCAAGGAAGGGTTCTGGCGCCTGGCGAAGTGGGCTGTGGCGTGGCTCATGGAGAACCTGCTGTATTGCGAGGACGAGTGCGGCGAGTGCCGCGACTACGAGGAGTTTGGGCTATGAGTGTCGAATTGCCAAGAGATGCCGAGGGACGAGAGATACCTCTAGATACCGTGGCGCTGTTCAACCGTGTCGGGAACGTATATAGCATCGTGCGCTGGACATTCACCACGGACTTTGATTTGAGTGACGGATGGTCGAACAAATGGCGTGCGATTACCGACCGTGGATTTGCACTCGATCCGGCACTCGTGTACCTCACCACGCCAGACACATGGGAGAAGCTGGAAGAGGACTTGGGCAGGGGCGCGGACGCGCTGAATTATGAAGCCTGCGCCTATTTTGGCAAAAGCGCGTGCGACTGCTCATCGTGCATTGCCGACAAAGGCGAAACCTGCGAAAGGGTTGTTATGCGCGACATCGCCGACCGCATCCACAAGCTGAGGGGTGAGGGCGATGCCTAGCGATTGTCCCTACTGCGGAAAGCCGCATTTCAACTTCGGCGATGACGAAGAGGGAGTCGAGATGTGGATAAATGAGCCAAATGACGGCGAGTATGTCATTGTTGTCGACCCGCCGTTCGCATGGAGCACCCCGATTAACTTCTGCCCGTTCTGCGGGCGCAAGCTGGAGAAGGTGAGGACTGATGTTGACTAGCAACCTTGTGCCGTGCTTCGTCCAGTCGTTCAGGACGGACTCAAAGACCGGCTACGAGAAAGCACTGCTCGTCGGCGTTTTCGACAAGACGACCACCGATCTCGACTGCTGCATATCCTCGAGCAGCAGGGATACGGGTAAAACCTGTCAGCCGGTTGCCGTGGTCATGCAAGAGGATGGCCGGCCGCGTGAGGTGAACGTATCGAATGTCATCATCGACGACTCGTATGAAGTGTTCAACATGTACTCGTGGACGTTCAACGAGAACGACATAACCGAGCAGCTCGGGTTCCAGCGTAAGGAGGACTGATGGACGAGATCGAGCTGAAGCCCCGTCCGTTCTGCGGTGGCGATGCTGAGATGCAGCAGGGCAAGTATCAAGGTCTGCGCACCTTCTACGTGAGCTGCTTGGGATGCTGCGCACGGACGGACCTCGAGTACGCCGAGGAGTTCGCCGCAGATCTATGGAATGAAAGGGTGAGCTATGTTGACTAAACGAGCGATGATTTCTCAGCCCATGGCCGGCAAGACCGACGAGGAGATCGCGGAGGCGAGGGACAAGGCGCACGCCAAGCTGCGCGAGATGGGCTACGAGTTCGTAAACACCCTGTTCACCGACGAGTGGTACAGCGACGAGGCCATGGAGGAGCGCGGCGTGGTGCGGGTCCCGCTGTGCTATCTCGCCAAGTCGCTCGAGAGCATGAGCCTGTGCCATGCAGCCTACTTCTGCAAAGGCTGGGAGAACGCACGCGGATGCCGCATCGAGCATGATGCCGCCGTCGCGTACGGGCTTGAGGTTCTGTATGAGGATTAGCGATGAAGAGCGCCGCGAGGCCGTAGAGTTCCTGCGCTCCGGCACGTGCCTATACTTTGCCGAGCATCGGAAAAGGCAGCTCGACTGCACGCGGTGCATGAAGGTGAGCACGATGCTTTTCGGCCACTACGATGCGCTTTGCGATTTGGACAGCTGCGGGACCGATGCGTGGCAAAGACTTGCCGACCTCATCGACCGCCCGAGCGAGAATATCGAGCGTCCTCGGTGAGTTGGTCCCCGGCGCTTGATAAGGTTCTGCCGTGGCGGGCGAGCTTTAGGGGGGTATGCGAATGGCGTGTAGGCCACCTGTAGAAGATGGGCCAAAAGGCCCATCTACAAAGTCAACACATCCGTTGAGGGACGAGTTGGCGCTCCGGAAGGGGCGCTCCTCTTACGTCCTGTGGACGGACGAGATGATAAGGCGTATGCAGGCGCACCCGGAGCGGACGGCGGCGGAGATCGCGGCTGAGCTGAGGGTGACGCCGAGCGCCGTGAGGCACGCGCGGCAGCGGTACGGGCGCTTTTCGACCGGAACGGACGGTCTGTGCATCGTGTGCGACGCGCGGCCCGTGTTCGACACGTCGGCGCAGGCGAAGAAGTGGAGGCTGTGCAAGGGGTGCTATCTGGCGGAGCGGAAGAGACGGCTCGAGGAAGAGGCGGAGAGCAACCGCATACGTCAGGCCGCGCACAGACGTCAGAAGCCAGACGGAGGCGCTTGAGAGGCTGGCCGAGGCAATCGGAATCAAGCCGACCAAGGTCGAGTAGCCGAAAGGCCCCGGGAAACCGGGGCCTTTTCTTTAAACGTTACCCCCTTTTTACGCTCGTGGGCAAACGCACGCGCTTGTCCACGTGCGTAAAAAGGTGGGAACGTTCGCGTTTCCATATGGCTATCTACCAGCGGAAATGTGATTTTGTGGCGGGAAAAGGGCGTGAAAAACTGACCAAGGAGGGCATCGAGGATGCCGTCCGCCTGTGCCGTGCCGGAATGACCGACAGGGACATCGCCGCATATCTCGGGGTCGCACGCGAGACGTACAGCCGCTGGATCAACCACCCCAGAACAGACAATCAGCGTCAACTGTGTCACGTTCTAAAAAAGGCCGAGGTCGAGCGCAAGGCGACGCTCGTGGGCCGCATCATGGACGCGAGCGGCGACAGCTGGCAGGCGGCGGCGTGGCTGCTCGAGCGCAAGTACCCGCAGGAGTACGCCAAGGCGCAGCGCATCATGGACACAACCGATACGGCGGTGCTCAAGGCCGCCAAGGAGCTGGTGCTGTCCGTGCCGTCCTCAATCGGCGGGAAAGAGTAGCCGATGCCGCTCACGAGGATGCAGCGCGAGTACCTCGCCAACTGCACGCACCGCTACAACGTGAAGTGCGGGGCGACGGGCTCGGGCAAGAGCTACGTCGACATAGCCGTGACCATACCGCAGAGGCTTCTCGCCATGAGGGGCGAGGGGCTGGCGGTGATGATCGGGAACACCCGCTCGACGCTCGAGCGCAACATCCTCGAGCCGATGCGCTCGCTCTACAGCGAAGACGTCGTCAGCCAGATCGGGCGGGACAACACGGCCCAGATATTCGGGCGCAAGGTCTACTGCCTCGGGGCGGACAAGAAGACAAGCGTATCCAAGATTCAGGGCGCCACGTTCGAGTGGGTCTACGGCGACGAGGTCGCCACGTGGAGCGAAGATGTGTTCCAGATGCTCAAGAGCCGCCTGCGCTGCGAGCACAGCCGCTTCGACGGCACCTGCAACCCCGACAGCCCGAACCACTGGCTCAAGCGGTTCCTCGACGGCGACAGCGACATCTACAGGCAGGACTACACGATCTGGGACGGTGCGCTGGCGCCGGATGTCATCGAGGCCCTCATCAAGGACTACGGCAGCGGCGTGTACTACGACCGCTACATCTTGGGCAAGTGGACGCTGGCCGAGGGTCTGGTCTACCCCGGGTGGGAGGGTGCCCTAGAGAGCCGGTATACGGGCAGCGCCGCCAAGTACGCGGTGTCTTGCGACTACGGCACGCAGAACGCCTTCGCGGCGCTGTTGTGGGCGTTTGACGGCAAGGTGTGGCACGCGGTGGACGAGTACCGCTACTCGGGCCGCGACACGGGGCACCAGAAGACGGACGCCGACTACGTGGCCGACATGGCCGACTTCGTGCGCGGGCTGGGCAAGCCGCCCACGTTCATCATCGACCCGAGCGCCACGAGCTTCATCGCCGCGATGCGGCAGGCCGGGTTCAAGACCAAGAAGGGGCGCAACGACGTCGCGGACGGCATACGAGAGACGGGGGTGTGCCTGGGCAACGGCACGGTGCGCATCTCCGACGCCTGCGCGGGGCTGATAGGCGAGCTCGGCGGCTACTGCTGGGACGCCAAGGCGGACGGCGACAGGCCTGTCAAGGTCGAGGACCACAGCTGCGACGCGCTCCGTTACGGCGTGGCAACACTGCGCATGTACAAGCCTGCGAAAGAGCAGGTAAACCCATTCTTTGGAGGGAGGTAACGGCTTGTCTAAGGGGCCTTTGGTGACCGATGGCGACCTCAAGGCGGCGGCGTCGGCGACGGCGTTCGCGGCCGATGCCATCGAGCGGCACATGTCGAGCGAGATGTACCGCAACGCCGTCACCGCGAACGAGTACTACCGCCAGCACAACGTCACGATCAACCGTTTCGTGCAGAAGATCTACTCGTGCTCCGGTGCCGAGGCCGAGGACTTCACGGCCTCGAAGCTGAGGCTGGCGAGTAACCTGTTCAAGCGCCTAAACGTCCAGCGCTGCACGTACTCGCTCGGTAAGGGCGTGAGCTTCGTGGACGTCTCGGCGGGCGGCAAGGACACGACCAAGGAGGGGCTTGGCGACCGCTTCGACGACGACGTCATGGAGATGGGGCTCAAGGCGCTCATCCACGGTGTGTCATTCCCGTTTTGGAACCTCGACCACATCGACGTGTTCACCGCCGACGAGTTCTGCCCGGTGTGGGACGAGTACTCGGGGGCGCTATACGCCGGCGTGAGGTTCTGGCGGCTCGACTCCGACCATCCGTGGCACGCGACCCTCTACGAGCAGGACGGCTACACGGAGATGGTGTCGGGCGGCAGCGGCTTCGACTTCGAGGTGGCCGAGGCCAAGCGCGCCTACAAGGTCACGTACCGGGAGATACCGGCGGACGGGATGAAGCTGGCCGTCGATGCGGAGAACTACTCCCGCCTGCCCATCGTGGCGGTCTGGGGCAGCGACGCGCACCAGAGCACGCTCGTCGGCATGCGCGAGAGCATCGACGCCTACGACCTCATCAAGAGCGGCCTGGTGAACGACACGCGCGACTGCGCGCAGATCTACTGGCTCATCAACGGAGCCGGCGGCATGGACGACAGGGACCTCGACCTGTGGCGGGCGAAGCTCAAGCTGACGCACGTGGCCGAGGTCGACGCCGAGCAGGGGCAGTCCGCGACGCCGTACACGCAGGAGGTGCCCGTCGAGGGCCGCAAGGAGACGCTGGCGCAGATCAAGGCCGACATCTACGAGGACTTCGGCGCGCTGGACGTCCACACCATCGCGGCGGGGGCGACCAACGACCATATCGACGCGGCATACCAGCCGATGGACGAGGAGGCCGCCGAGTTCGAGCGCCACATCCGCGAGGGTATCATGGACATCCTCGCCCTCCAGGGCATCGAGGACACGCCCGTGTTCACGCGCACTCGCATCAGCAACACCAAGGAGCAGGTCGAGACCGTGTGCCTGGAGGCCGAGTGGCTGGACGAGGAGACGATCCTGCGAAAGCTGCCGAACATCACGCCCGACGAGAGGGCGAAGATTTTGGAGCGCAAGCAGCGGGAGCAGGAGGAGCGCATGGCAGCGCTGCCGCCCGCCCTGGCGGCGAACGCGAAGGGTGCCCAGGAGGGCGACGAGGACGAGGAAGGTGATGAGTGATGGCGGCATTGCAGGTGCTTGACGGCGAGCTGTGGCAGTGGGACACCGGGCGCGAGGTCGAGGTTGTCGGCTGCGAGCAGGTGCATTTCGCCAAGTCGACCACGGGGACGTGCTACACGGTTGCGGTGGCCGACAGCAAGGCGAAGATTCCCGACGAGCTGCTCCAGGCGGCTGGGCGCGTGTACGCATGGGCCTACATCACGGACGAGGCTTACGGCGGGCGCACGCGCATCGAGGCGCTCTGGGACGTAAAGAGGCGAGCCAAGCCCGCCGAGTACATCTACGAGCCGAGCGACCAGCGCACCATCAAGGACGCGGAGACGGCGCGAGACGAGGCCAAGGCCGCGCAGAAGGCGGCGGAGGCCGCACGCGACAAGGCTGTCGCCGCCGAGGTCAAGGGGGCACGCGCCACGACTCTTGCCTCGGGCTCGGAGGCAACGGCGGCGATGGAGGGCAACGTGCTGGTCGTCGGCGTGCCGAAGGGCGACGCGCTGAGATACAGCGACCTCACCGCCGAGCAGAAGCGCGAGCAGGATTCGACCAAGGCCCTCGCCGACGCGCAGGCGGCGCTCAAGGACGCCAAGACGGCAGCCCTGAACTACCAGTCGATTATCGACTCGGCGGCTGCCGTGACGGCGCTGGGACTCAAGAAGGTAAACGGCAAGATTTGCCAAATGCGAAAGGTAGGTGCCTAAATGGCCGATACGCAGGCAACCGAGCAGGCAACCGAGGGGTTCGAGTACGCGGACCCGCTGGCATCGGACAAGGCGGTATGGGCGCTTGTCGGCGCGGTAAAGAACCTGGGCGACCAGAAGGCGCTCGAGCGCGACGCCTCTACGGGCCGCTACTCCAACGAGAGCGTCGCCGCGATGGTGGACAAGCACAAGACGGGGCTGGTGTACACGTTCCTCATCCCGGCGGGCAGCCCCACCGACATTCAGCCGATGAGCGCCGCCGCGAAGCGCGTGGCCTCCACCGAGTTCGTGCCCGCGACGGCGACGAGCGCGGCTGTCGACCCGTTCGACACCGAGGGCGGCCCATGGTTCCACGTGTCCGCCAACGCCGGTGCCGACGCCGACGGCGTGCCGTGGGTCGAGGCCATCGACGGCGTCGACTATGGCTTCTCGCGCGTGGACAACGGACACGGCAACAACGTCTACGAGATCGCGCCGGTCGTGTGGCAGGCGGTCGAGGTACTGACGAACGGCAACCTGCTCGTCTCGTGGTCCGACAGCCGATTCAGCGGCTCGCAGCCGAACCCCAAGGCGTTGCTGCCAGACGGCACGCTGCGACCGTACATGCTGACGCCGACGTATCCCATGAGCATCGACGCCGACGGGCGCCCGCGCTCCGTTTCGGGCGCGAAGGTCGCCAACCGCACGACGTCGCACGACTCGCTCGTCGACCTTTGCAAGACCGCGACCACGGGCTACTCGGGCATGAGCGTCTACGACCAGTGGTATATCAACTTCCACCAGTTGACCAAGACGCTCTGCAAGTCCTCCCAGGTGGACTTCCCGGGCTGCACGGACTTCAACATCCAAATTCACCCCGCGCTCGCCGAGACGGGCGTCACGCGCGTGGTCGTCACCGCCGAGCAGGCGGCGAAGATTCCCGTGGGTGCGTCGATGATGTACGGCACCGACACGGGCACCACGTGTCCAGACCGAGGCGCCGCGGCGGCGTACGACGTGTTCGACGGCGCGGTCGTCGGCGGCAAGGAGACGCTCGCAGACGGCAACGTGGCGCTTCTCATGGACGTCGCCAAGGCGTTCGACACGACCGTGAACACATGGCTCCAGAGCGCACCGTGGAGCACGGGCAACACCGATGCCCTCGTTGGCGACGGCCAGGTGGCGAAGGACGGCAAGCATCCGTTCAAGGTCGGCGGCGTCGAGACGGGGCTGGGCCTGTGGGAGTTCATGGGCGATACGCTCTTCGTTTCCGACGGCACGGGCTTCGGCATCGCGGTCAACCCCGACACCCGCAATGAGAAGAAGAATGCCGTGGCGGACGGGGTGACCCCGACGGCGGCGTGCATGCCGACGGCAGATGGCTACATGCTCGACATCCAGTTCGTCAATGGCCTTATCTTGGGAAAGGGGCTCGGCGGCTCGGCGACGACCGGTGTCGGCGACTACTTCTACTTCGACACCTCCGGCGGCAAAGTCAAAGGCACAATCCGTCTGGTTCCGTTCCTCGGCGGCCTGTGGTACGGCTCGGGCGCCGGTCTTCGTTGCGCGAGCTCGCGGGTCTGGTCCGGTGGGGCCGCTTGGTGCTTCGTCTCCCGGCTTTCTGCTACGGGCCGTAGCCGGGGGTGAATCAGGGCGTAGCCCTGAGAGGGGGCTGGCCCCCTCCTAACTCCAAACAGGGATTCACGGTGAGGGCGGCGCTGGTTTCTGGTTCAGTTCCTCGGCAACCTGAGGAACGGCTCGAACGCCGGTCTTCGTTACGCGAACTCGAGGAACAGGTCCGGTAGGGCCACTTGGAACTTCGTCTCCCGGCAATCTGTCTATAAATCTCTACTCGCACCGTGTCTACCGCGCCCGCCGCTTTCTGGCGGGACGCGGCTCTGCCTGACTCCTTTGAGTGAAATTTGTCCGCAAGGCTCACGGGCTGGTAGCCGCAAGGCGAACGCTCGTATGACAGACAGAAAGAGCTTTGATCTATGAAAACCTACTGCAAGGGCATCGAGTTCACGCGCAAGAGCGTCGTCGAGGCCCTGCACCGATGGAAGAAAAGTGACTCCGGCAAGGAGAACGGCTGGCGCGTCGCCGACGAATACGGCACCGAGACGGCGTTCGTCGACCGCATCTGGCTAGAGCTCTCGACCGAGACGCTTACGTTCGAGCCGATTCGAACCTACCTGAAGCACGACCCGAACAACGGCAAGCTGCGCGAGATAAGCGTCGAGAGCATCAAGCGGCAGGTCTGCAACTACCTGTGCGTTGGGGCACTCGAGCCGCTCCTTGCCGCCAAGGTCGGCTTCTGGCAGGTGTCGAGCGGCGTCAAGGGCAAGGGCGCGGCGCTGGGGATGCGCAAGCTCAGGCGTGAGGTTCACCGCTTCGCCTACCACGTACACGTCGACATCCGCAACTGCTACGGCTCGATGCGGACGGAGATAGTGGAGGGTCTGGTGGCGCGCTACGTCAAGAACAGCCAAGTCCTCTACCTGCTCCATTCGCTGCTGTCGACGATGAACGGCGTCCTTATCCTCGGCAGCTACCTGTCGCTTCGGTTGGCGGCGCTCGTGATCTCGTTCGCGTACCACGCGGTCGAGGAGGCGGCGAAGGAACGGCGCGGCAAACGCGTGAGGCTCGCGGGATGCCAGGTGTGGTACGCCGACGACGGCTATTTTCTCGGCAACTCAAAGCGTTCGCTCAGGAAGGCCGCGGCCATCGCCGCGCGCGTTTTGGGGCGGCTAGGATTGTCGCTGAAACCGTGGAAGGTGAGGCGCAACGGCGCCGAGCCCATCGACTTCGCGGGCTATCGCATCTGGTGCGCTCGCGGGCGCCGGGTCGACTTGCGAAAGAGGCTCTGGAAACGACTGCGACGCGCGTTCGCGCGCTACATGCGCGGGCGCACCGAGCGCTTGGCGAGGCGCGTGTGCTCTTACTGGGGCTGGCTGAAAACGGCTGTCATGGAGCACCAGATGAACGTCAAGCGGTGCATATTCAACGCGGCGAGGGCCGTGGGTTAGGAGGAAAAATATGGTTGTGAAGTCGGAGCGAACGGGCGAGAGGCCCGAGACGGTCGAGATCGCGGGGACCGACGTCTGGCTGCGCCGCGGCATCGCCGAGGGCGAGCGCGAGGAGCAGGGAGGCGAGGGCGGTTCCGTCAAGGTGAAGGTGTTCACCTATGAGGAGCTGCACTTCACCGACCCGACTGGCGAGCTGACGGTCGAGGGCGCAAAGGCCGACTTTGACACCGTCTGGACGGCACACGAGGCGGACGGCATGAGCATGGAGGAGCAGATCGCATCGCTCCAGCAGCAGGTCGCCGACTCGCAAGCGGCCCTTCTCGAGCTCGGCGACATCGTTGGAGGTGAGTAACTTGGCGAAGATCTACTACCGCGCCGTGAAAAGCGGCAAGCGCACGCTCGAGAGCGTTCCCGAGCGCTGGCGCGACGAGGTACGCCAGATGCTAGAGGCAGACGGCGAGTAGGGAAGGGCCCCGGCTTCGGTCGGGGCCCTTTTCCGTTATGCGCGGGCGACCATGCGTGCCGACGATTGGAGGCGGCGCATGGCGAAGGATAGCGCTCATGAGTTCTCAGACGCCGAGATTCGGGCGTTCGAGCGCGAGGTGGCGGGAGTGTACGGCGAGGCGAGCAAGACGGCCTACGCCGACCTCAAGCGCTATCTGGCGCAGTTCGAGGCCGACGACGAGAGGATGCGCGGACGGCTCGAGGCCGGCGAGATCACCAAGGCGCAATACAGGTCTTGGCGAAGCGGGAAGATAGCGGCGGGCAGGCGCTACCGAATCGTCCTCAAGCAGTGCGCCGAGGCCATGACGCATGCGAACGTCGTCGCAGCCGCCGCCATCGAGGGCAGGCTGCCCGAGGTCTACGCCGAGAACTACAACTACGGCACGTGGCAGGTCGAGAGCGCCGTGGGCGTTGACACGGCCTACGCACTGCAGGACGCGTCAACCGTCCAGAGGCTGCTCACCGACCACGACAGCTACCTGCCCAAGCCGTCCGTCAACGTCGCCAAGGACACGGCATGGAACCGGCGGCTCATCGCCAACCAGATCACGCAGGGCGTGCTGCTCGGCGAGTCGATACCCAAGATCGCGAAGCGCATCCAGGACGTGACGGGGTCCAACCGCGCGGCGGCGGTGCGCCTGGCGCGGACCTCGACGACGGCGGCGGAGAACGCCGGGCGCGTCGACAGCTACAAGAGGGCCAAGGGGCTCGGCATCAAGGTGCAGCAGGAATGGATGGCGACGCTTGACCTGCGTACGCGCTCGAGCCACAGGCAGCTCGACGGCGAGAAGGTCGAAGTCGGCGAGAAGTTCAGCAACGGGTGCCGCTACCCGGGCGACCCCGAGGCGCCGTATGCCGAGACGTGCAACTGCCGATGCACGCTGGTGGCGTGCTGTGACGGGCTCGACGTGCTCGACGGCGAGCGGTTCAGCCGCCTGCCCGAGGGCATGACCTACGAGGAATGGAAGGCGGGCAAGCCTGCCGTCAACGGCACCAAGCCCGCGAACCGCACCATCTCCGAGTTCATGGACATGCCCGGCACGGCCCGCAAGCTCGATGCCGCCGGGGTGTCCGCGACCGAGGCGAGAAAGAGGCTCACCGAGCAGCTCAAGGAGTACGGCATACCGTCCGGCTCGTTCCGCAAGATGAGCGCCGGCGACCAGCAGAAGGTGTTGGACGCGGCGCTGGCCCGAATTCGGCGCATCGCGGGCAAGCCCGATATGTCTGCTTCCGTCTACTCGTGCCTCAATGAGGATCAAAGGGATGCGGTGAAAGGCATTCTCAAGCGTTCGGACAAGGCTGCCCGTAGCGTTTACCTGAAGCATGAGCGGGATTT
This sequence comes from uncultured Collinsella sp., assembly GCA_900544205.1. GTDB lineage: Bacteria > Actinomycetota > Coriobacteriia > Coriobacteriales > Coriobacteriaceae > Collinsella. Next base: position 23,553 of record UQUG01000001.1, read on the forward strand.
CGTTTTGCTGAACGGCGGATGGGGCGGAACCGCCCACTACAGCCCAACGGACGGTGGCGTGAGGCTCAACCTTGAAATAGTGTTTTCGAAAGATGGATTGAGACCCCAAGGAACGACCTGGTTCCACGAGTTCGGGCATATGATCGACGGCCTGCACGCGGACATCTCGAGGACGTACGGCGGCGGCGTGTTCGCCAAGACCATAAAGAGCGAGGTCGAAGCCTACATTGACGCAAGGCACAAGGAGATGCGCGATGGGCTCAAACGGGCAGTCAAGTCAAAGGACATCGGATGGCTCGAGTCGAATGGCTACCTCATGGAATGGCATGCTGACTACCTAAGGAGACATCCTGACAAGGTGGCCGAGGCGCTCTCGGGCCTCAAGCACACGAAGGCTGCCACATATAGTTCCGTCGCCTCCGAGATAGGGGAGATGAGCAATGCCGAAAAGGCCGACCTTTCCGACCTTTTCGGCGGGGCAACGCTGAACAAGTGTAACGATGGATGGGGCCACAGCAAGAGTTATTGGCGGCCAAAGGGGGCGTCCGAGGACTACCAGCTGGCAAGGCTTGCGCAAGAGGGCTTCGCCGAGTTCTTCAGCGCAAGCACCGCGAACCCGGAATCTCTCGCCGTCCTGCGCAAATACCTACCGGAATCGAGTAAAATATTTGACGAGATGATGAAGGAGGGGCTGTGATGGTTGCCGAATTGCATACATGGGAGCAGGTCGACAAGCTCGCGGCCAACTTCGAGGAGCGTTTCGGCTATGAGCCGATATGGTACGGCAATGTCGATGAGGTCTATGCAGCCCTCAAGGAGTCGCTCGACTCTGGCGTTCCAAAACTCGAGAGGCAGGACCCCGAAATCTGTCTCTAGCGTATAACGACGTATCATCAAGGTCGACGAGTGCCTGACGACAAGAGGTTGACATGCTCACATTGGAAGAGGCCATAAAGCCGATTCTGGAAGAGGAGGCCGTAGACGGATACGGCCCGGTGTGCGCATACGAGGGCAAATACCATTGGTTCGTCGGTTTCGGTTTCGATGGAAAGATGGCCCCGGGCGACACTCCGTATGCCATCGACAAGGAAACGGGGAAGATTGACTTCTTCCCGATTCCATTTTTCCTCAGAGGCGAGAGCTCGTCTGCTATCGAGCTTGAGATGGACAAGGCCCACGAGGTAAAAATCCAATAGATCACAGCGGGCCCCGCCACGGCGGGGCTTTTTTCATGCCGCGTGACCGTGCCGCGACACTGCCCGCAGAGAGATTGGGGCAGGCATGAAAGAGCTATTCACTTGTGCGAACTGCGGCGACTGCGCCGTAAAGCTGGGCTTCGGCTTCACGTTCCCGGATACCTACATCTGCACGCAGCGCGGCGACGAGGTCGAGCCCGACGACGGATGCACGCTCGGGTGCGAGGGCGTTCCGATGCAGGCCATCGAGGCCATCGAGGCGGACGTCAACGGCCGCGTGGGCTACGGGTGCGAGGTGCTCGACTGATGGCTTACGGGCTCGTCGGCGGCGTCGGCGACCACGGCCGGCACGGCACCCTCATCACCGAGGAGATCGTAAACGCTGCGAAGCTGGATACCGCCGAGTGCATCGAGATACGGCAGAACAACATCGAGCAGGTCGAGAAGGCCCTCTTGCGCGCCTACAAGACGGGCCTAGAGGAGATAGGCCTCGTCGCGGAGGGCTACGCCAAGGCGACGTGCCCGGTCGATACGGGCAGGTTGCGCAACTCCGTCACGCACCTACTCAAAGGCTACGACTGCTTCATCGGGACCAACGTCGAGTACGCGCCGTACGTCGAGGAGGGGACTTCCCGCATGAAGGGCAAGCACTTCCTGCGCAAGGCGGCAACGGGTCACGGTGATACGTACCGGGCGATTCTCGAGAAGCACCTGAGGGGTGGCGCGTAGGGCCGCGTTACTCCGCTTGGATACTCACCCTTGCCGCGAGGTATTGCGGCGCGGGCCCTGCCGAGGCAACAGGCTGGGACCCGCCCATTCCGAAGCAAGGGAGATTCTGTTGGCACTCACGCGAAAGATGCTCAAGGCAATGGGCATCGAGGACGAGAAGATCGACCAGATCATCGAGGAGCACGCCGAGAGCGTGGACGCGCTCAAGGCGCAGCGCGACGAGTTCAAGGAGGCCGCGGACAAGGCGGACGGCTACAAGAAGGAGCTGGACGCACTCAAGGCCAAGGGCGAGGGCGCGGACGAGTACGAGGAAAAGTACAAGGCCGCCGTCAAGAACCTAGAGGACTACAAGGCCAAGGTCGAGGGCGAGAAGGCCGCAGCCGAGAAGCGCGGCCTGTACCGAGAGCTGCTCAAGTCGGCGGGCGTCGACCCCAAGCGCATCGAAACCGTTCTCAAGGTCTCCGACCTCGAGAGCGTGACCGTCAAGGACGGCGCTATCGAGGACGCGGACAAGCTGACCGAGGGCATCAAGGCCGACTGGGCCGACTTCATCGCAACCACGACCGTCAAGGGTGCCGACGTGGCCCACGCCCCCAAGGGCGAGGGCGGCAAGGACATCAACGAAATGAGCACCGCCGAGTACATGAAGTACAAGGCGGAGCAGAGAGGCTAAGGGGTATCTATGTCGAACACCATCCTTACACCCAACATCATCGCCAACGAGGCGCTGGACGTTCTGCGCACCAACGCCGTCATGGCAAACCTCGTCCACCGCGATTACTCCTCCGAGTTCGTCGCGGGAGTGGGCGACACCATCACCGTCCGCAAGCCCGCCACCTTCGAGGCCAAGGAGTTCACCACCGAGGTCGAGGTGCAGGACGCCACGGAGGGCAAGGTCCCCGTCAAGATGGACAAGCTGCTCGACGTGACGTTCGCCGTCACGTCCAAGGAGCTGACGATGGGCATCGTCGACTTCTCCGCACAATTCCTCGTCCCGGCGATGCAGGCCTTCGCCGACAAGATCGACGGCTACCTGCTCAAGCTCGAGAAGGACGTCACGAACCGCGTCGACCACACCAAGGGCGCCATCGCCGTGGCGGACATCATCGCCGCCCGCAAGTTCCTCGTGGACGCCAAAGCACCCTCCACGGAGCGCCGCTTCGTCTACGGCTCCCAGGCCGAGGCCGACCTGCTTAACACCGAGGCGTTCACCAACGCCTCCGCCGTCGGCGACAACGGCACCGCCCTCAAGGAGGCATCGCTTGGCCGCAAGTACGGCCTCGACTTCTACTGCGACCAGAACGTGCAGAAGACCACGGCAGAGACGGCCAACTACACGCCGTCCATCGCTTTCCACAAGAACGCCTTCGCGCTCGTGACCCGTCAGCTCGAGATGCCGCTCGGCGCCCCCAAGGCGTACTCCACTTCCTACGACGGCTTCGGCCTGCGCGTCGTGCAGGGCTACGACCAGAAGACCAAGACCGACACCGTCTCCATCGACATGCTCTGCGGCGTCAAGACCCTCAGCCCCGAGCTCGCCGCCGTCATCACCGATAAGCGATAGGCGCAGAGATGCTCGAGCAGGTGCTTCTGTCGTTGCGCAACTGGTTCGTCGCCGACAAGCGCACGGGGCGCGTCCACATCGAGGACGGCCGCCTCGTGCCGCCCGCGGCCCTCGGCCTCAAGGAGGGCCAGTACGTCCGCATCACGGGCTCGACGTTCAACGACGGGCTGCACGCGTGGCCCTACAACGGACTCACGGACGAGGAGTTCGTCGGCACCGTCTGGGCGCTCGCCATCCCGCAGGCCGTGGTCGACCTCGCTGACGAGATCGCAGCGTGGCAGACCGAGCACGCCAAGGAGCTGGACAGCCCGTACGCATCCGAGAGCTTCGGCGGCTACAGCTACACGCGCGTCGGCGGCGACGGCTCGCCCATCACGTGGCGGCAGCAGTTCAAGGCGCGTCTCGACCCTTGGAGAAAGCTGTGAGCCGCCTGTACGAGCGCATGGCGGTGGCGTGCGCGAGGCTCGTCTCAAAGACCGAGCCTGACGGCGAGGGCGGCTTCAAGACCGTCCTCGCCGTAGGCGACGGCTTCACGGCGGCAATCGTGCGCGAAAGCTCGACGGCCTCGCGCATCGCGGAGCACGACGGCGTGAGGAACGTCTACACCGTGACGACCGCCGAGCCGCTGCGCTACGGCGACCTCTTCCAGCGTGCGTTCGACGGGCAGGTATTCCGGTGCACATCGAACGCGGACGACGGCGCCGCGCCGTGCTGCGCGTCGTTTGGCTTCGGCCAGTGCAGCGCGGAGGAGTGGGAGGTGCCGGATGGCGACTAAGGCGGCAGCGCTGCAGGCTTGGCTCGAGGGCTTCGGCCTTCCCGTGTACCGCGACTCGGCGGTGCCGGGCGAGGCGAAGATGCCCTACATCACCTACGACCTGCCGACCGCGTCGTTCGGCACGCAGTGCAACTCCGAGGTGAACCTCTGGTTCCGTATATCGTCCGAGGCCGCGCCGAACGCCAAGGCCGAGGAGATCGCCCGGGCGCTGGGGCTGTCGGGCGTGCTGCTGCCGTGCGACGGCGGCGGCATGTGGGTGATGCAGGGCGAGCCGTTCTGCAACGCCATGGCCGACGAGGACAACGCCGTGAAGCGCCGAATCATCAACCTGACCATTGAGTACATGACCAGCTACTAGGAGGTCATATGTCTAAGTTCACGCGCATCCCCGAGAACACGTTCAAGGAGATCGTCATCAACGCGGGCCTACTCGCCACGAATTTCAACCCCAAGACAGCCGAGGTCGCGGAGTCCGAGCTGATGGGCGCGACGAGCGGCGGAACCAGCTTCGCCGCCACGCCCAACTTCATCGACTACGGCGAGGATATCGACAACTGCCCCGCCAACACGATGGAGCTCAAGCGTATCGACAGCATCGAGGCCAAGCTGAGCGGCACATTCGTGACGCTGAACACCGCACTCGGCAAGAAGCTCGCAGCCGCAGCCGACGAGACCGAGGGGAAGATCGTCCCGCGCTCCGCGCTCTCGGAGGAGGACTTCGCCGACATCTGGCTCATCGGCGATTACTCGGGCGAGAACGGCAACGGCTATATCGCCGTCCGCCTCATCAACGCACTCAACACGGGCGGTCTGCAAATCACGACGCAGAACAAGGCCAAGGGCCAGTTCGCGTTCGAGTTCACGGGCCACTATTCAATCAAGAACCCCGAGATCGTGCCCTACGAGCTGTATATCAAACAGGAGATTGGAGCCTAACCATGAAGCTGGACAACCTTAACGCCGACGAGTTCCAGAATGCCATGTGCCTGTTGGCGGACGTGGCGGAGGACGTCATGAACGGCGAACTCGGCGCAAAGGCAAAGGCCTCCTACGCCAAGTTCCGCTCCGACTCCGCCAAGGCCAAGGCCAAGGCGACCGCCAAGGCGAAGGGCGACCCCGAGGCCGCGAAAGCAGCCGCCACCGCCGAGGTCAACGGCCTCGCCGTGGACATGGTGGTGGGGCTTCTGCCCGACGTGCTGCGCCAGGGTGGCGAGATCAGCTACAAGCTGCTCGCCGCACTCGACGGCCAGACGCTCGAGGAGTACAAGGCCGACTTCACCGTCAAGAAGTGGGTGAACGACATCAAGGATGCCATCGACGGCATCGACGGCATCAAGGACATTCTGGCTCCTTTTTTTGGATAGCCGCCGAGGACCCATCTCACATATGGCTCTGTCTGGGCGAGTACGTCGGGCCACGGCGTGCTCGCCCTTTCTCTAGGTACATGGTCGCGCGGTGGCGCGAGCGGGACGAGCGGGAGGCGTTCCGCGTGTACCTGAGCGAGTCGGTGCGCCTCATGGCGCAGGGGAAGTGGCTCAAGGAACCCTTCCTGAGCATCGTCAACGGCGGTGCGGGCGATGGGTCCGAGGCGGAGGACACGCGCGGCGGCGACGAGATCGCCGCAGACATCATCGAGCGGATAGGATTGAAGGTGGTCTAGGTGAACCTTCTCGACCTGATGATTAAGGTCGGCCTCAAGGACGAGGCCAGCGGCAAGGCCGAGGGCGTGGCCTCGAAGGTCGTGGGCACGCTCGGCAAGGCCGGCGCGACCGCCGCCAAGGCGGTAGGCGTTGGCGTCGCCGCCGTGGGGGCGGGCGTCGCTGCCGTCACAGGCATGAGCATGAGCGCATACGCCGCATACGAGCAGAACGTCGGCGGCATCCAGAAGATTTTCGGCAACATGGGCAAGTCGCTCGACGAGTACGCCGCGCTTACGGGACAGACCGTCGAGCAGTGCTCCGGTAAGTGGGAGCAGCTCGAGCAGGCCCAGACGACGGTGCTGGCAAACGCCGACCGCGCCTACATAACGGCCGGCCTGAGCGCCAACCGGTACATGGAGCAGGTGACGGGCTTCTCGGCCTCGCTTGTCAAATCGCTCGGCGGCGACACGGTCAAGGCGGCCGAGTACGCGAACACGGCAATGGTCGACATGAGCGACAACGCGAATACCTTCGGCACGGCGATGGAGGACCTCCAGAACGCGTACCAGGGCTTTGCGAAACAAAACTACACGATGTTGGATAACTTGAAGCTCGGCTACGGCGGCACCAAGGAGGAGATGCAGCGCCTCGTCAAGGATGCGCACGCCGTCAACTCAGCCGTGGACGAGTCGAGCCTGTCCTTCGACAACATCGTGCTCGCCATCCACACGATGCAGGAGCAGATGCAGATCGCCGGCACGACCTCGCGCGAGGCCGCGACGACCATCGAGGGCTCCTGCAACATGGCCAAGGCCGCCTGGGAGAACTGGGTGACGGAGCTGAGCAAGGACGACGCCGACATGGGCAAGCTCACCGAGGAGCTGTTGCAGTCGGTCGAGACGGCGGCCTCGAACGTCGTCCCGCGCGTTGCGACCATCGTCGGCACGGCGTTGTCGCAGCTACCGAGCCTTGTCACGTCGGTCGGTCCCGTGCTCGGCCAGGCGTTCGTCGACATTTTCACGCAGGCGCTCGGCAGCGCGGCTGAGGCCGTGCCCGGGCCCATGGGCGATATCCTCTCCGCCGTGTCTGACGGCGTGGACGAGATCGGCGAGCGCTTCAAGGGCCTTGGCGAGATCTGGGCGGTTGGGGACAACCCGTTGGAGTCGCTGCACCTCGCCATGGTTTACGGGCTGACGCTGCTCGACGGCGACCTGTCCACATTGCAGGAGAACATCACCTCTTCGCTGCCCGGCATCGCCGAGGGTTTCGCCGACGTCGGCGGCGAGGTCGTTCCCAGGCTCGCCGAGGGAATCGAGATGGGGCTGTCTTTCCTCTCGGAGACGGCGGCGTCGCTCATGACGTCGCTCGGCGGGTACCTGTCCGAGAACCTTCCCTCCATCATGGAGAGCGGCCTGCAGATTCTCACCGGTCTCTCAGAGTCCATAGCCGAGAACGCGGGCGTTCTTGCCGAGGGCGCGGCGAACCTCATCGTCGGCTTGGCGCAGGGTATCGCCGACAGCCTGCCGACTATCATCGAGCAGGCCCCGGTCATCGTGCAGAACCTCGCCAGCGCGATCAACGACAACGCGCCGATACTGCTCAGTGCCGGCATCCAGGCAATCGTGACGCTGGCGCTCGGTATCGTGCAGGCGATACCGACGCTCATCGCCAACATCCCGGCCATCTTCTCGGCCTTCGTCTCGGCGTGGTCGGCGCTCGACTGGTTGAGCCTCGGCAGGAACGCCATCACGTTCCTGGGCAACGGAATCGCGAACATGGCCGGCTTCGTGCGCTCGTGCGGCACCAACATCGTGTCCGCCATCCGCGGCGCGATCCAGAACCTGCCGTCCACCTTGGCGAGCATCGGCCGCAACGGAATCAGCAGCCTGGGCTCCGCCATCCGCGGCGCGGTCGGCTTCGTGACCTCGGCGGCCTCGAGCATCGGCAGCTCCATCATGAGCGCCCTGTCCTCCATCCCGGGCCGCGTGGCATCCATCGGATCGCAGATCGTGCAGGGCATCGCAAACGGAATCAGCGGCGCGGCTGGCGTGGTCGTGAGCAAGATTACCGGCGTGGTTGGCGGCGCCATCGACGCGGCCAAGAACCTGCTGGGTATCCACTCCCCCTCGCGCGTGTTCCGCAAGATTTTCGGCTACGTCATGGAGGGCGCGGCCCTCGGCATCGACGACACAGCTGACGAGCCCGTGAAGTCCATGAGGTCGGCGGTGCGCAACGTCGAGAAGGCCGCCGTGTTCGGTGCGAGCGTTACCGGCGGCGGAGCATACGGGGCGACCGCCAGCGGAGCCGCGGGCATCGCGGGCGGCGGCAACGTTTACAACCTCTACCTCGACGGCGACCTGCTGGGCGTCGACGGGCGCGTGGCCTCCGCCTTCAGGAGCTTCGTCGCGGCGGTGGAGCAGAGCATGGCGATGGGGGTCGCGTAGGATGGCGCAGGGAAACTGGGTTCAAGGCGGAAGCGGCTATCGCAAGTACTGCTGGTGCGCGTACGTGGACGTTGCTGAGGTTGAGCGCACGGACACCACCGTGACCTACCGCGTCACGCACGGCTACGGCACGCGCTACGCCATCGACTGCTACGCAAACGGCAGCTCGTCGGCGGGCGGCTCGTGGAACGGCTCGGTCTACTCGACGAACAACTCCGGCTGGGTATGGGTGCAGTGCACGTCGCGCGACGTCGAGCTCGCGCGCGGCAACGGCAAGGCCTACGACCACACCTTCACGGGCCAGATTAACGTCACGGGCGGCTTCGGCAACGGAACGTCCAACGCCTCCAATACCGTCACGGTCCCGTGCCGCGCCTACAGCACGCCTCACCCGCCGAAGAACATCAGGGCGGAGCGCCTGAGCGACACCAGCGCGAAGGTCAGCTGGGACACCGACTACACGGGCATGAACGGCGACTACCCCTGGTCGACCGTGACCGTCGGCGTGGTGAAGAACGGCCCGGGGAAGTTCACCGACGTCGGCACCGTCAGTTGGGATACCACGAGCCACACCTACAACGGCCTCGAGCCGGGCTGCATGTACATCTTCTCGGCCAAGGCGACGGGCCCCGGCGGCACGTCGGACTACGGCGTGAGCGCGCCGGCGATCTACACCACGCCGACGGCGCTCGGCATGCTCGAGGCAGTCAAGGCGGAGGCGGCGAAGGTCGTGCTCAAGGGGCACGACGCGCCGGCCTTCGTCGACAGCTGGGAGTTCCAGCTCACGACCGACGGTGGAAAGACATGGGTCGATGCGGACGTAAACGCCTCCTGGGAGGACGAGGAGGCACCGGCGGGTACGGTGCGCTACCGCGCCCGAGCGGTCAAGAGCGGCCTCAAGGGACCGTGGACCGAGTCAAACGAGGTCACGACAATATGCCCGCCGCTCGCACCGTCCATCAGGGGCGTCAGGGCGGCTTACGCCACAGGTTCGACCGCGATAGTCGAATGGGTGCCCAACCATCCGGACGGCTCGGCGCAGACCTCCGCTGAGGTGCAGGTCACGACGCCGACGGGTCCCACCACCACGACGGTCGATGGCCCGGGTACGAGCCTGAAGCTGCCGACCGGCACCAAGGGCCTCTACTCCGTGCGCGTGCGCACCAAGGGCCTCGACGAGGACTGGGGCGCATGGTCGAGCGCGGCGGCATATACCGTGGCGGACGCGCCCCAGGCATTCTTCACCGACCCGGCTGCGGACGGGGCGACCTTGCGCGCGGTGCCGCATACCTTCACGTGGAAGGTGGCCGACGAGACGGGCGTCAGCCGACAGTACCTGTCTTTGTGCGACATCAGGGGCAACCTCCTGTGGAGCGGGGCTGTGGACAAGGACGCGCGCTCCTTCCGCCTGGGCTATGCGCAGCACGCCTTCGTCAACCACACGGTCTACAGGGTCGTGCTTACGGTCACAGCTGGCTCGTCGCTGTCGGTCGCCGCCTCGAGAGTTTTCCAGACCGACTGGGCACCGCCAGCCAAACCGTCGCTAAACATCTTCGTCGACGAGAGGCTGGGATGCCAGCTGTCGGTATTCCCAGGCAAGGCCGACAGTGACGACACGCCCGAGACGTCCCACTTCACCGTGTCGCGCGTCCTGCCCGACGGCTCGACCCTGCAGCTCGGCTCGCACCTTGCGGCGGGCGAGGGCGCGAGCGACCCGCTGCCTCCGCTCAACAGCGAGTTCGAGTACGTCGCGGTCGCCTACGCCGCGACGGGCGTGAGCACGGCGACGAGGGTCAAGACGACCGTGGCGAGCCGCGAGGTGGCTCTCAACTGGGGAGCCGGCGCTGAGAGGTCGTGGCTCGGGCGCTATCTCAAGAAGGGCTCGAGCCGTAAGGTGACGCACGGGTACAAGATGCTGCACTTCGCCGACGGCGGGGAGGGGCTACCCGTCTCGTACGGCATCAACGAACGGGACGTCAAGGACAGCATGGACTTCCTGCTGCTCGACGAGGAGGACTACAAGTCATTCCTCGAGATCATGAACACCGCGGGGCGTTTCTGGGTGCGCGACCTCCACGGCGAGCGGTTCCGCGCCCGCCTGAGCTGCGGCGTGAAGCGTTCTGATGGCGCGTGGGTGGCTTCGTGCGACCCGACGTGGGAGACGTGGGAGGAGCCCGCCAATGGCTGATAACTGGACGAGGCCGTTCGACGCCTCCTACGACTTCGTGCGCGTCTCGCGCGAGACGGGGCTCGAAGTCGACTTCGTGCGGGACATCGAGAACGGCGGCTCCATCGAGCGCAACGCAAACACGGCGCTCTATGAGACTGCATCCCTGGACTTCGCCGACAAGTTCGACGTCGGCAACGACTTTCTGCGCGTGTACCTCAACGCCTCCTTCTCGGACGGCAGCGAGAGGCGCGAGTGCCTCGGCACGTTCATGCCCGTGGTGGACTCGGTGGACATCGACGGCGCCTACCGCGAGGGACAGATCAATGCCTACGGCCTCCTGAAGCGGCTCAAAGACGACGACTTCGACGGGCCGTACGTGATCGTTGCGGGCAGCAATCTGGTTGATGAGGCCGTCAAGATAGCCGAATCGGTCGGCCTCACCGTCTACGCCGACCCTAGCAGCCTCCTTCTGGGCAGCACCTTGGTTTTCGGCGTGGGCGGGGACAACGACGCTAAGAACAAGCTGGACGCGGTGGGCCTGCTCCTCAAGGCGGCCGGGTTCCGCTCGCCAGCGACCGACCGAATGGGCAACGTGATCTACAGGCGCTACGTCGAGCCTGCCGACATGCCCATCTCGGCGGAGTTCACCGAGGGCAGGGACGCGCGCTTCATGTCGGACATGACCGAATCGACCAACCGCGCCGAGGTCTGCAACGTCGTGCACGTGGACTTCAGCACGCAGGACGCATCGGTGCGCGGCACGGCGGTGGACGACTCGCCCGACTCCGACCTGTCGACCGTCTCGGTCGGGCGCCGCATCGTCAAGAGCTACAGCTACGACAGCCTGCCAGGTGTGGACACCGAGGATACCAACCTTATCGAGGGCGCCGCCAACGCCCTCATCGGCATCGGAAAAAAGTCTGAGAAGAACTTCCGCAAGAGCGACTCACACGGCAGCATCCAGACCGTCTACGTCCCCGACTCGCCGCAGACGGGCGTGCTCTTCGGCATCAAGGTCGTCTCGAGTGGCGGGCGCGTCGGCTTCTGCCAGGACGAGGGGCCGAGCGTCAAGAAGGATACGGACTACACGCAGAGTGTGTGGGTCAAGGGCACTAAGGGCGCGACGGGCATCATACAGTCTTTCTGGGATCAGGAGAGGGCGCTTGGCCCGGTGACCAAGGGGTTCACCATGACTGGCGAGTGGCAGAAGGTCAGCTACACCTACCACGCCACGGAGAACCACAGCAAGGTCAGCTGGGGCTACTGCTACATCGACGGCGGCGAGGCCATCTTCGTCGCCGACAAGGTCGAGGAGGGAGGCAACGCCACGCCTTGGCCCCAGGACGCCATGCAGGCGGCGGCGGACCGCAAGGCGGCGGAGCTGCTCGCCACCGAGCGCGCCGTGACGCGCACGGACGAGTTCAGGAGCGTCTACAAGCCCGTCGAGCCGTGCATGGCGGTAGCGATGAACTACAGGACCGGCGGGGTTGTCGGCAAGCTGGCAATCCAGAAGCAGACGCTGACGCTCGACGCCGGCTGCGTCATAAAGCACACGGCGAGGAGGTACGAGCGATGAGCGATTCGGCGGTCGAGATCAAGGGCGCTGCGGCGCGGCTGGCGGCGGCGATTCCGTCGGGCGGCAAGCGGCTGACGATGGAGTTCGGCACGGTCGTCGGCGTCCATGGCACGGCGCTGGACGTGATGCTTCGCGGTACGGTGGTGACGGTCCCGATGGTGCGCTCCTGTACGGGGTGCATCATCACCGACCGCGCCGTGATCCTGTCACAGGGCCCGCTGGCCGTGTGCATCGGCACGATGGCGGCGGTGTAGGCCGGCGTTACGGGGGCCCGAACCTGCAATGTGGCGGGGAATGGGCCCCACCACACTGCAGAACGGGAGGGAGGCCGGATGGAGGTACTAAAGCTGTTCGTGCCCTATGGGCCGGGATGGCTCGGTGGCGCGGCGCTAGTGCTCATCGCCGCTTATTTTGGTAGGCAATTTTTGGACGAGTACAAGCGACAAAACCAACGGAAGGGCGAGCTCGACCTCAAGCGCGAGGAGCGTAAGCAGGCCGAGGTGGACGAGCGCGCGCAGCGAGACCGGGAACGCTCGCAGATGGAGGGGCGCATCGCGGCGCAGATGGAGCGCAGTAACACCTTGATTGAGGGGATGAAGACCCTCATGGAGTCGGTCGTCGCGTCAAATGACGTGTTGCACGCCGATCTGGTCCACAGCCAGGCGCGCAGCCAGGGGATGGCCGAGAAGGTCGACCACATCTGCGACCGCGTCGACCTTATCTACAGCAAGGAATCCGACAGATAGGAGCAATCAAATGACTGAGATCCAGGCCGGCCTCACGGTCGCCACGGTGCTCGTGGTGCCGTACATCGTGCAGGCCATCAAGACCAAGGCCATGACGGGCGGCGTCGCCCGCTGGACGGCCATCGCCGTCTCGGCGGGGTGCGGTGCTCTCACGGCCATGGCAGGAGGCGTGCCCACCGACCCCTCGGCGTGGGTGACGTCCATCTTCGCGTGTGTCGGCGGCGTGCAGGTGGCCTATGCCGCCTTCAAATCCGTCGGTATCACGGACAAATGGCTCGACGCTCTGCTCGCGCTCGGCGACATCAAGGAGGACTAACATGGCAGATTTCGCGAACGTCCAACCGGACGAGTACAAGCTCCTCGGCTGCAACTTCTCGGCGGGACGACCCTTCGGCATCAAGGGCGTCACGATCCACCATATGGCGGGTGACCTCAATGCGGCCCAGTGCAACAGCATCTGGGCCGCCAACGGCTGCTCTGCCCACTACTCGGTCGACCGCAACGGCTACATCGTGCAGCACGTCAACGACACCGACCGCGCCTACGCTTGCGGCGACGGCATCGGCACGGGCGGCGGTAACGACACGACCATCAGCATCGAACACGCCAACAGCGCGCGCGGCCCGTGGACGGTTCACGAGGCCGCCATCGAGAGCGGTGCGCACCTCGTGGCGGCGCTGTGCCTGTACTACGGGCTGGGCCGCCCGGCATGGATGGTGAACGTGTTCCCGCACAAGCACTGGTCGTCCACGGCCTGCCCCGGCGAGCTGGCTGGCTCGCAGCGCGACCACTACATGCAGCGCGCCGTCGAGTGGTACGACGCGATGGTCGGCGGCACGCAGCCGTCCGCGCCGACTGTGCAGCCCGCGGCGACCCCCGCTGCGCCTTCGGCGTCGCAGGGCGCGCCGGGCGGTTTCCCTCGCTCCACTGGCGCCCGTGTTCCCGTACACTACTCGCTGCACCTCAAGGGTGGCGGCTGGCTGGACGAGGTGACTGACTTCGGTGCCGGCGACGACGGCTTCGCGGGCTACCCGTGCCGACAGCATGACCTCCTTTGCGCCCGAGTTGATCGCGGTACGCTCAAGTATCAGGTCCACACCGTCGAGGACGGCTGGCTCGACTGGGTTGCCAAGGGCGACCGCAACGACACCGTAAACGGCTGCGCCGGTATCGCCGGTCATACCATCGACGGCGTGCGCATGTACTACGTGACGCCGAGCGGCGAGGAGTGCAAGCAGGCGTGGTACCGCTCCCAGACCACTGCGCGCGCCGGATGGCTGAACACCGTGTGCGACGACGGCTCTACCTATAGCGGCGACGACTACGCCGGTATCTACGGCGAGCCGCTCGACCGTCTGCAGGTCTGCGTCACCGACGGGGTGCCGTGGTAATGGCTTTCGTCATGGGCGCGGCGCTCGGCGCGATTTTGGGCAGCTTCGTCACGGTTGTCGCGCTCGCCCTGATCTGGGGCGGGAGCGACCGCGGGCGATAACAGCAAAAGGGGCCGTGGCGGTTCGTCGCCACGGCCCCTTTCTCGTATCCCTCGAATATCCCAAGTGGGCGTAAAACCCTAAGTACGGTCAGTGTGTTGCGGTACGTTCAGCGTGTTTTGCCTGTTGGTCAGCATCAATAGCGAGCTGCGGCAAACTGTCTCAGTACTGCCACATGTGATTGACGGGGCCGGAACCTTTGCCCATGTCAAAGCCGGCGGCGAGGGCGCCCGTTAGGTAGGCCTTGCCCGCGTTGACGGCGTCGGCAAGATCCATGCCCTGCGCCAGCGCGCAGGCGATGGCGGACGAGAGCGTGCAACCGGTGCCGTGTGTGTTGTCGGTCTCGATGCGCTTGTGGCGGAACCACGTGGTGAGTGGATCTCCCAGATGGTTGCCCTCGTCATCGAGTGGCGCGGGTTCGGCCAGTACATCGTTGGCCTCGTTGACAAGATGCCCACCCTTAACGAGGGATGCGCAACCAAAGCGGCGGGTGAGGAGCATGGCAGCATTTTGCTGCGTGCGCTCGGAGTCGACCTCGTAGTCGAGCAGGGCCATGGCCTCGGGAATATTGGGCGTGATAACCGTCGCTAGCGGGAACAGGCGGCGGGTGAGCGCCTCGGCGGCATCTTCGGCAATCAGCCGTGCGCCCGAGGTGGCTACCATGACGGGGTCGACTACCACGTTTGTCGCGTTCCAAGCGCTCAAGCGGTCGGCGATAACCTCGATAATCTCGGCAGAGGAAACCATGCCAATCTTGACGGCGTTGGGGCGGATATCGTCAAAAACGGCATCGATCTGTGCCGCGACAATATCCGGGGAGATGTTCTGCACGGCGGTGACGCCCAGGGTGTTCTGTGCGGTGATAGCGGTGATGGCCGTCTCGGCATACAGGCGGTGCGCCGTGATGGTCTTGATGTCGGCCTGAATGCCGGCGCCACCGCTGGAATCGGATCCTGCGATGGATAGAACGGCAGGTACCTTACTGCGATCCATGTTCGCTCCCTTGTTCGGTCGGAATCAAATGGGTCTATAAGCCAGCATTATAAAGATGCCCGGGCCGACTCTATGTCGAACCCGGGCGGGCGATGCAATCTTTACGCAAATGCAAGCAAATGTTCACACGTCAACAATTGACAGGCACCAGCTCGCCGCCAGAAGCGGCCGCGGCGACAGGGTTAGTCCTCCATGCCGAGGTCGATCGTGGTGCCCTCGAAGATCTTGTTGACGGTGCGGACGGCGCACATCTTGCCACACATGGTGCAAGTGCCCTCGGTGGCGGCGGGGGACTCCTCGTAGCGCTTCTTGCCCGTAACCGGGTCGAGCGCGCACTTCCACATGGCGTCCCAGTCGAGCTTGCGGCGTGCCTGGCCCATCTTGTCGTCCATGTCGCGGGCGTGGGGCACCTTTTTGGCGATGTCGGCGGCGTGTGCGGCAATCTTGGTGGCCATGAGGCCGTCGAGCACGTCCTGGGCGTTGGGCAGGCACAAGTGCTCGGCCGGCGTCACGTAGCACAGGAAGTCGGCGCCGGAGCTGGCGGAGATAGCGCCGCCGATGGCAGCGGTGATGTGGTCGTAGCCCACGCCGATATCGGTCACCAGCGGCCCGAGCACATAGAACGGGGCGTTGTGGCACAGGCGCTTCTGCAGTTTCATGTTGGCGGCGATCTCGTCGAGCGCCATGTGGCCCGGACCCTCGACCATAACCTGGACGCCGGCGGCCCATGCGCGCTTGCACAGCTTGCCCAGCTCGATCATCTCGGCGGTCTCGGTGGCGTCGTTGGAGTCGTAGAGGCAGCCCGGGCGACAGGAGTCGCCGAGCGAAATCGTCACGTCGTACTCGTGGCAGATTTCGAGCAGCTCGTCGTAGAACTCATAGAACGGGTTCTCGTTACCGGTGACCTCCATCCAGCCAAACAGCAGCGAGCCGCCGCGGCTCACGATGTTCATGAGGCGGCCGGTCTCCTTAAAGGTCTTTGTGACCGACTTGTTGATGCCGCAGTGGATGGTCATAAAGTCCACGCCGTCCTCGGCGTGCGCGCGCACGACCTCGAACAGGTCGTCCTTGGTAAGCTTGACCAGCGGCTTTTCCATGTAGCCGATGGCGTCGTACATGGGGACGGTACCTACCATGAGCGGCGTCTCGTCGATGAGCTGCTGGCGGAACTGGCGCGTCTTGCCCGAGTTGGAGAGGTCCATGATGGCGTCGGCGCCAAAGTCCTCGGCGATCTTGACCTTCTTCCATTCCTCGGCGGCATCGGCCTTGTCGCCCGAGATGCCCAAGTTCACGTTGACCTTGGTGGACAGGCCCTCACCGACGCCAAAGGCGCGCATGCCTTTTTTGATGTGCACGATGTTGGCAGGAATGGCGATGCGGCCGTCGGCCACGCGCTCGCGGATGTACTCGGGGTCGCGATGCTCGCGCTCGGCGACCTCCTTCATCTGCGGTGTGATCTGCCCGGCGCGGGCGAAGTCGATTTGCGTGACGAGCTTGGGCTCGGTCTGTGTGCTCATTGGCACGGCTCCCTTCGTTGGCATTACCCATATCAGGTTTGCGGGTCAGGGCGGGCGCGCCCAATCTCAGCCTGCCGTCTTGTCCTGCAAGCCCCCCGTTTATGTAATGGGCTCAAGTATAGCTCGAATGGGTACGATTGGCCTAACGAGCGTGCCTGTGGGGAGGCGAACATGGAAGACAAGCATCTATATCGAGAGACGCAATGGGATGTATCGGCCGAGGAAAGCCGTGCGCACCATGGCCTTGTCGCGATTAGTTTTGCGGTGCTTGCCGTGCTGGTGATTGCCGTTTGTATCTGGACGTTTGGTGGTCGCGGCGGCGCTGCATGGGAGTTCGAGGCTGATGATAGCCTACCGATAATGACGGTGAAGGTCGCGGGTGGCAATACCGTTGCCGCGCCGGGCGACTATTGGTATCCGCGCGATGGATTTGTCCAGCTGCAGCTGAGCGGCGGTTCCATTCCTGGTGAAGAGATCGAGCGCGTGACCTTCGATGCGTCGCTTAAGACGCTGTCGGTCGAGCTCAAAGATCAAGGGGATGTGCCCACGACGATGGATATCGCGCTGACGGAATGGCGCTTGGAGCCCCCATCGGGTGTTGCGGTGTCCGAGGTAGAGCACGTTAAGATTACCTACCAAGATGGCTCGACAAACGAAGTTGCCAAAGCCGACGGCTTGGCGGAATAGACGCCGTGCCTAGGCAGCACATTCAAAAGTAGCGGTGGTCCTACAAGGTCTGTTCGTTCAGGAAGACCAAAGTGTTCTTATTTGAAAGCTCGGGAAAGTGACGATAACCAACATCAAACGCGGTGAGCCCGCTTGCATCCTCGAGCTTGTTTTCTGCCATCCAGCGCACCATGGAACCACGTGCCTTTTTGCTGGCGGTCGAGCGCTGGATGGGCTTGCCGTTGCGGATGCCTTCGCCAAAGAGGCACGTGACGACCGTGGCGTCGCCCGCGAGATGGGGCAGAACGGCTTTGGCGTACTCTACGCTGGCGAGGTTGACGATCGTGGTGTTTGAGCCTGCCGGGGCGATAGCCCGCGCGAGCTTGTCGCTCCAAAACGCGTAGAGGTCTGGGGCATCGTCAACGGCGAGCTTCGCGCCCATTTCCAGCCGATATGGTTCCACGGCATGAAAGGGGCGAACGCACCCGTAGAGGCCAGAGAGGATCCACAGGTGGCTTTGCAGCCATGCGAGCTGCGCGGAATCCATCACCTCGGGCGCCATGCTCTGGTATTGAATGCCGTGGTAGGACATGACGGCAGGGGAGAGGTGACAGGCGAGTGCGGGATTGTCGAGATCGCCGTTTTTCAGGATGGGCCCGAACTCATGCAGGGTGTTGAGGCAAGGCCCCAGCAGTTTGTCACTCACGTTCCATAGTGCCTGCAGGCCGCCGCTGCCTTCATTCCGCTCGATATCTAGCAGTGCGCGGTGGAGGCGAGCCGTCTCGCGCACAAAGGGTGGGATGCCCAGGACTTCAAAAGCATCTTGGGCCGCGCGCATCTGCTTGGCGGGCGAAATGATGACCTGCAGCATGGACTCTCCTCTGCCAAAAAGGAAGTTGCGGTGGAATACGGTCTGTTTTGGCCGTTTATGGGCCAGTTTAGTCCGTATTTCACCGCAACTGACGAAGGGTTGGTTAGGCTCGCTCGATGAAGGCCTTGTAGCCGCGGTAGGCCTCGTAGATATCGGCCTTGTTGGCGACCTCCCACAGGGCGTGCATGGACAGGACGGCAACGCCGGAGTCGATGACGTTCATGCCATACTTGGCCATGATGTAGGCAATGGTGCCGCCGCCGCCCGCGTTGACGCGACCGAGCTCACAGGTCTGGAAGTCCACGCCGGCCTCGTCCATGATGTCGCGGACGAGGGCCACGTACTCGGCATCGGCGTCGTTGGAGCCGCCCTTGCCGCGGCTGCCCGTGTACTTGTTAAAGCACAGGCCGCGACCCATAAAGGCCGCGTTCTTGGTCTCGAACTTGCCGGCATAGCCCGGGTCGAAGCCGGCGGACACGTCGGAGGAGAGCATGCGGCTGCGGGCGAGTGCGCGGCGCAGGGCCAGCGGGCTATCCTCGCCGGCGAGCGTCATGATCTCGGCGACGGTGTTCTCGAAGAAGCGGCTCGTCATGCCGGTGGCACCCACGGAACCGATCTCCTCCTTGTCGACGATGAGCGTGATGCTCGTGCGCTCCACGTTGGTGACGTTGATCTGGGCGAGCATGGAGGGGTAGGCACAGACGCGGTCGTCATGGCCATAGCCCAGAATCATGGAGCGGTCGAGGCCCATGTCGCGGGCGGGGCCGGCGGGCACGACCTCGATCTCGGCGGAGAGGAAGTCCTCCTCCTCGACGTCGTACTGCTCCTTGAGGATATCCAGGAACATCTGCTTGACGGGCTCCTTGGGGGCGTCCTTGTCGTCCTCATCGAACTTGACGGGGCGGCCGCCCACGATCACGTCGAGAATCTCGGCATCGACGGCGTCCTTGGCAGGCTTGGACATCTGCTCGCTCGAGAGGTGGATCAGCAGGTCGGAGATGGTAAAGACCGGGTCGTCCGCCTTGTCGCCGATATTGATGTCGACGGTGGTACCGTCCTTTTTGCAGATGACGCCCACGAGTGCGAGCGGGGAGGCCACCCAGTGGTAGCTCTTGACGCCACCGTAGTAGTGCGTGTCGAGGTAGGCCATGTCGCCGGCCTCGAAGGCGGGGTTCTGCTTAAGGTCTAGGCGCGGCGAGTCCACGTGGGCGCCCAGGATGTTAAAGCCCTGCTCGAGCGGGGCGTTGCCCAGGTTGACGAGCATGAGGTCCTTGCCGTGATTGGCGGCGTACACCTTGTCGCCTGCCTTGAGCTCGCGGCCTTCGGCGATCACGGTCTCCAGGTCGACGTATCCCGCCTCCTCGGCCATCTTGATGCCGGTCTTGACGCACAGGCGCTCGGTCTTGTTCTCGCTCAAAAACTGCTTATAGCCGCGGCAAAGCTCCTCGAGCTCCTCGACTTGCTGTGGCGTGTACTTTTTCCATGCGCAGGGACGCTCCATGACGCAGGCTCCTTTCGGATCGATCGTGCTGGTTGATGTACCGTGAGCCATCGTATCACGCGCGGGCTCACGGTGGCGGGGGAGCTTGATGTGAGGTGGCCGCGGGGCGGGGAGCGTGTAAACTGGAGTGAGCAAACCGTGCCCAGCCCAAAGCGAGGTATTTAATATGTCTGACAAGCGCCGCACTTTTGCCGTTATCGACGGCAACTCGCTCATGCATCGCGCCTTCCACGCCGTGCCGCCGACTATGAACGCGCCGGACGGTCGCCCCACCAACGCGATCTTCGGCTTCCTGAACATGTTTCTTAAGATGATCGATGCCTTTAACCCCGACGGCGTGGTCGTGGCGTTTGATAAGGGCAAGCCGCGCGTGCGCATGGAGATGCTGCCGCAGTATAAGGCGCAGCGCCCGCCCATGGACCCCGATCTGCATGCGCAGTTCCCTATGATCAAGGAGCTGCTCGGTGCGCTCAACGTGCCGATTCTGCAGTCTGAGGGCTGGGAAGGCGACGATATCCTGGGAACCATGGCGCGCCTGGGTGAGGAGGCCGGCTGCGACATGCTGCTGGTGACCGGTGATCGCGATATGTATCAGCTCGTGACCGAGCACGTCAACGTGGTCTCGACCCGCAAGGGCCTGTCCGACGTGGCGATCATGACGCCCGAGAGCGTGGACGATCTGTATCACGGCATCACGCCGGCGCTCGTGCCCGACTTTTATGGTCTGAAGGGCGACACGTCCGATAACATCCCCGGCGTGCCGGGCATCGGCCCCAAAAAGGCGAGCGCGCTCATTGCGCAGTACGGTAGCCTGGACGAGGTCATCGCGCATGCCGACGAGGTCAAGGGCAAGATGGGCGAAAACCTGCGCGCACACATCGACGATGCTCTGCTGAGCCGCAAGGTCGCGACCATCCGCACCGATGCGCCCGTTGAACTCGATTTTGAGGCGACGTCCTTCCCGGCGTATTCTGCCGATGAGGTTTCCGCGGCACTGGGTACGCTCGGCATCACCGCCATGCAGAACCGTTTCTTGGCGCTGATCGGTGACGAGGGTGGCGCTGCTGCCGCTGCTAGAACGTTTGAGATGCCCACGATTGAGCGCACCGCTGCCGGCGATGCCGAGGCGCTTGCTGACGTGGCGTCCGAGGTTTCGCGTGCGATCGAGGCGGGCGAGTGGGTCGCCACCGTGGTGGACGATGACAAGGAAGAGGGCGCGCTCTTTGGACTGACGCGCACGCTGTGGTTGGCGACGTCCAAGGGCCTCTTCGCGCTCGAGGAGGGCGACAGCTGCGCGGCGGCTGAGGTTGAGGGCTTCAACTTCGTCCACGGCGTGATTGCTGGCGTGCTCGCGCGTCTGTTTATGGAGGGTCGCGTGGCGAGCCCGGATATGAAGGTGCTGTTGCACGAGCTTTCGCCCATCGATTCTTCTGAGCCCGAGCTCATGGATCCGCTGGCAGTCGATTCTACGCGCATCTTCGATACCGTGGTTGCCGCCTATCTGCTGGATTCCGATCGCTCCGAGTTCGATGAGGCATATCTTGCCGATACGTATCTGCAGATGGCGCTGCCTGCGGCGCGCGGCGCAGAGGGTGCCGGTGAGGACGCTCCGGCGCCTGCCGCCCGTACTGCGGCTCTGACGCTGGCGCTCGTGGCACCGTTGCGCGAGTGCATGGCCCGCGAGAATGCCGCCAACGTGTTCGATGGCATCGAGATGCCACTCGTTCCGGTACTTGCCAAGATGGAGCGCGCGGGCATGCTCGTGGACCCCGACCGTCTGCACAGTCTGTCCGAGGGTCTGGCGACCCAGATTACCGAGGTTGAGCGCAGTATTCGCGACCTGGCGGGTGACGAGACCTTTAATATTGGCAGTCCCATGCAGCTGTCGCATGTGCTCTTTGATGTGATGGGCCTTCCGACCAAGGGTCTCAAAAAGACCAAGCGCGGTTACTATTCGACCAATGCCAAGGTACTGAGTGATCTTGCCCGTGACCACGAGATTGTTCGTTTGATCTTAGACTGGCGCGAGAAGTCCAAGATCAAGTCAACCTATCTGGACACGTTGGGCCCGCTGCGCCGCGGTGACGGTCGTGTGCACACCACGTACAACCAGACCATCACCGCGACGGGGCGTCTGTCTTCGAGCGACCCTAATCTGCAAAACATTCCGACGCGCTCGGAGCTGGGGCGTACCGTCAAGACGGCGTTTTCGGCAGGCGAGGGAAGCGTTTTTTTGGCGGTGGACTACTCGCAGATCGAGCTGCGTCTGCTGGCACATCTCTCGGGTGACGAGCACTTGGTGCGCGCCTTTAACGAGGGCGAGGACTTCCATGCCGAGACGGCGGCGCGCGTGTTTGGTGTGCCGGTGTCCGAGGTAACGCCCGACCTGCGCAGTCGCGCCAAGGCCGTGAACTTTGGCATCGTGTATGGCCAGCAGGCCTACGGCCTGTCGCAGTCGCTGCATATCTCGATGGCCGAGGCGCGCGACATGATCGACCGCTACTACGAGGCCTACCCGGGCGTGCGTACGTTCCTCGACAACGTGGTGGCACGCGCCAAGCAGACGGGCTACGCCGAGACCATGTACGGCCGCCGTCGTCATATTCCGGAGCTCAAGGCCAAAAACCCGCAACTCCGCGGCTTTGGCGAGCGCACGGCCATGAACCATCCCATGCAGGGCACCGCAGCAGACATCATCAAGATCGCCATGGTCCGCGTAAGTCGTCGCCTGGAAGAAGAAGGCTTTGCCGCCCACATGATCTTGCAGGTACACGACGAACTGGACTTTGAGTGCCCCGTCGACGAAGTCGAGCGCCTAACCACCATGGTCCGCGACGTCATGGAACACGTAGTAGACCTCCACGTCCCCCTAATCGCCGAAGCCAGCACCGGCATAACCTGGGCCGACGCCAAATAGGGAAGTGCCCACAACCCTAAAGTAACCAAACCAGAAGGGGGCTCCTTGCCAACAAGGAGCCCCCTTCGTTCAATTAAATTCAGCCTAAGTATCTAGACACTCAAGACGCCATCTAGGCGGCAAACAAGTAAACCTAGGGCCTGGCCGGGCGGCACAGGTTAACTTTTCGTAGATTCCGCACGCAAAGAAAGCCACTTAATGTGGCTTTCGTCTTGCGCAGGACCTGACCGAGCGAAAAGTTATCCTGTGCCGCCCGGCCAGGCCCGATGGGACGGCTACCGGGCCGCCAAGATAGCGTCGATGAGCGTCAGTACGCCCCCGTCGTTGTTGCTCGGAATGCGCCACTTGGCGTGCGCGTTCATGTGCTCCTCGGCATTGTCCACGATAAAGCTATGCCCGACGCGCTCCAGCATGGGGATGTCGTTGTAGGTATCGCCCACGGCGGCAGCATCGGCAATATCGATGCCCAGGTGCTCGCACAGGTGAGCGACGCCGACGCCCTTGTCGACGCCCAGGTTCATAAAGTCGATCCACTCGCGCCCAGCGTTGGTGACGTAGAGTTTGTCCGAGAACTCGGGGCTATAGGTCTCGCGGAAAGCGGGCTCGGCGTCGTAGCCGGGGAAGAAGACCGAAATCTTGTTGGACTCGAAATCAATGCCCTCAAAGCTGTCTACGTAGTTGATTGTGTTGTAGTAGACGCTGATCTCGTCGTGGTATTGATGGTCGCGGGCAAGCACGTAGAACTCGTCGAAGCAGCACAGGACGGGGACAGCGCGAGGATCCTCCGAGGCACGGTTCAAGACCTGCTGATACAGCTCCACGTCAATATTGCTTTTATAGATATAGCTGCCGCGATAGATCACGCAAGCTCCGTTGTCGGGACAAAAGGCGAGGCGGTTCTTGATGCCCTCGAACATCTCCTCGAGCTTGGGGGCGGGACGTCCGCTGGCGGGGCAGAATACGATGCCGGCGTCGGCGAGCTTGTCCAGGCGCTCATCAAGACCCTGGGGCAGCACACGCTCGTCGGTCAGCAGCGTCTTGTCCATATCGACGGCGAGAATCTTAATGTTGCCGATGTTGGCGTCCGATTCGTAAGTTTGCATAAAAATGCGCCTTTCGTTTCGAGATTGTTTCAGACGTTATAACCATCAACTAGTAGTCGAGCGTATTTTCGCAGGAATGGTGCGTATTTGCACCACGCTTCACAAAGTAATGAAAAAACTTTTCAGAAATTTGAATTTGTCGCTTGTGCTGCGGGCACTTTAGCGTAATATAGCGACCATCGAAAACGGAGACGGAAAAACAACCGCTTACCGAGTAAAAGGTACCGTTTACGATATTTGAATTGCGCCCGGCGATACGTGAAAGGAGAGGCAGATGCAGTTCGTAAAGATCATCACCACTGCAGACAATGCCATCCGACGCCAGCGCGCAATTTCCCGACGACGATAACAATCGTCTCTGTCCGCATGGGGCGAATTGCCTCAACAGAGTCATTTTGAGGTCGTTGGGTTTTAGCACGACATTGCTGCATGTTTCTAGGGCATGTATGTGCTGATTTTTGCTATTTAACCTGATATTGCACGGTATATGACCTTGAAATGACTTGCAACTGACCGATGTTCTAACTAGCTACCAAGGGCGAAAGGAAACAGCCATGAGCAAGGAAAAAGTCGTTCTCGCATATTCCGGTGGTCTTGATACATCCGTATGTGTCAAGTGGCTCCAGGACGAGAAGAATCTCGATGTCGTTTGCGTCTGCGGCAACGTGGGCCAGGAAGAGACCGGACTGGATGCCAAGAAGCAGAAGGCGCTCGACCTGGGCGTTCTCGATTGCCAGGTGCTCGACCTGCGCGACGAGTTCTCCGATGAGTTCCTGACCAAAGCCATCGCCGCAAACTCCATGTACGAGAATAAGTATCCGCTGCTCTCCGCCCTGTCTCGCCCGCTGCTTGCCAAGAAGCTTGTTGAGGTCGCCCACGAGTTTGGCGCGACCTACGTCGCCCACGGCTGCACTGGCAAAGGTAACGATCAGGTCCGTTTTGAGGCCGCCGTCAAGGCCCTCGACCCCGAGCTCAAGGTTATCGCCCCGGTTCGCGAGTGGGACCTGAAGTGCCGTCCCGACGAGGTCGCCTATGCCCACGCCCACAACGTGCCGGTTCCCGAGGGTGCCAACGACAACCCCTACTCCATCGACGACAACCTGTGGGGTCGCGCCATCGAGTGCGGTCACCTGGAGGACCCTTGGAATGAGCCGCTCGATGACGCTTGGGTTATGACCAAGAACCCCGAGGACACGCCTGACACCCCGACCTATACCGAGATCGAGTTTGAGGCCGGCAAGCCTGTCGCCGTCGACGGCAAGAAGATGAAGCTCTCCGAGATCGTCATCGCCCTCAACAAGATTTCGGGCGACAACGGCTTTGGCCGTCTTGACCTGGTCGAGGATCGTCTGGTGGGCCTCAAGAGCCGCGAGTGCTATGAGGTTCCCGGCGCCCTGACGCTCATCACCGCCCACAAGGCGCTCGAGGACATCTGCGTCGAGGGCGACCTGCTCAAGACCAAGATCAAGCTCGAGCAGGATTGGGCCACCGCCGTGTACAACGGCCAGTGGTACAGCCCGCTCAAGAACGCGCTCGACGCCTTTATGGCCGATACCCAGAAGTTCGTGACCGGCACTGTCCGTCTGAAGTTCTTTAAGGGCAACTGCCATGTCGTCGGCCGCAAGAGTCCCTTCAGCCTCTACGACTACGGCCTGGCTACCTACGACCGCGACACCACGTTTGACGAGAAGGCCAGCGCCGGCTTTATCGAGATCGATACGCTGTCGCTCAAGACGTGGGCAAAGGTCCAGGGCCCCAGCTCTGCTGCTGCCCAGGCCTAGCGCCTCCTTCCCTTGGTATCCGCGCGGCCCATCCGCGTGATACATAACGGGCGCACGGGGTCCCTACCTTTCGTTATGCTTGCTGACACTTCTTAACATCGGTGGCCCCTACGTTCCGCCCGCATATATGATGCCGCGTCTGCGGCTGAGTCCGAGCCCCGCCGGGGTTGTCCGGCGGGGCTCCTTCTATCAATTTGGCGGCTCTGTGCCTATATATATGAGGAGTATCCATTATGTTCAATGCTATCGCGCATGCTTTGCTTGCCCTCGCGCCCGAGTTCGATGCTGTAAGGGTCGAGGACGTTCCTATGAGCCTGAAGGCCTGGATCGATGGTTCGCAGGGCAACATCCGGAGGGAGACGTTGGGCGCCAAGTGCATGGCGCGTCACTTCTTTGCAAATTAGCCACATGGCACCGCACACGGTGGGGAATGTGTAAAACTAGCGGTTGAAAAATCGCTTTAGCGATATGGCGCATTGCTTTGGGCGCTTGTTTTGGTATTTGGAGAAAGGGGACGGTTCCATGGCTCTTTGGGGCGGTCGTTTTGAGGCAGGCGTGGCCGAGGTCACGCAGGAGTTTGGCGCGTCGCTGCCGGTCGACAAACATCTCTATAAGCAGGATATCGCCGGCTCTAAGGCGCATGCCAAAATGCTGGCGGCCCAGGGCATCATCAGTGCCGAGGACGAGCAGGCGATTGCCAAGGGCCTGACCGAAATCGAACAGGATATCGATGCCGGCAACTTCACCTTCGATATCAACGATGAGGACATTCATATGTCCATCGAGAGCGAGCTGACGCGTCGCATCGGCGAGGCTGGCAAGCGCTTGCATACTGGGCGTTCGCGCAACGACCAGGTGGCGACCGATACGCGCCTGGGCGTCAAGGCGCTGGCCAAGGAGCTCATGGAGGCCAATCTTGAGCTGCGCCATGTGCTGGTGGATGCGGCCAAGAAGTACGACAAGGTGATTCTGCCGGGCTACACGCACATGCAACATGCTCAGCCCGTGCTGCTGTCGCATCACCTGCTGGCGTATTCCTGGATGTTCGCGCGCGACTTTACGCGTTTGAAGGCCGCCTTTGATGCTGCCGACAACTGCCCGCTGGGTGCCGCTGCGCTTGCCGGTACGAGCTATCCGCTCGATCGCCAGATGACGGCTGCCGAACTTGGCTTTGCGGGCGCGATCCCCAACTCGCTCGATGCCGTTTCCGACCGTGATTTTCTGCTCGATCTGCATTACGCCGGATCCGTCATGGCGATGCACCTGTCGCGTCTTTCCGAGGAGATCGTACTGTGGTCGAGCTCCGAATTTGGCTTTATCACGCTTTCCGACTCGTACTCCACTGGCTCGTCCATCATGCCGCAGAAGAAGAACCCCGACTTTGCCGAGCTTATCCGCGGCAAGAGCGGTCGCGTGTACGGCAACCTGGTGCAGCTGCTGGTAACCATGAAGGGCCTGCCGCTTGCTTATAACAAGGACTTGCAGGAGGACAAGGAGGGCGCGCTCGATACCGCCCATACGCTCATGCAGTGCCTGTCCGTTATGGCCGGAATGATTTCGACTTGGACCGTCAACGAGGATGCCATGGCGCGCGAGTGCGGCGTGGGGCACCTTGCCGCCACCGATGTTGCCGATTACCTGGCCAAGCGTGGCCTGCCGTTCCGCGAGGCACATGCCGTGGTGGGCCATCTGGTCCTGATGTGCGAGAAGCGCGGCTGCAATCTTGAGGACCTGCCGTTTGAGGTGTTCCAGGAGGCAAGCCCGCTCTTTGAGCGCGATATTACCGAGGCGCTCGATATCCCGTCGATTGTCGCCGCGCGCACGACCGAGGGCGGCACCGCTCCTGCCGCCGTTGCCGTGCAGTTGCAGCGTGCCGAGGCACAGCTCGTGGCTGACGAGGGCGTGTTTGGATCGCTGACCAAGGTCGTCGAGATGGGTCACGGGGCAAAGTAGAGGTTTGGCTGAAGCCGTTTTGGCCATGTATTGATAAATCGTTTTCGCTTTACGGGCGCCTGCTGATGTGGGAG
This sequence comes from uncultured Collinsella sp., assembly GCA_900544205.1. Taxonomy (GTDB): domain Bacteria; phylum Actinomycetota; class Coriobacteriia; order Coriobacteriales; family Coriobacteriaceae; genus Collinsella. Next base: position 51,259 of record UQUG01000001.1, read on the forward strand.
CCCGTATTTTGTTGCTATGGGGGAGGGGCTTGTCGAGAACTTCTGTAGGACCTTTGGGCAGGTTGTGAAGGGGATACGTTCGCGGGCGGCAACCGACCGCCTGCTCTGTTCGGCGCGGTTGATGGGCGGTCGGATGGTACTCTAATCGGGCTTCGAAACAGAAGTGACACATATGGAGCGCTTTAATAAATTGCAACGTTTCAATAAACAGCTTTTTGTTTAACTGCAGCTAAAACTCTGTTACGATGCAGTCCAGGCGGGTGCCGGAATGGGACTTGGGCACGCGCGAACCTACTTGAAAGGCTACTTTTATGGCTATCGAGAAGACCTTCATCATGATTAAGCCCGACGCCGTGCGCGACCGCAAGATCGGCGAGATCGTTGCTCGCATTGAGCGCAGCGGCCTTGTCATCGAGCACATGGAGATGACCACGCTCGAGCGCGCTACCGTCGAGGAGCACTACGCCCATCTGGCCGACAAGCCCTTCTTTGGCGGTCTCTGCGACTTTATGACGAGCGGTCCGGTCGTCAAGATGGTCGTTTCCGGTCTCTCCGCTGTTGCTAAGATGCGCACCCTCATGGGCGCTACCAACCCGCTTGAGGCTGCTCCTGGTACCATCCGCGGCGACTTTGCCGTCGATGTCAACGCCAACGTGATCCACGGCTCCGACTGCCTGGAGAACGCCGAGATTGAGATCAAGCGCTTCTTTGGCTAAACCAGCTTTGACTCCTTAAAGCTGTTAGCGTGTGGCTTGGGCGCCGCGTAACTCCATCCGCGGCGCCCTTTTATTCCAAAATCTATGCAGGGGCCCGCTCGGACATGTGTTCCGAGCGGGCCCCTGCTGTTAGCTTGTGGCACTGAATAGTTTAGGCTTCGTCGACGATCTTAAGGGCGCGCGTGTGATCGATCTCGTTGAGGAGGTTAACGCGACGCTCGTGACGACCGCCCTCAAACTCGGCGTCGAGCCACTCGTCGACGATCATCTTGGCGAGCTCGGAGCCCACGACGCGGGCGCCAAAAGCGAGCACGTTGGTATTGTTGTGCATGCGGGAGAGCTTGGCGCTGAAGGGCTCGGAGCACACGACGGCGCGTACGCCCTCGACCTTGTTGGCAGCCAGGCTGATACCGACGCCGGTGCCACAGATCAGGATGCCTAGATCGACGTCGCCGTTGGCAACGGCCTTACCCACCTTGTAGCCGGCGATGGGGTAGTCAAAGCTCTCGGAGGTGTCGGTGCCAAAGTTCACGACCTCGCAGCCGCGCTCCTTCAGGTGCTCGGAGATGATGTTCTTGAGCTCGACGGCGGCGTGGTCGTTACCGATACCGATCTTCATGGATAGTTCCTCTCTGGTCTGTGCGGCGAGATTGCTAAAGGTTTTACCGCGTTCGACTGCATGATAGCGCGACTTTTGTGTAAACGCTTGGGCGTTTTTTGGTCAAACGCTTTAGCATGCAACAAGACCGGTTTCTCATGAATGAATGCCGTCAGTTTGCGCCTGAATGCCGTCTACCGGAACCTGGGTTGCGGTTTTTGATGCATTGTTATCAAATAAAAGAGCTAATTATTATTGAGAGCCCAGCCCGTTATACAAGTAGGAGATACCTATGCCTGCCGATTCCCTTCGTGATGCCGCGTTTTGCGATGTTTTGAACCGCGAACTTGTTTGTGCACTCGGCTGCACCGAGCCCATTGCCGTTGCTTATGCAGCGGCGCTGGCGAGCCAGACGCTCGGTTGCGAACCCGATCATATGGATGTTGCCTGCTCGGGCAACATCATCAAGAACGTCAAGAGCGTGACCGTGCCCAACTCGGGCGGTATGCACGGTATTGAGGCCGCGGCCGTGCTGGGTGCCGTGGGCGGCGACGCCAAGAGCGCGCTCGAGGTGCTCGAGAGCGTCGATGACGCGGACCGCGCCCGCGTGGCCGAGCTGCTTGCCGATGCGGACTACTGCGATGTGTCGCTTGTCGAGGGTGTGCCCAACCTCTACATCAAGGTGACTGCGACGGCCGGGGGCCATACCGCGGTCGTCGAGATTACCGATCACCACACTAATGTCACGTGCCATACGCTCGACGGTATTCCGGTATGCGGTAAGTCGGCGGGGGAGTGCGCCGCCTGCGCCGAGCGCGTGGTGGCCGAGCGTGCGGCAGATAACGCCGACACGCCCATGTCGATCGAGACCATCATCGACTTTATCGAGGACGGTGACATTGAGGACGCCCGCGCTGCCGTTGAGCGTCAGATTGAGCTGAATGGCGCGATCAGTGCCGAGGGTCTCGCGCACGCTTGGGGCGCCGAGGTGGGCCGTACGCTGCTGGGTGCTCGTGCCGATGACGTCGCCTGCCGCGCCCGTGCCCGTGCGGCCGCCGGGTCCGACGCCCGCATGAACGGTTGCGCGCTGCCGGTCGCCATTGTGTGCGGCTCGGGCAATCAGGGCATTACCTGCGCATTGCCCGTCATGGAGTATGCCGAGTACCTGCGTTGCGACCACGAGCGCCTGGTGCGCGCCGTGATGCTGTCCGATCTTATCGCCGTGCATATCAAGAGCTATATTGGTGCGCTTTCGGCGTTTTGCGGTGCTATTTGCGCTGCGTGCGGCGCCGGCGCTGCGATTACCTGGCTGTGCGGTGGCACGCGCGAACAGATTGGCGCGACCGTCTCGAACACGCTCGGTAACGTGGGCGGCATCGTGTGCGACGGCGCCAAGGCGAGCTGTGCCGCCAAGATCTCGGCTGCCGTCGATGCGGCGATTCTGGGCCATGATATGGCCATGCAGGGTCGCGGCTTCCGCGCCGGCGAGGGCCTGATCCAAGATACCGTTGAGCAAACAATCGCCAGTATGGGCTACGTAGGCCGCGTGGGCATGAAGGACACCGACATCGAGATCCTCAACATCATGATCGGCAAAACCCAGGTGTGCTAGTTACGCGGTTTTACCAAACCGCGTAACCAGTCGACGCTGCAAATGCCCCTAAGCGGCAATCTGCCTTTCAATCGTCGGGCATGGCCAGAAGGCCTATGCCCTCCTCTTTCAAGGCACATTGCTCGCTTAGGGGCATTTTCGCTGACTTGTGCTCAACCTGCGGCGATATTTGGTTTGGAGCGAGGGGTCCTACGACAGTTCGTCGGCTACTTGGTGTTCGTAGAAGGCTTCGATTACGGCGTTAAAGTCGCGGGCGAAGTCTTCCATGGTTCCGCGCCAGGTGGCTCGGCCGGGTTTTCCCTGGCCAACATAGGCAGTTTGAATGCCGCAGGCGGGACTGGGGAAGTCGCGCTTGGGATCGTTGCCCACCATAAGGACCTCGTGTGGCTCGAGTCCCATCACCTGAAGCTGCTCTAGATAGTAGGTGGCATCGGGCTTGCAGCGGGTGGTGTTTCCCATGTGCGTGACGAGCTCAAAGGGAGCGTCGGCCAGGTCGCCCCAACCCATGCGGCACTCGATGGCCCCTTGGGGAAAGCTGGGGTTGGTAAAGAGCGCGCAACGCAGCCCTGCGTCCTGTACGGCCTGGAGCGCGGCGTGTGCTCCCGGCATGGCGTGGGCGTTAATGACCTCGTCGTTCTTGTACGGAAGAACTTCGCGGTCATAGTAGGTAAACGCCTCGTAGATGAGGGGATCGGAGAGGCAGATCCCGCATCGGCGCTCGACCTCTTCTTGGTAAAACTCAAGATTGGTGCGGTTGTCCGTGCCGCTGCGGCGATTGGCGTTGAGGTCGACCAGGATGGTGCCGAGGCGCGCCATCGTGCCACCGCGGCTGCGGCGCCCGATATCCGCGAGCATCGAAGAGACATCCTTAAAATAGCGAAGGATGAACGCGTTGAGGTTGATGCTGAGAAGCGTTTCGTCCATATCGAAAACGACTGCTTTGAGCACGCGGGCACCTTTCTCGAAAAATCGATCTAGAATCGTTGGCTCCGGATACTTTACCCCAAAGCCGAATGCCTAGCTGGTTATCGTCAAGTTGCGGAGACGTGTGTTCATAAGATTACGAAAAAGTCTCCACACGAGTAAAAAATCGCAGTTCACGCTTGAAATCGAACTCATTTCCCCGTAACCTATACGAACGTGATTGCATAAGCGTCACATTAGTATCTGTCGGCTCCCGAGTGTTCCTAAACGTTGTGTGCTTGTCGCACCCTTCTGTAGGTCCTAGCAATCGGGGCCCCGTAGTTCGAAAGGGGTCCACCTTTGAGTGAGATTCAGAACTCGTCCATTTTCTCTCTTGACGATGTCAACGAGGAGGAGATGAACAACCTCATCGACGGTACGATTACCGACTTTGATGAGGGCGATCTCGTTAACGGCACTGTCGTTAAGATCGAGCATGACGAGGTGCTCGTTGACATCGGATTCAAGTCCGAGGGCGTTATCCCGGTCCGCGAGCTGTCCATCCGCAAGGACGCTAACCCTGCAGACATCGTTGCACTCGGTGATCCCATCGAGGCTCTGGTACTCCAGAAGGAGGACAAGGACGGTCGTCTGGTCCTGTCCAAGAAGCGTGCCGAGTACGAGCGTGCTTGGAACCGCATCGAGGAGAAGTTCAACTCCGGCGAGAACGTCGAGGGCGAGGTTATCGAGGTTGTCAAGGGCGGCCTGATCCTCGACATCGGCCTGCGTGGCTTCCTGCCCGCCTCCCTCGTCGACCTCCGTCGCGTCAAGGACCTCACCTCCTACATGGGCACCCGCATCGAGGCCCGCGTCATCGAGATGGACCGCAACCGCAACAACGTCGTCCTCTCCCGTCGCGTCGTGCTCGAGGAGTCCCGTAAGGCCGAGCGCTCCGAGATCCTGTCCAAGCTCAAGTCTGGCATGCGTCTCCAGGGCACCGTTTCCTCCATCGTCGACTTCGGCGCCTTCGTCGACCTCGGTGGTATCGACGGCCTCATCCACATTTCCGAGCTCTCCTGGAACCACGTCAACCATCCTTCCGAGGTTGTCAAGGTCGGCCAGGAGGTCGAGGTCGAGGTTCTCGACGTCGATCTCAACCGCGAGCGCATCTCCCTGGGTCTCAAGCAGACCACCGAGGATCCGTGGCGCGCACTGGTCAAGAAGTACCCCGTCGGCGCTATCGTCGAGGGCACTGTGACCAAGCTTGTCCCGTTCGGCGCTTTCGTCGATCTGGGCGAGGGCATCGAGGGCCTGGTGCACATCTCCGAGATGGCCAACAAGCACGTCGATCAGCCTTCTCAGGTCACCCACGTGGGCGACAAGGTTCAGGTCAAGGTCATGGAGATCGACCTCGACCGTCGTCGTATCTCCCTGTCCATGAAGTCCGCTGCTGAGACTCTGGGCGTCGAGATCGAGGTTACCCCGCTGCCTTCCGAGAAGAAGGACGAGGAGACCGACGCCGAGTAAATCGGTTTGACGATCACTTGTTTTAAGGGATCCGTCCGCAATGGACGGGTCCCTTTTTTTGCATTTGCTGCTGAGGTGCGCGATGCTGCCCGGGCTGTCCACAGGCTATTGGGTTGTCAGTGCATGAAAAATGCCGACATCCCGCCTCGGGGAGGAGGCGGGAACACACCGAGTAGACGGAGGGGTGTGGAGCGCGGTCGCGTCTCGACTGACGACGTTGCCCATCGACAGGACCATTGTAGCGCATGGCGGTTCTTGGTTTATCGTGTCGAGCGTTTGCGTTGTGCCATTGCCTGCGGCAACGGTGTGTTACACTCTTGCACTGCTGAGTGGGCCAGACGGTCGCGCGATGTGCTGCTTGCAGCACGCGTGAGGAAAGTCCGGGCTCCAGAGGGCGGGATGCCGGCTAACGGCCGGGCGGAGTGATCCGACGGAAAGCGCCGCAGAAAAGAAGACTCCCACCTGCGCCGCAAGGCGTAAAGGGAAAAGCTGAAACGGTGGTGTAAGAGACCACCAGCGTCGTGGTAACACGGCGGCTTGGCAAGCCCCATCCGGAGCAAGCGCGAATAGGAACGCTATGGGCCGGCCCGGTCCGCGTTCGGGTAGCGTGCGTGGAACTGCACGGTAACGTGCAGACAAGATAAATGACCGTTCACGACAGAACCCGGCTTATCGGCCCACTCAGCACTTTGTTGACGCTGCGAACCCGTCAGCGCGGCAATCTGCCTTTCAAGCCTTCGGGCATGACCATAAGGTCAATGCCCTTGTCTTTCAAGGCACCTTGCTCGCGCTGACGGGTTCTCGCTGTTGGTGACGGTATCATTGGCGTTTCCGTTCTTGTTGGCGAGGTCAACGGTGCTGTCTTTGCCGTATTATTGAGGCTGTTTGTTGCTTTGCTTGTTGTTGAGGGGCTTTGTTGGACAGCTATTTTACTCTTCAATCGAATATTGAGGCTTCGGGCGAGTTTGTGGACCGCAAGAGCCGGTTTATTGCCCAGCTGGTCCATATTGAGTCCGAGGATGAGGCGAATGCCTTTATCGAGACCGTTCGCAAACGTCATTACGACGCTCGACACAATGTTCCCGCGTGGATTTTGGTCGATGGACGCGAGCGTCAAAGCGATGACGGTGAGCCGAGCCGCACGAGCGGTATGCCGACGCTCGAGGTGTTGCGCGGCGCGGGGCTCAAAAATGTTTGCTGCGTAGTGACGCGCTATTTTGGTGGCACGCTGTTGGGGCCTGGTGGCTTGGTACGCGCCTATACCGCGGCGACGCAAGCGGCGGTGGCCGCGGCTCGGGAGGCCGGGCAGATCGTCGAGATGACGAGCGTCGTGCCTGTTGACGTGCATGTGGCCTATCCGCAGTATGAGCAGGTGCTTCGCTTGGCGCAGGATTCGGGTGCCAAGGTTTCGGATACCGATTACGCGGATGCCGTGACACTTCACTTGGTGTTTAAGGCGGGGGAGCAGGAGTCTTTTTGCGCCAGGATGCGCGAGCTTATGGCGGGGCGCGAGGAGATCGAGGTCGGTGCTCCCGTATTTGCCGAGTTCTAACGGCGACGGCCGGCGTGCTTTTGGATGGATCCCAAGCGCGCCGGCCGTCGTTTTTCTGTGCTGCCGTTTACTCGGCGAGCTGCTTTAGTACATCACAGGCGATTTCGACGGCATCGTCGATGCAGCCGGGGCAGCTGTGAAGCGGACCCTTGTCCGATCCGATGCCCTTGAGCGTGCCGCAGACGGTCGTCGTGTTCTTCTCGCCAAAACGCTTGGCGATTTCGCGCGACAGCTTGTAGGTCTGGCCCTTGGTCTTGGGGTTTTCCATGCCGTCGCTCATCACGAAGCCCATGATGGCCACGGCGCCCGAGATGGCGCCGCAGGTTTCGGTCATGCCGCCCATGCCGGCACCAAAGCCCTCGGTGAGGGTAAAGGCGATCTGGGGGTCGAGTCCGACGGCAGGCGCGAGGGTGCAGGCGACGGCCTGGGCGCAGTTAAAGCCGCGGGCGTGGTATTCGGCTGCCTGAGCCTGACAGGCGTTGATGTCGAGCTGGGCCGTATCGATTTGCTTCATCGTTGTCTCCTTGGTTACGGTGTACTCGCCTATGGTACCCGTGACGGTGCATGTAATCATCGAGAGCTTCATGTATGCCTCATTTTTATCTATCGAGCAAATGCCCAAGGCTTGAGATAAAACCCTTGATTAATTAGTCCCATAACCTACCTTTGGGATGGGTTGAGAGGGGTGCAGGGTAGCGGTATCGTGAACCGAATAAAACGTAACCCAGGCAAGGGAGCAAGATATGAGCGAGCAGACCATCGGTACCACGTGTGTTCAGGGCGGTTATCGCCCGGGCGATGCGGAGCCGCGCCAGGTGCCTATCTACCAGTCCACCACGTGGAAGTACGATACGTCCGAGCACATGGGCAAGCTGTTCGACCTGGAGGAGTCGGGCTACTTCTATAGCCGCCTGCAGAACCCCACGTGTGACCTCGTTGCCGCCAAGATCTGCGAGATGGAGGGCGGCACCGCTGCGATGCTCACGAGCTCGGGCATGGCCGCGAACTTCCTCGCGATCTTTAACGTTGCCGGTGCCGGCGATCATGTGGTCGCGAGCTCTGCCATCTACGGCGGTACCTACAACTTGCTTGCCCACACCATGGGCCGCATGGGCCTGACCTGCACGTTCGTTGCCCCCGACTGCACCGATGAGGAGCTGGAGGCCGCTTTCCAGCCCAACACCAAGCTCGTCTTTGGTGAGACCATCGCCAATCCCGCGCTCGCCGTGCTCGACATTGAGCACTTTGCCAAGGCCGCACACGACCACGGCGTGCCGTTGATGGTCGACAACACCTTCCCGACGCCCGTGATGTGCCGTCCCTTTGAGTGGGGCGCCGATATCGTTACGCACTCCACCACCAAATACATGGATGGTCACGCGGCCTATCTCGGCGGCGTGATCGTCGATCACGGCCAGTTTGACTGGATGGCGCATGAGGACAAGTTCCCGGGTCTCACCACACCTGACGAGAGCTATCACGGCGTGACCTATGCCGAGAAGTTCGGTCGCGAGGGCGCCTTTATCACCAAGGCTACTGCGCAGCTTATGCGTGACCTCGGTCCCATGCAGAACCCGCAGGCGGCGTTCTTCCTGAACAGCTCGCTCGAGAGCCTGCACGTGCGTATGCCGCGCCACTGCGAGAACGGCCTGGCGGTCGCCAAGTTCCTGCAGAGCCACCCCAAGGTGCGCTTTGTGAGCTATCCGGGCCTGGAGGGCGACAAGTACTACGACATGGCGCAGAAGTACATGCCCAACGGCACCTGCGGTGTCGTGAGCTTTGGCTTTAACGGTGGTCGTGCGGCGGCCGAGACCTTTATGAAGAGCCTCAAGCTCGCCCAGATCGCCACGCACGTTGCCGACGCCCGCACTTGCTGCCTGCATCCTGCTAACGCTACGCATCGCCAGATGAACGACGAGGAACTCATCGCCTGCGGTATCTCCGCCGACATGGTGCGCCTGTCGTGCGGCCTCGAGGACACGGCCGATCTGATTGCCGACCTTGAGCAGGCACTCGAGCAGTGCTAGGCTAGCGTTCGCATAAGGCGCCGATGCTGGCAGAAAGCTTCGGCGACCTTTAGTTCCGATTCCGTAGGCGGGACCCCAATCGCGACTGTTTACAGGCGATTGGGGCCCCGTTTTTGCGTTGGGCCACTCGAAAGGATGGATATGGAGAAAACCGCAGAGCAGCTGCGCCGCGAGCATATTGCCCTAGAGGGCGACACCCATGGCAAGAACAAGTGGGCGATTCTGTTTACCGTGCTCATCATGACGTTTATGGTGTGTCTGGATTCGACCGTCGTGACCGTGGCGCTGCCCGTGATGCAAAAGGAGCTGGGCGTGGGCCTCGATCGCATTCAGCTGGTAAGCTCGGTGTATCTGCTTGCGACTTGCGTGGCTATGTTGCCGTTTGGCCGTCTGGGCGACGTGCGCGGCAAGGTGAACGTGTTCCAGTTGGGCGTCATCGTCTTTTCGGTCGGTTCGCTGCTGTGCGGCCTTTCGGCCTCGCTCGAGGTTCTTATCCTGGCACGCATTGTTCAGGGCGTCGGTTGCGCGGCGGCCATGGCTAACAACATGGGTATCATCACCGAGTCGTTTCCGGCGCGCGAACGAGGCCGTGCCATGGGTATTCTTGCGACCTTTGTGGCCCTCGGCATGATGTGTGGCCCCGTGCTCGGCGGCATGCTGGTGGCAAGCTTTCCTTGGGAGAGCATCTTCCTCATCAACCTGCCCATTGGCGTCATCTCGTTTATCGTGGGGCTCTACACGCTGCCGCATGTTAAGCCGGAGGCCGGCGAGCGCCCCATGTCCCTGATCGAGGCCGCTCGTCGCTGCTTTGCAAATTCGGCCTTCACCATCAACCTTGCCTGCATGCTCATCGTGTTCGTTGGTATTGGCGCATCTGAGTTTATCCTGCCGTTCTATTTTCAGGACGCCCATGGCTTTGGTTCCGACATTTCCGGATTGCTCTTTTTGGCGCTGCCGATGGTGAATGCCTTTATCGGACCGCTTTCGGGTACGGTTTCGGACCGTGTTGGCTGCGAGGGCCCCACGGCGGTCGGCCTGGGCGTGTACGTGTGCGGTCTCTTTGCGGTAAGCACGCTTGACGAGCACTCTTCTATCCCTGTGATCGTGTGCTGCGTTGCGTTTATGTCGTGTGGCACGTCGATTTTCCAGAGTCCCAACAACTCGCTGTATATGGGCTCGGCTCCGCGCGAAGCGCTCGGCTTTGCGGGCAGCCTGGGCAGCCTGGCGCGCTACGCCGGCATGGCACTCGGCATTACGGCGGCGTCGCATATCCTGTATGGGCAGATGAGCGTGGCGATGGGCGAGGCCGTGACCAGTTTTGTTGCAGGCCGTCCGGATGTATTCCTATTCGGCTTTCGCTCGGTGTTCTACGTACTCATGGCTGTGGCCGCTGTGGGCTTTGCGCTTGCCATGGTGCGTTTGGTGAAGATGCGCGCCCGCCATTAGCGTGTTGGGAGGCTGTCTGCCACGATTCGCGCCGTCCCAAAAAGACTGGTTTGTGGTGCGATGCGGCTTGTGGGGCGGGCGGGGGTCGGTCCGTGGTAGACTATCGTGCAACGTTTGTTCATCGCGCGGAATCATTGCCGCGAGAAAGGGTTGCGCCATGCAGGAGCTTGAGGATCGTATTCGCCGTGACGGCATCGTAAAGGCCGGTAACGTCCTTAAGGTTGATGCCTTCCTCAACCACCAGTGCGACGTTGAGCTGTTTGACCATATGGGCGCCGAGTGGGCCCGTCTGTTCGAGGGTGTCGAGATCAACAAGATCCTGACGATCGAGGCTTCGGGCATTGGCATGGCTTGCATTGCGGCCCAGCATTTTGGCGGCGTGCCGGTGGTCTTTGCCAAGAAGGCACAGTCCATCAACCTCGACGGCGAGCAGTATGCCACGACCATCTACTCCTTTACCAAGCAGAAGGAGTACCCGGTTATCGTTGGCAAGCGCTTCCTGTCCGAGGGCGACAAGGTCCTGATTATCGACGACTTCCTGGCCAACGGCTGCGCGCTCGAGGGTCTTATCAAGATCTGCGAGGCTGCGGGTGCCGAGGTATCTGGTATTGGCATTGCGGTGGAGAAGGGCTTCCAAGGCGGTGGCGATAAGCTCCGCGAGCGCGGCTTCCGCGTCGAGAGCCTGGCCCGTATCGCCGATATGGACTGCGAGACCGGCGAGATCACCTTCGCCTAAGCGCGCAACACAAGCGATTGGTATGCGATGTGACAAAGGGACTGTCCCTTTGTCACATTTTTTGTATGAGGGGAGGTGTTGATATGGATGAGAACAAGATGGGATGGCGCGAGTATGCGCGCTTTGCCGAGATGTCGGTCGAGGAGTTGGCGCGCGATTGCGAGGTGCAGGTGTTTCGCGCGACAGGTCCGGGCGGGCAGGGCGTGAACACGACGGATTCAGCGGTGCGCATGAAGCATGGGCCCACGGGGATTACCGTGACGGCGCGCGAGAGCCGCAGTCAGTTTCAGAATCGTGCGAGCTGTTTGCGTAAGCTGAGGGCAGAGCTTGAGCGTCGCGGGCGTCCACCGCGTCGACGCGTAAAGACCAAGGTGCCTCAACGCTCTCGGCAGCGCAGGCTCAACGACAAGCACTTCAACGCGATTAAAAAGGCCAACCGTCGCAAACCGGGCAGCGACGAATAGCCACCCCTAAGTTGCGGTGAAATAGGGACTGTTTTGCGGCTTTAGCTACATAAACAGTCCCTATTTCACCGCAACTTAGGTGGGGCTAGCGGGTGGGGTGCCAGACGTGGAGGGCGCCGGCGAGGATGTCGACCTCGATGCGCGAGGCGACGATGGGCTCGCCGTCGGCTTGGATGGGGTAGTCTGGCTCCTCAAAAGTGAGCTCGGCATGGCGGCATCGGCGCATGCGAACCGGTGGCAGTTTGGTATGGTGGCCGTCCTTGGCCGAAAGGAACATAGGCAGGGCAACCGCGCGAGGGACAGGGCCGCATGCGTAGCAGACGTCGAGCACGCCGTCGCAGGGGTCGGCATCGGGGCAGATGCGATAGCCCGAGCCATAGGTGGGACCAAGCTGAATCGCCATGATGATCGCCCTCACGCGCTCGGCGGGCGCGCCGTCAAAGCTGACTGTCATGGAGTAGTTGCGATAGCGCAGGCCAAACTGCTCAAGTCCCGAAAGGGTGTAGAGCGGAGCGCCCGTCAAGCCGGTCTTTTTGCGCAGCTCGGTGGTGCCAAGGCCGATGGCGGCATCGATGCCGACCGAAAGCGTCTGGTCGTAGTACTCAACGGTAGCCTCGCCGCTACCGCTTGCGGGGTTCCATGAGCGAATCCGCCCGATGTCCTGACGTTGAAGCTCACAGGTGAGCAGCGCGCCATAATCCTTGCCGGAGAAATCTTCGATACCGAGCGTTTGGGCAAAATCGTTGCCGGAGCCTACGGGCAGGATGGCAAGAGCGGGGCGGACCGCCTCATCCTGCGTCATGAGTCCGTTGACGACCTCGTGGATCACGCCGTCGCCGCCGAGGGCGATAACGGTGTGATAGCCCTCGGCCTGTGCGGCCAGCTCCTTGGCGTGTCCCATGCGCTCGGTCAGTACCAGGTCAAACTGGGATGCGCGCGCGGTCATATCCAAAAAGCGCTGCAGGCGCTCGGCAACCTCGCGCGCGGCGCCCGACTGGGCGGCAGGGTTGGCGATGATGAGCGTGCGACCAAAATCAGTTGCGTGCATGGAACGACTCCCGGCGTATGACGTGACGGTGCGGTCGCGCTCAGGTCGAATTGCCCCCGATTGTGGCTGCACGGCGAATACTAACGTCTACTCTATCAGGTCGTTGTGGCGCTCGATAGCCTCCGCTACCGTACCGCCCTCATCCACAATAAGCGAACGGCGCTTGGGCGAGATGATGCGCTGGGCGGGGTACACGCCGCGGTGTCCGGCGGTTAGGTAGCTGATAAAGGCCACGATGACAAAGAACCCGGCTGCCGTGCCGTGGAACAGGTCGATGGCCATCATACAGGTGGTGATGGGCACGTTAAGGCCGGCGCAGAACACGCCGAGCATGCCCAGCGCTGCCAGAAAGCTGGGATCGATTCCGACGAGGCAACCTATCCAGCCGCCGAGCGCCGCACCGATACCAAACAGGGGCGTGACCTCGCCGCCTTGGAAGCCGGCGCCCAGGGTGAGCGCTGTGACGACCAACTTGATGGCTGCGTCCGCCAGGGTGGTGTTGCCGGCAAATCCAGCGCCGGAAAGCCACGTGGAAAGGCCGGCGTAGTCCCAGGCGTCGAGGAGGGCATAGGCGGCCAAAACCACGAGTGCGCCTATAAGTGCGCGAACGAGGTAATTGGTGATAAAGCGACCGTACAGGCTCTTGACGGTTCGAACCGACCAGGCAAAGAGGCGTGCCGTCAGACCGAAGATGATGGCGCTGATAACAACGATGACGACTGTCTTGGGCGTCATGGCGGGAACGCTGGCGATGACATTCGCTTCGTACTCGGTACCCAGGGCGAGTGATGTGAAGTAGCCGGTAAACGAGGCGACTAAGCAGTAGATGCCCGCGGTGTAGTCGATCTTGCCGATGAAGCACATCTCCATGCCAAAGAAAGCCCCGGCAAGGGGCGAGCCGAATACGGCGCCAAAGGCCGACGAGATGCCGGCGAGCATGAGGTCGTGGTGGTCATGCTTTTCGAGGTGGGCGAGGCTCGAGATGTTGCTGGCGATGGTGCCGCCGATCTGCACCGCGGCTCCCTCGCGACCGGCCGATCCGCCCGTTAGGTGCGTGAGCGTGGAGCACACAAACGTGAGGACGGCCATGCGCATATGGATGAGGCGTGTGCCTAGAGCGGAGTCGATGACCAGGTTGTTGCCACGCTTGGCGGCGAGACCGTGGTTTTTGTACACCCATGCGGTGGCAACGCCCACAACGGGAAGCAGCGCGTAAATCCACGCATGGTGCTCACGATAATCGGTCGCGATATTCAGCGAGGCCAAAAACGCCCAAGCGGCAACGCCCATGGCGAGCGAGACGATGACGACGAGTACGAGCAGCTTAGCGCTCGCGAGTAGGTTGCGGGCGTTGCGGCGCGTGTCGGCAGCCAAGAGATGCTCGGAGCGGGTAAGTTGATGCCTGCCTGCCGTAATGACGTCGTTCAGGGAGAAAAAGCCGCCGTCGTCGAGCGGCTGGGAATGATCCTGCGCTTCGTTTGCGCTTTCGGGTTTGTCGTTATGAGCCATACGTTCCTCTTTTAGGTTGCAACGCAAGCATTATAAAACGCGGTAAACGCGACGAGCCGGTGGGTTGGTTTCCATTCTGTTTCGCGGCCTGCAACCGACAGGTGTATTTGCGGGCACAGACCAAGTCGCGGTCGCGCGTCGGGGGATTATACTGAGACAAGCATAAAGAATTGGCGCCCCCGTTGTGCGCCGTGGCATTAAGAGGTGCATATGGCAGAGAAACTCATTCCGCTGGATGACGCACAGTCGATTGTCCTGTCGCACGTTGCTCCGACCGATCTCGTCGAGATTCCCGTGTGGCAGGCGGCTGGTTTTCCCTTGGCCGAGGACGCGGTGGCCGATATCGACATCTCGCCGTTTGCCAACAGCGCTATGGACGGATATGCCGTGCGCTCAGCGGACTTGGTGCAGGCATCTGGCGAGGCGCCAGTGATGCTCGACGTTATCGGACACGAGGCCGCGGGCCATGTGTTTGAGGGCGCAATCGGCGCGGGCGAGACGGTTCGCATCATGACGGGCGCGCCGGTGCCCGAGGGTGCCGATGCCGTAGTGAAATACGAGATTGTCGAGGTACTTGACGGTGACGGCAACGAGGGCTCGCACGTGAGCTTCTCGGCACCTGCCAAGGTAGGGGAGAATGTTCGCTCTGCCGCCGAGGAGGCCCATGCCGGTGACGTCGTGATGCGTGCTAGAGAGGTTGTGGCCCCGGCGGGCGCGGGTCTGCTGGCAAGCGCCGGGTATGCAAGCGTGAAGGTGCACGCTGCCCCGCGCGTGGGCATTATCTCGCTGGGCACGGAACTGGTCGCACCGAGTAAGGTACCGGCGCGCGGTCAGATTCGCGATTCCAACTCCTCGGCGCTGATGGCCGAAGCGCTCGATGCGGGAGCCGAGCCCGTGTTCTACGGCATTGCGCCCGATGATGAGCAGGCGATTGCCGAGCTGGTGCATCGTGCCGTGCAGGAGTGCGATTTTGTCATTACGAGCGGTGGCGCCTCGGCGGGCGATTACGATTTCGTGACGGCGCTCGTCCGCCGCGAGGGCGAGGTGCTGTTTGACCGCATCTCGATGCGCCCGGGCAAGGCCATTACGTTTGGCTTGCTCGCAGGTAAGCCCTACCTGGGACTTTCAGGCAATCCGGCCGCGGCGTATGTAGGCTTTGAGATGCTTGCCCGTCCGGCGATCCGTAAGATGCGCGGCTTTGCCGAGGGTGTGCGCCCCGTGCAGCGGGCGACGCTCACGCACAGCGTGAAAAAGCGACAGCATCGCCGCTTCTTCGATCGCGCCACGGTTTTGCGCGATCCCGAGACCGGTGAGTTGTTGGTGACCGAGGCCAAGACGCAGAATTCGGCGTTGCTCGGCACGATGCAGCGGGCCAACTGCCTGCTGCGTATTGACGAAGGACCGTGCGAGCTCAAGGCGGGCGGCGTCGTGGATGTCGTGCGTGTCGACCTGCCTGAGGGCACGGTGCTATAGGAGGAATGCTATGGAGCTGAAGATTTCGATTGTGACGTGCTCGGATACGCGCGATCTTGCCCAGGACGAGGCGGGTGCCGCGCTCGAGGAACTCATCGTGGCGCAGGGCTGGACGGTTGCCTCACATGTGGTCGTGCGCGACGACGCCAGCGAGATCGGTGATGCCATTGTGGAAGCCGCCGATGAGTGCCACGCCAATGTCGTGCTCACCTGCGGCGGCACGGGGCTTTCGATGCGCGATGTGACGCCCGAGGCGACGCGTGCCGTTTGCGACCGCGATGTGCCGGGTATTGCAGAGGCAATCCGTGCGTACTCCATGTCCAAGACGCGCCGCGCTATGCTCTCGCGCGCCGTGTGCATGCAGCGTGGGTATACACTTGTCATCAACTTTCCGGGATCTACGAAAGCGGCCCGCGAAAGCTGGGAGGCCGTGAGCGACCAGTTGGAGCATGCGGCCCAAATGACGGCGGGCGGTGGGCACGCCAAATAAGCGCACTACCTGCGGCGGAGCGACCTTACGGGCTGCTCCGCCCTTTTTATGCAGCGACAGTGCGGCCGTCTCGGGGTTATCGGTAAAAGAAATTTATTAGGCGAGAAATCATTATCACAAACATTATTCGCGCGGAAGTATAATCTAGTAACAGAATAAAGCCTGCGGCGGGGTGCCCGGGCATAGCGTTCGAAAGGGTTGAATATGTTCGATATGGTTTCACGCCGCGGTTTTGTCTCGCTTTCTGCTGCCGCTGCCGCCGGCCTTGGCCTTGCCGGCTGCTCGGGCAACAAGACGTCCGAGCCCGCTGGTTCCGATGCCGGCTCCGTCAAGTCTTCCTCTAAGAAGAAGGCTGTCGAGCTGCAGGTCTTTGCCGCTAACTCGCTCGAGAAAGCTCTGCCCGAGGTTCAGGAGCTCTACACCGAGCAGACCGGCACCACGTTTGCCGACACGCAGTTTAAGGCGTCTGGCGACCTTGTCGAGCAGATGCGCGCCGGTGCCGCCGTCGACGTGCTCGTCACGGCCTCCAAGGGCACCATGGACGACGCCGAGGCCGCCGAGCTCGTCGACGTCGACACACGTGAGGACATGTTCGTCAATGATCTCGTGATCATTCGCGCCGAGGGCTCCGACACCAAGGTCGAGGCCATCGCCGACGTCGCGAATCTGGACGGCAAGATCGCCATCGGCGACGCCAAGACCGTTCCCGCCGGCAAGTACGCCAACCAGGCGCTGGCTTCTGTGGGCCTCTACACCGGCACCGAGGGCGATGACGGCGAGTACGTGCCCGAGATCGCCGACAAGGTCGCACTGGCCGACAAGGTCGGCACCGCTGCCGCCTACGTTTCTACGGGCGACTGCGTGGCTGGCTTTGTCTACAGTTCCGACATCTTCCGCTACGACGGTATCGAGGAGGCCTTTGTGTGTCCCGAGGACTCGCACAAGCCCATCGTGTATCCCGGTGCTGTCGCCGATAGCTCTGAGCATGCCGACGAGGCCAAGGCGTTCATCGACTTCTGCCTGACCAACAAAAAGGCCCAGAAGATTTGGGCCAAGTACGGCTTTGAGCTTTCCGAGTAGTGCGGCTTGGCGCGATAATTCCATCGTTTTGTGTTTCACTCCGTCCTTGTATTCGCTTGGAGCTTTTCGTGCTTAATAGATTCCGCATGCTTGTCGCCTGTGCTTTGACCTTCGCGCTTTGCTGGGTGCCGGGATTTGCGTTTGCTGGGGACGCTGAGGACGGGGCCCAGGTTGCTGCGACCGCTCATGGGCTTTCCTATGGGATCGAGGGTTTTGAGCGGTTGGCCAAGGGGACCGCTCGTGCCATGGAGGGCCAGCCTGAGGGCTACCGGTTTCCCGTTGACGAGGACGTGGACCTTGTAGTGGCGCCTGCTGCCGATCGCGTTGTGGTGTGGATATCGCCCAACGCGGTCGAGAAGTATGGATTGGATCCGCAGGACAACGAGTGCGTATCGGGTCTTAAGGCCCTCGTCTGTGAGCTCGACAGCGCAAACTGCATGGGAGGTGCGCAGCTGGGGGACGTGGACCTTCCTTGGTATGTCACGGCGGATACAAGGTTTGATGCCGGCGGGTATACCTATGGCTTTGACGAGCACGGTGCGGATGGGGACCGCTATGTGGTGATTGCATCAGCCTCGGGTGATGCCAAGGGCGGCGCGCGTTGGCTTGATAGCGCTCAAATGGTAGAGGCGTCGTCTGTCATGTTGCGGGATGAGCAAGGGCCCTTGACCTCTCTGGTCTCCTTTTTGGGCGACATCGACTATCGCCCGTTTTGGGTGTCCATTAAAACGAGCGGCCTTGCCCTGCTGATCTCCCTTGCGCTGGGCCTGTTCGCCGCGTGGAAGACTATGGGTACCTCGAGTCGCATCAAGGGCCTGCTCGACTCGGTCTTTACCATCCCCATGGTGTTGCCGCCCACGGTCTGCGGCTTTTTGCTGCTTATGCTGTTTGGTCGCTCGACCGGGGTGGGCCAGTGGCTGATTGCGCACGGCGTCTCGATTGTCTTTACGTGGCCGGCGGCGGTGATCTCTGCCGTGGTGGTATCGTTCCCCCTGGTCTACCGTACGGCGCTCGGCGCCTTTGAGAGCCTCGACACGCAGATGCTTGACGCCGCGCGAACCCTGGGATGGTCCGAGCGGCGCATCTTTGCCAAGCTTATGATGCCGCTTGGGTGGCCTTCTATTGCCGCTGGTACGGTCCTCGCCTTTGCCCGCGCGATGGGAGAGTTTGGCTGCACGCTGTTCTTTGCGGGCAACTACGCCGGCATTACGCAGACCATCCCCATTGCGATTTACTTTGAGTGGATGGGCGGCAACACCTCGGTGGCCCTCTTTTGGGTCGCCGTCGTGATCGTGTTCAGCTTCCTGGTCATCCTGTTCATCAACATGTACACCGCTCATTCGCAAAAGTATCGCGAGCGGGGCCTTTCCCGTGCGGAGCGCAAGCGGATCAAAGATCTTGCCGGACAGGGCGATTCGCTCGACCCGGCGGGCGGCGATGCCTTGCGTATCGATCGCGAGGCGCTGGCCGAGCTCATGCGCGATGATGCCGCTTTGCAGGGAGGTCGATAGGCCATGTCGCTCGTTCTGGATATCAAAAAGCGCTATCCCGGGTTTATGCTCGACATGCAGCTTGAGGCCGGCGAGGATCGTGTGGCGCTGCTCGGTGCCTCGGGTTGTGGCAAGAGCTGTACGCTGCGCTGCATCGCCGGCGTGGAGACGCCCGACGAGGGCAAGATCGTCGTCAACGGCGTGACCTTTTTTGACTCGGCGACGGGCATCAACCTGTCGCCCCAGGAGCGAAAATGCGCCCTGCTGTTCCAAAACTATCAGCTTTTCCCCAACATGACGGTGGCCGATAACGTATGCGCCGGTGTAAAGGATGCGGGCGACGCCGCCGCGCGCAAAAAGCTCGCCGAGCGCTACCTGGGTATCTTTGGACTGGCCGATTTTGCCGACCGCTATCCCGTGCGACTCTCGGGCGGTCAGCAGCAACGTGTGGCGCTTGCGCGCATGGTGGCGGCGCATCCGGGCATTTTTATGTTCGACGAGCCCATGAGCGCACTCGATTCCTATCTTAAGAGCGCCCTCGAGCAGAACATGCTCGACCTGTTCGATGTGTGCAACCGCACCGTACTCTACGTGAGCCACGACATCGACGAAGCGTGCCGCCTGTGCCAGCGAATCTGCGTGATGCACGACGGGCATGTGGAGGAGATCGGCTCCGTCGAGGACGTGGTTCGCCGCCCGCAGACGCTGGCGGCGCTGCGCCTGACGGGCTGCAAGAACACAAGCCGGGCGCGCAAGATCGGCGACGAAGAAGTTGAGGCCCTCGACTGGGGCATGACCTTCAACGTGGGCCGCGAGGTTCCCGATGACGTGGCATACCTGGGCATTCGCGCAAGCTACTTCCATGTTGACAATCGCGCTGAGCGGGGCCGCAACAGCTATGACTTGCACGTGGCCCGCGTGAGTGATTCGCGCTTTGAGCGGCTGGTGTTGCTGGACGTGCCGCGCGTCGATGCGCCCACGCGTCTGCAGTGGAAGGTCAACAAGGTGGGCATGCCTGTCGACGCGCTGCCGCAAGCAGGCGAGACGCTGCGCATGCATTTTGATGCCAGCAGGATCCATTTGGTTTGTCGATAGCGCCGGGTAATGCCGTCGGGGATATAAGCCTCGGCGGCTTTGTCTTGCCGCTCGCCGAATGAGGGACGACAAACTCTTACCAATCAAGATAATTTTTTATTAAACGACGACGCACGACGCTGTCGTACGAATGTCAACGGTGTTCGTCTGGACGATGACCGTTGATATAGTTGACCTTAACTTGTAAAGGAGGGTGCGCACATGCCGCAGACGACATACATTCGCCGCGTTGCCGCGCGTGCCCTATATATAGCTCGGAGTCGCATATGAGCAGGTATGTTCACGGCTCCGGGAGAGACGACGAACAATTAAATAATCGACCGCAAAGCAGGTTCCCTAAAATTCCGGGTTTAGGCGCGGCTGGGTTTTCGCCACCCACCGTGCAGCAATACCGTAGCTATTCAATTTTGGTTCGAGAGGGGAACCGTCATGGCTGAAGAATTCGATTTCCATCCGATGTGGGAGAGCCTCGGCATGAATCTTGCCGACCACGACATGCTGCTGGGCGCCGTGGGTCAGATGTACGGCGATATGTTTCTGATGCAGCACAATCGCCCCAAGTCCACGTCCTACCTGGACTTTGTGGCCACCAACATCCATAGCGGCCGTATTAAGGAGATGCTCGACAAGAAGGAGGCCGGCGAGGCCACCAAGATCGTCGGCTCGTTCTGCGTGTACGTGCCCGAGGAGATCGTGCTTGCCTGTGACGGCATTCCCGTGGGCCTGTGCTCGGGTGCCGATTGGGCAACCGATAAGGTCGAGGAGCACCTGCCGCGCAACACCTGCCCGCTTATCAAGAGCTTTGCCGGCTTTAAGCTGGGCGAGGTCTGCCCCTACATTGAGTCGAGTGACCTGGTGGTAGGCGAGAACACCTGCGACGGTAAGAAGAAAGCCTACGAGTTCTTTGCCACGCAAAAGAACATGTACGTCATGGATATTCCCAACGTGCACGACGAGTCGACGCTCGTGACCTGGAAGGCCGAGGTCAAGAAGCTCGCCGCCAAGATCGAGGACGAGTGCGGCGTCAAGATTACGCCCGAGGGCCTGAAGGCTGCCATCCACGCCGTCAACGAGAAGCGTCGCGCCCTGCAGCGTCTGGCTGCGACCCGCGCTGCCGATCCGGCGCCCATCAGCGGTCTCGACAGCCTGCTGACCGTTCAGGCCGCCTTTATGGATGACACGCCGCGCCTGACCGGCGCCATCAACGAAATGGCGGCTGAGTGCGAGCAGCGCGTTGAGGCCGGCGAGGGTGTGGCGCCCAAGGGCACCAAGCGCATCCTGTACACCGGTACGCCCATGGCCGTGCCCAACTGGAAGCTGTTCAACCTCATCGAGAAGGCCGGCGGCGTCGTGGTGGGCGAGGAGTCCTGCACGGGCTCGCGCTACTACAAGGATCTGGTCGACGAGTCCGGCGAGACGGTCGACGAGATGCTCGACGCCATCGCCGAGCGCTACTTTAAGATCAACTGCGCTGTCTTTACGCCCAATGACCAGCGTATGAAGGACATTGTCCAGATGGCCAAGGACCTGCATGCCGACGGCATCGTCGACGTGGCCCTGCAGTTCTGCACACTCTACGAGATGGAGTCGTTTGCCGTGGAGAAGGCCGCCGAGGAGGCTGGCATTCCGTTTATGCACATCACGACCGACTACGCCGGCGAGGATGCAGGCCAACTGCAAACCAGGATCGAGGCTTTCTTGGAAACCATTTAGGGCTATCCGTCTCGGCGGCTTCCCCAGGCACCCGATCTTGCCGTTCTAACTGTCGCTTGCGTACCAAAGTACGCGGCGCTCCTCTTTCACGGCAACCTCGGGCACCTGGGAAAGCCGTTTCCTTGGTTGGTTAAAAGGTTTGTTAAGGAGTTATATGTCGGAAAATATTGAGCAGCCGTTGCCGTCCACGTTTGAGGAGTTCAACGAGCAACGCAAGGCGGCGTTTATTCGCGTCAAGGATTATAAGCAGGCGGGTAATCGCCTGGTCGGTTTTCTGTGCAGCTACACGCCGCTCGAGATTATCGATGCCGCGGGGGCTGCGAGCGTGGCGCTGTGCGGCACGTCCGACGAGGTGATTCCCGAGGCCGAGAAGGTGCTGCCGGCAAACCTGTGCCCGCTCATCAAGTCTACGTATGGTTTTGCCTATTCGCAAAAGTGCCCGTTTACGTACTTTAGCGACATGATCATCGGCGAGACCACCTGCGACGGCAAGAAGAAGATGTACGAGCTACTCAACGAGCTCAAGCGCACGCACATTCTGCATCTTCCGCAGGGTCGCGATCGCGCCTACGAGCGTGAAGGCTGGTACGAGGAGTGCCGCCTGCTCAAGGAGGAGCTCGAGGGCTTCTACGGCATCACGATTACCGACGATGACCTGCGTGCTGCCGTCCGTCGTCGCAACCGCTTGCGTGCGGCTCAGCTCAAGATGTTTGCGCTGCAGGCCAACCAGCCGGCGGCCATGAGCGGCATCGACCTGATGAGCACTATGTTTGCCGGTACGTTCAGCTTTGATATCGAGGCCTATACGCAGCAGCTGGAGCAAAAGGTTGTCAAGCTGCGCGAGGCCTACGACGCGAGCGAGCGCCCGGTTGCGGCGGATGCCAAGCGCATTCTGATCACCGGCTGCCCGGTGGGCGGCGTGATCAACAAGATCGGTCGCACCATCGAGTCCAACGGTGGTGTGGTCGTGTGCATGGACGACTGCTCGGGCGAGCGCACGGCGGCCATGATGATCGACCCGGAGGCTCCCGACATCTTGCGCGCCATCGCCGACCGCTACCTGGACATTAACTGCTCGGTCATGACGCCCAACGACGGTCGTATGGAAAACACGCTGGCCATGTGCGAGAAGTATCACGTCGATGGCGTAGTGGAGAGCGTGCTCCAGGCGTGCCACACCTTTAACGTGGAGAGTGCGCGCATGCAGGAGACTGTCGAGGGTGCGGGCATTCCGTACATGAAGATCGAGACCGACTACAGCAACGGCGACATGGGACAGATCGAGACCCGCATCGCCGCCTTCATCGAAACCCTCTAGCTTCCTCAGGCACCGGATCTTGCTCCTCAAACCGTCGCTTGCGTACCCAATGTACGCTGCGCTCCTCTTTCGGGTCAATCTCCGGCACCTGAGAAACCTAGAGCTAAGGCGCCTGAACGCGCCGCTACCTTTGATGTTTAGATTGGGAGAGAGCCATGATAGGGATCGGGATCGATATCGGGTCTACGGCGGCTAAGGCTGCTGTGGTCGATGGAGGGGGTTCGGTGGCGTGGACGTGCGTGCAGCCAACCGGGTTCTCCTCGGTCGATGCGGCGGAGCGTCTGCGCGGCGAGCTTGCCGCGGCCGGCTATGACGTGGCTGCCGACGACGTGCGCGTGATCGCGACCGGCTACGGTCGTGTCGCCGTGCCCTATGCGCATAAGGTCGTGACTGAGATTACCTGCCACGGTACCGGTGCTGTGCGCCTGTTTGGCGACCACGGCACCGTGATCGACGTGGGCGGTCAGGACACCAAGGTCATTCAGATCAAGGGCGGTCGCGTGGCCAAATTTGCCATGAACGACAAGTGCGCTGCCGGCACGGGGCGCTTTTTGGAGATCATGGCCGACCGTCTGGGTATTTCCCAACAGCAGATGGCCGACCTTGCGCGTTCCGGCGAACCCACCAAGATCAGCAGCATGTGCACGGTGTTTGCCGAAAGCGAGGTCATCAGCCTGATCGGTCGCGGTGAGCCGCGCGAGAACATTGCGCGTGGCGTGATCGACAGCGTGGTCTCGCGCGTGGCGACCATGGCTGGGCAGGCGGCGGGCGCCCCGTACTACCTGACGGGAGGCCTGTGCGAGAACGCATTCGTGGTGGAGCGGTTGGGCGAGCTACTGGGGTCGCCGGTGACCACCTCGCCCCAGGCTCGCTTTGCCGGAGCCATCGGCGCGGCGATTCGCGCACAGGCGCTCAATTAATGCATCCGCCGTAGGCTCGCATTCATGCGTATACTGGGAGGAAATGATTGACCGATGAGAGGAGGTATCGATGGCTGACGATCAGATTAAGCTCACGTCCATGACGGCCGCGAGCGGTTGAGCCGCTAAGTTGGCCCCCGGAGCCCTCGCCCAGGTCCTGGGCGATTTACCCAATGTGCATAACGACAACTTGCTCGTGGGGTTCGATACCTCCGACGATGCGAGCGTCTTCCGCGTAGGGGAGAACCTGGGACTCGTGCAGTCCATCGACTTCTTCCCACCGATGGTCGACGACCCGTTTCTGTTTGGCCAGATCGCCGCGGCCAACTCGCTGTCGGACATCTACGCCATGGGCGGGCGGCCGAGCCATGCCATGAACTTGCTGTGCATCCCGAGCTGCCTGGGCGTTGAGGTTGCCGGTCAGATTCTGGCGGGCGGCGCCGACAAGTGCGTCGAGGCCGGCTGCTCCATCGCGGGCGGTCACACCATCAACGACGACGAGCCCAAGTACGGCCTGTCCGTGAGCGGTTTTGTCGCGCTTGACCGTATGCTCGCCAACAGCGGCGCGCGCGTGGGCGATGTTCTGCTGCTGACCAAGGCCATCGGCTCGGGCATTATCACCACGGCCATTAAGGGCGAGCTCATCGAGCAGGACGAGGCCGCAGCCATGTTTGACTCGATGCGAACCCTCAACGAGGCACCGATTCGTCTGGCCGAGGGACTTGAGCTTCACGGCTGCACCGACATTACGGGCTTTGGTCTGATCGGGCACGCGTGCGAGATGGCCGAGGGCTCGGGCGTGCAGGTTGAGCTTGCATCGGGGGCGGTGCCGCTCTTTGACCAGGTGCTCGACATGGCGCGTCTGGGCATTATCCCCGCGGGCTCCTACCGCAACCAGGACTTCTTTGGCCCGCGCGTGGCGGCCGACGAGGACCTGGAGCCGGGCATGCTGGATGCGCTGTACGATCCGCAGACCTCGGGCGGTTTGCTTATTGCGGCGCCCGCGGCGGATGTGGATGAGCTTGCGCGTCGTCTGCATGCCGAGGGGCGCGTTGCCGCCGTCGTCGGTCGCGTTTGCGAGGCGGAGCCGGGCGGTCCTGCCGTCCGCGTTGTCCGCTAGCCCGCACGTTTATGTAACTGTTTACCGTTCTCTAGAACGGTTCTTTCGAAAGGAAAAGCTATGTCTACCAAAATTGAAGTCAATGCCATGGGCGATGCCTGCCCGCTGCCCGTCGTCAAGACACTTAAGGCACTCAAACAGCTTGATGGCGAAGGTGCCGTGGTGACCTCGGTCGACAACGAGACCGCCGTCAAGAACATCTCCAAGATGGCGCAGGAGAAGGGCTGCACGGCCTCGGTCGAGAAGGTTTCTGACGCCGAGTGGCACGTGACCGTGGCGACCTCTGGCGCCGTTGCCGTGGCCGATCCTGAGCAGGATGGCGCTGCCTTCTGCGACGCCAGCGCCGGCAAGGGCAAGCTCGTCATTTCCGTCTACACCGACTGCATGGGCCGTGGCGATGACGAGCTGGGCCACAAGCTCATGAAGGCGTTTATCTTTGCCGTGACGCAGCAGGAGGAGCTGCCCGCGACCATGCTGTTCTACAACGGCGGTGCCAAGCTCACCGTCGAGGGCTCACCGGTGCTCGACGACCTGAAGGGGCTGGCTGAGCAGGGTGTCGAGATTCTCACCTGCGGTACCTGCCTCGACCACTATGGCATTAAAGACCAACTTGCAGTGGGCGAGGTCACCAACATGTACGTGATCGTGGAGAAGATGGAGCAGGCCGTGCGCGTCGTGCGCCCGTAGCGTATTGGTTGGAGTTGCCATGAGGGAGAAGCGCCCGGCGCTTGTCATCACGTTCCCCACCACGGCGGCCGCCATGGGTTGCGAGTCCCTGTGCATTGAGCGCGGCCTTCCCGGGCGAACGATTCCCGTGCCCGGGGAGGTCGCTGCCGGCTGCGGTTTGGCGTGGAAGGCGTCGCCTGCCGATGAGGAGCTGCTGCGCGCCGAACTCGCCGCGGCGAGTGTTCCTACCGAGGGCTATACCGTGATTGATATGTGGGAGGTCGTGCGATGATCTACCTGGATAACGCGGCGACGACCATGCACAAGCCGCAGACGGTGATCGATGCCGTGACGCAGGCGATGTGCTCGCTCGGCAATGCCGGACGCGGTGCGACGTCGGGCGCGCTCGACGCGGCGCGTACCATCCACGGTTGTCGCGCCAAGCTTGCGCGCCTGTTGGGCTGCCCGCGGGCTGACCGTGTGTGCTTTACGCCCAACTCCACCGCGGCGCTCAACACCGCCATCTGTGGCGTGGTGCGCCCCGGCGACCGCGTGGTCACGACGGTGCTCGAGCACAACTCCGTGCTGCGTCCGCTCAACCGCCTGGCGGCGGAGCGGGGTGTGACCGTTGAGCATGCTGGCTGCGACGCGGACGGCGTTCTCGATTATGACGAGCTCGAGCAGCTGGTCACGCCGGGCACGCGTGCCGTGGTGGTGACGCACGCCTCCAATGTGACCGGCAATGAGGTCGACATTGCGCGCGTGGCCGCCATGGCCCATGCGGCAGGCGCGCTTGCGATCGTCGACGCCTCGCAGTCTGCCGGCACGGCGAAGATTGACATGGATGCCATGGGGCTCGACGTCGTGTGCTTTACCGGCCACAAGGGGCTCATGGGTCCGCAGGGGACCGGCGGCCTGGCCGTGGCGGAGGGCATTGACGTGGCTCCGTGGGCCATGGGCGGCACGGGCGTGCACAGCTTCGATGCGCTGCAGCCGCTTGAGTGGCCCACGCGCCTTGAGGCGGGCACGCTCAACGGCCACGGCATCGCGGGCCTTTCTGCCGGCCTCGACTTTATCGAGGCCCAGGGTGGGGTCGAGGCGATTGCTGCCCACGAGCGTGCGCTCGCTGATCGCTTCCTTGCCGGTGTGCGCAAGATTCCGGGGATTAAGCTCTACGGTGCCTTTGACCAGCAGGCGCGCTCTGCGATTGTGTCGCTCAACGTAGCCGATATCGACTCTGCCGAGATTTCGGACGCGCTCATGCAAGGGTGGGGGATTGCGACGCGCCCCGGTGCCCATTGCGCTCCGCTCATGCACCGCGCGCTGGGGACCGAGCGCCAGGGCGTCGTCCGCTTCTCGTTTGGGTATTTCAACACGGACGAGGAAGTCGACACCGCGATTGACGCTTTGCGCGATTTAGCCTGCTAGAGCGTATATACTTGCGGGACGGGTCTTTTGCCCGTCCCGTTTTTGTTTCGACCCGAAAGGTGTGCATATGGCCTCATCCGCTCCGCGCGGTTTGCGCTCCGACCATGTCGTTACCGTCGGCATTGCGCTGTTCTCGATGCTCTTTGGCGCCGGCAACCTCATTATTCCGCCGCTGCTGGCGCTGCAGGCTGGTTCTGCCACGCCGGTCGCCATGCTCGGCTTTCTGATTGCCGCCATCGGCCTGCCCGTCATGGGTTTTATCGCCGTGGCACTTGCCGGAACGGCGCGCGAGCTTGCCGGCCGCGTGCATCCTAAGTTTGGCGAATTCTTCGTTGCGGCGGTCTACCTGGCCATCGGCCCGTGCCTGGCTATTCCGCGCACAAGCTCCACGGCCTTCGAGATGCTGGTGCCGCTGCTGCCCGAGGGCGTTTCGCTCGGCACGGCACGTCTGGCGTTTGCCATCGGGTTCTTCATCATCGCGTTTGCGCTCACGCTGCGCCCGGGTGTCATTACACGCGTACTCGGTCGCATTACGGGCCCCGCGCTCATTGCGCTCATCGTACTGGTCGTGGGTGCTGCCGTGATCTCGCCACTGGGACCGGCTGCCGCGCCTCAGGCTCCCTACGATGCAGGCGCCGCCGTGCAGGGCTTTCTGACTGGCTATCAGACCATGGACCTGCTCGCATCGCTCGCCTTTGGCATTATCATCGCCGAGACCATTCACGAACTGGGCGTTACCGATGACAAGCGCGTGGCCTTCGAGATTTCGCGTTCCGGTGTGATCGCCGGCGTGCTCATGGCCATTATCTATTGCGGCTTGGCCCTTGCCGGTATGCAGCTCGGCACCGTGATGCCCGACGCCACCAACGGCGCTGCAATCCTTGCTCGCTCGGCCTCCATGCACTTTGGCCTTGCCGGCACGGTCGTGGTCTTCGCCATCTTCTTCCTCGCCTGCATGAACGTGTGCATTGGCCTCATTAGTTGCTGCGCGCGCTATTTCTGTGAGACGTACGTGGTTGAAGGGGGAGCGGAGGCCTCCGAGGAGGCCATGCGCCGCCCCTTCGCGATCCTCGCCTTTGTGTTCGCGGCGTTTTCGTGCCTGCTCTCCAACGTGGGCCTCGACGTGATCCTCATGTTCTCGGTGCCTATGCTCAACGCCTTGTATCCCGTTGCCATCGTACTGGTACTGATGGGCCTGGTGCACGGCTTTTGCGACGCTCATCCGCAGGTGTGGGTGTGGGTCGGCGGCGTGGTTGCTGTGCAGAGTGTGATCACCTCGGTCCGCGATGCGTTCTTTGCGGGCGCGTGGCTACCGTTTGATGTTCTTCCGCTGGCGGATATCGGTGCCGCGTGGGCGCCGGTTGCCGTGGCGGCGTTTGTGATCGGTCTGCTCCACAGCAAGTTTGTCGCACATTCGAGGAGCTAGGGTTTCTGCGCTTGCACAGGCGGGGAGTCTCCCCTATAATTTCCTTCGCTTTGGGACACGCAAGGTTTAGACCTTAGCTGCTCAACACCTTCGGGACGTGGCGCAGTTTGGTAGCGCGCCTGCTTTGGGAGCAGGATGTCGCAGGTTCAAATCCTGTCGTCCCGACCATATCTTGCGGGCGTAGTTCAATGGTAGAACCCCAGCCTTCCAAGCTGATGACGCGGGTTCGATTCCCGTCGCCCGCTCCATAAGATAGCTTAACGGCTCTGATTCCCTTTGGGATCAGAGCCGTTTTCGTAAACGTGCCGGGGACCCCACATCCCCACCTAAGTTGCGGTGAAATACGGACTGTTTTCGGCTTTTATGGCCCATGTAGTCCGTATTTCACCGCAACTATTTGTAAGGTTGGATTTTGATGCCGTTGGGAGGATCGTAGCGACCGTCTACCGAGAGTGGAAATATTTTTTGAAGCTCTGACCTGCGACGTCAAGCTTTTGGTCAGCTTTTGGCAAGGCCTGCGGACGGAAGCATGCGATAGCGTAATGGTATTCTCTCCGCCGTGATGGTTATGGGGTTGGCCATGCTCGATAAAGGCAAACATTTTCCGCAGTCCTATGCAAGGATGCTATTCTCGGCCGTTGGAATTCATCAAGATGGACAGCTGCTTATAACAATTGATCCTTGGGATGAACGCCGTGCGCGCGAGCTTATGCAGGAAGAGCTCATGCTTCGTCTTTACAACCATGTGTATGCGGATCCTGTCTATTGGAATAATCTTGGGGTTGAAGATCGTATCTTTCAGCTGGCATCCGCTATTGCGGTCGTTGAACCGGATGCTGTGTTTTGCGGAGCGACAGCAGCGTTGCTCTACGGCATCGGCTCGGCGTATACGCTTCTGGATAAAGTGCAAGTGCTGCTGCCACGGTCTACAAGGCGTGATACGTATGAGTTCGTTGAATACAAGCGCTGGCGCCCGGGCGAAGTGTGGCGGCTTGGTCTGTTTACACTGACGGATCCGTGTCGAACGGTTGTTGATATCGCGCGATCGAGCGCCTTTCGCTATGCGCTGGGTTATGTCGATGGCTTGGCCCGTGAGTACGATGTCGAACGCGAAGAGCTGCGAGCATATGCGCAGGCAAATTGTCGAGGGCTGCATGGCATCGCGCGTGCTTTTGACGTTTTTGAGTATATGGACGGCAGGTCAGACAATGGCGGCGAGTCTGAGGCGAGAGCAGCGATGATTCTCGCTGGGGTTGCCGCGCCCGAGCTTCAAGTTGAGATAACGCGACCGGGATACGCTGGCTATTATCTAGCAGATTATGGCTGGCAGATGCCAGACGGCTCATGGACGCTGGCAGAGCTGCATGGGCTAGGCAAGTTTGAAGACGAGACTCAAAATGATCCAGAGCGGGCGGCGGCAAAAACGTATCGAACGGCCCTCATGCGCGAAGCGAACCTTCGCGCCATGGGCCACAACGTCATTCATTTCAAACTCTCGGACACCTACGACGTAGAATCGTTCGGTGCCATGATGCGCGGTTACGGCATTCCGACAATAAAACCCTACGCCGACTCCCGATAGCGAAATCGTTCGCGGTCCACCTTCAATAAGTTGCGGTGAAATACGGACTGTTGAGGCCTTTAAAGGCATGAAACAGTCCGTATTTCACCGCAACTTAGGAGGGGATGGGGTTAGTGGCGGGGGTGGTGGCGGAGTTTGTCGATGGTGGAGTCGGTGCTTCGGCTGCGGGCGTCGGCAGCGGTTTGGCGCTTGCGGCGGTAATCGATCATGCCTTGGATGATGGGCTTGCCAAAGCTCACGACATCATCGTTGTAGATGGCGGTTCGGGCTGCGAGGAGGCAGTCGGTAAAGTCCATATGGGTCTTGCCAAAGAGTTTGACGGCAAGGGCGACAACGGTGGGCTCGTCGACCATGACGTCATCGAGCAGCCTTTTCATGGCCGCAGTAATCTCAACGCGGGGAACCTTATAGACGTCGCGCAGCGTGACCACGACGCGCGTGATGATTTCGGGGTAGACGCGAGCGATGCGCGTGGCGATGACCTTGGCGGCGCGCGGTGACAGAACCTCTTCGTCGTCAAGCAGGTAGCGCAGGATGACGGTCTCGTCGATGATGGTGCTACTCATGGATATCTACTTCCTCGGGACCCAAAATCGAATCGTCGCTTTCTGTGGCAAGGTACTCAATCCAGGCATTGCGCTCTTCGGAGCGGCGATTGGGGTCCCCATATGCTTTGAGCGATCCATAGGCGGCCGTGCCGTCCTTGGAACGCACGGCGACCGGCTGAAAGGGGAGCTTGCGCATCAAAATGCTCTGCGCGACAAATAGACGGACAGCCTCGGCGAGCGATGTGCCCATGGCGTCGTAGAGATGCTCGGCATGCTGCTTGTCTTCCTCGCGAATGCGCACCTGCAGGATGGCTCTTTTTTGAGTCGATGACATCACTGGCCCCCTTAATGAGCGTGCAATATAGTCGGTCAAATGCGGCATGTGCCGATACTTGAGCATCTTATAACGATTACTTTATTTCACTCAAGTTGATAACCATAAACACGAATACAAGCGTAGTACATCCAAAACGAGAGCGCGTAAAAATCTCTGAGGCGTACGCATGTAATACACTCACCTTTATAGCTATCCGAGAATAGTTCCAACCTGCCAAAACCCCTGAAATACACCCGTATTGCAGGGCCTATGCTCAAGTTTGCCCCCTGCAACTGCGTATATTTAACCTGTATATCGTTGGAGAAACTCTACCGAGTGCATGTTTCGCCGCATGCATTCGATTCGTCGATGCCAGGCCACGGGCGGCTTGGGTCAATGTCGACAGGGTCTCTCCGGCAAGGGATTCAGGAGGGAGTGAACAACATGGGTAATAAGCGAGTCGTAGCCGATTCTTCGCGCTGCATCGGGTGTCAAACCTGCATGGCGGCGTGTATCGAGGCGCACGACATCCCCGGTAACATCGCCGCGCCGCGCCTGCGCGTGACGCGTACGTACGAGATCTCCGCACCGGTGGCTTGCCATCACTGCGAGGATGCCCCGTGCGCGAAGGCCTGTCCTACGGGCGCCTTGTTCTTTGATCCAAAGAACCATCGCATCGGCGTCAACGAGGACAACTGCATCGGCTGCAAGAGCTGCGTCATGGCATGCCCCTTTGGCGCCGTGAGCGTAGCGACCACGCAGGTCCCCGTCGTGATGGGCGATATTCGCGTGGGTTCGCAGACCAAGAGCTTCGTGCTCAAGTGCGACCTGTGCGTGGACCGTCCCGGCGGTCCGGCGTGTGCCGAGGCATGCCCGACCAAGGGCCTCACCCTGGTAGACGAGGAGCGTCTGGCAGAACTGACTGCCGAGCGTGCCCGCGCCACCATTGAAAACGAGGCGTAAGCGTCGGGCGACAGGCCCAATGATTGTCAAATAAGTACCGAGTATTCGGTAGCAGAGAAAGGAAGGAGGGTGTCATGGAGAAGCATAAAGTGATTTGCCCGTATTGCGGCGCCGGTTGCCAGTTTAATCTCCTGGTCCAAAACGGCCAGGTCGTGGGTACCGAACCGCTCAACGGCATCACCAACCAGAGCGAGCTGTGCCTTAAGGGCATGAGCGGCTACGACTTCATCAACGACACCAAGATCTTGACTCCTCGCGTACTGCACCCGATGATCCGCCGCACCAAAGGCGCGGATCTTGAGCGCGTAAGCTGGGACGAGGCACTGGATTTCACCGCATCTAAGATGCAGGCCATAATTGACGAATATGGTCCTAACGCTGTCATGACCACCGGCTCTTCGCGAGGCGGCGGCAATGAGGCGAACTACGTCATGCAGAAGTTTACGCGTGCGTGCATCGGCACCCACAGCGTGGACAACTGCGCTCGTACTTGACACGGCCCTACTGTCCTCGGTCTGATGGACACGGTTGGTTCAGGTTGCATGTCATGCTCCATCCCCGGTATGGAGGATGCGGGCTGCATATTCCTCTTCGGCTATAACCCTGCCGATTCGCACCCGATCGTCGCAAGGCGTATCGTGCGAGCCAAAGAAAAGGGTTGCAAGATCATTGTCGCCGACCCGCGCCATATCGAAACTGCGCGTATCGCCGATATCTACCTTCCGATCAAGAACGGTTGCAACGTGGCGTTCCTCAACGCCTTTGCCAACTGTCTGGTCAACGATGGCCTCTACGACAAGGAATTCGTCGCCGAGCACACGAACGGCTTTGACGAGTGGTGGGAGACCATCAAGAACTACACTCCCGAATCCGTACAGGACATCACGGGTGTCGAGCCCGCGCTGATCCACCAAGCTGCCGAGATGTACGCCACGGCGAAGCCTTCTGCCATCATTGGCTGGGGCATGGGCGTATGCCAGCAGAAGCAGAACCTGAAGACGGTGCACACCATCGCCTCCATCGCCTGCGTTGCCGGCCAGATCGGCAAACCCAATTCTGGCCTCGCGCCCGTGCGCGGTCAGAACAACGTCCAGGGCTCCTGCGATATGGGCATGCTGCCCAACCTGTACCCTGGCTACCAGAAGGTCACCGACCCGGCAGTGCGTGCCAAGTTTGCCAAGGCTTGGGGCGTACCCGAGGAAAAGCTCCCGCTCGAGGAGGGCTACAAGCTCACCGACCTGGGCCACCTGGTCGACGAGGGCAAGGTGCACTGCTTCTACAACTACGGCGAGGACCCGGTGCAGACCGAGCCCGATTCGGCCGGTATGCGCAAGACGCTCTCCGAGCTGGATCTGTTCATTTGCCAGGACATCTTTATGACGCAGACGACCATGCTCGCCGACGTCATCCTGCCTGCCACCTCTTGGGGCGAGCACGAGGGTGTCTTTACCGCATCCGACCGTAGCTTCCAGCACTTTGACGCGGCTGTTCCGCCCAAGGGCGAGTGCCGCCACGACTGGGAGATCTTCGCGGACCTGTCTACGCGTATGGGCTACCCCATGCACTACGACAACACCGAGCAGATTTGGAACGAGTGCATTAGCCTGTGCCCCAACTTTGTGGGCGCGACCTACGAGAAGATGGCTCCCGAGGGCGGCTACGCCCAGTGGCCCGTCAAGAGCACCGATGTGAATGACCACGGCACGCCCGACATGTTCGCTGGCGGCAAGTTCACCACCAAGGACGGCCGCGCCAACCTGATGGCGCACGACTGGGAGGCACCCTCCGAGCTTCCCGACGATGAGTACCCGCTCATCCTGTGCACCGTCCGCGAGGTCGGTCACTACAGCTGCCGCTCGATGACCGGCAACTGCAAGACGCTGGCGCTGCTCGCCGACGAGCCCGGCTTTGTCCGCATGAATCCCGCGGACGCCCAGGCGCGCGGCATCAAGAACGGCGACATCGTCTCGATTCATAGCCGCCGCGGCCAGGTATACAGCCGCGCCGACGTGAGCGACCGCATCAACAGGGGCACGGTCTACATGACCTACCAGTGGTGGATCGGCAAGTGCAACGAGCTGACCATTCACAAGGTCGACCCGGTCTCGCATACGCCCGAGGACAAGTTCTCCGCCTGCCAGGTCGACGCTATCGCCGACCAGGTCTGGGCCGAGGGCGAGGTGGAGCGTCAGTACACCGAGCTCAAGCAGGCTCTGGTGGACGCCGCCGCTCCCCAGGACGTTGAGCCCGGCGCCGCCAAGTTCGACGACGAGACGCACGTGAATCAAATCGTGTAGTCCCGTTCTCGTTGGCTTTTTGGGCCGGGCGTCCCGTACGTTCGGGAGCCCGGCCCGTTATTTTGAAAGGAAGTGGGGATGAACCGCTTCATCGACATCAACCCGGAGAGGTGCATCGGCTGCGGAACATGCCAGTCCGCCTGTGCCGACGCCCACCGGATGCAGGGTCTTCAGGATACGCCGCGCCTGGCGCTCGTGAAGACCGGCGGTATTTCGGCCGCCCTTGCCTGCCACCATTGCGAGGGTGCCCCCTGCGCCGAGGTCTGTCCGGTGAATGCCATCGAGCACGATGGCGACCGCATCCACGTCAAGGAGCAGGAGTGCATCGGGTGCAGGCTGTGCGCCATCGCGTGCCCCTTCGGAGCCATCCATCCCGATGGCACGTCTATCGCCGGTGTCGCGGGCATGTGCGACCCGACGCCTTCGTATCCTAAGTCCCTGAGCAGCCTGCTTACGTGGGCTCCTGGCCAGTACACCTGCGCTGTCAAGTGCGACCTGTGCGCATTCGATCCGGACGGCCCGCATTGTGTGGCGGCGTGCCCCACCAAGGCGCTTACCGTCATGGGCGGCGCGGCCGATCGCGAGCTCGACGAGGCCAAGCGCCTGCGCTCGATCGAAAACGGTCCGGTCGTCGACGTTACCGCTGTGGCCCAGGGCCTGTCCGAGAAAGCAGAAGGGAGCGTAAACAATGGATAGCATGACGCTGTTTATCGCATCGCTTGCCGTCTCGTGCATCGGTGCGCTCGCCTCGGTTCTGCTGATCAAGGCCGATAACGCCGCCAAGACCGCCGGCTGCCTTATCGGCGCCGTCGCCGCGGTGCTTTCGTTTGTGGCCGGTATCCAGGCCGTGCTGGGCGATGTCACGTCGGTCGACACCATCGTGTTCTTCCCGTTTGCCCATTTCCAGCTGCTGCTCAATCAGCTGTCCGGCCTGTTCGTGGCGCTCATCTCGGTGCTCGCGTTTGCCGGTTCGATCTACGGTCTCAACTACTTTGATGAGTACCCGGGCAAAAAGGGCCGCGCCGGCTTCTTCTTTAACACCTTCGTGGCGTCCATGATGCTCGTCATTACCGCCGACAACGTGTTTTGGTTCCTGGTCGCCTTTGAGCTCATGTCGCTGACCTCGTACTTCCTGGTCGTGATCGAGGAGAACGAGAACTCCATCCATGGCGGTTGGCTCTACTTTGTGATCGCGCACGTGGGCTTCGTGCTCATCATGGCGAGCTTCCTCACCATGACCAACTTCGCCGGCGGCTCGTTTGCCTTTGCGGATTTCCGCGCCACGCAGTTTAGCCCCGCGGTCGCATCCGTGTGCTTCGTGCTCGCCTTCTTTGGCTTTGGCGCCAAGGCCGGTATCATCCCGCTGCACGGCTGGCTGCCCAAGGCACATCCCGAGGCGCCGTCCAACGTGTCGGCCCTCATGTCCGGCGGCATGATCAAGATCGGTATCTTCGGTATCCTCAAGGTTGGTCTCGACCTGCTTTCCGCTTCGGGCGTTCAGGTCTGGTGGGGCCTTATGGTCATGGTCTTCGGTGCGATCTCGTCGGTCCTCGGCGTGGCCTTCGCCCTGCAGGAGCATGACATCAAGCGCCTGCTGGCCTATCACTCCGTCGAGAACATCGGCATCATTCTGCTCGGCGTCGGCGCCTCCATGGCCGCAATGGCGCTCAACTCGGTCGGCATCGCCGTCCTGGCTCTGATGGCCGCCCTCTACCACACGTTTAACCACGCGATGTTTAAGGGCGAGCTGTTCCTGGGCGCCGGTGCACTGCTGTACTCCACGGGTACGCGCAATATGGAGAAGATGGGCGGCCTGTTCCGTCGTATGCCGGCAACGGCCATCTGCTTCCTCGTTGGCGCGCTTGCCATCTCGGCCATCCCGCCCTTCAACGGCTTTGTGTCCGAGTGGTTTACCTATCAGTCGCTGTTTAATGCCGCCATGCAGGGTGACAAGGCCGTCATGATCGTGGCCGTGTTCGCTGCCGTCGCGCTTGCCATTACCGGCGCTCTGGCTGTCACCTGCTTCGTCAAGGCTTATGGCGTCTCCTTTGCCTCCGCGCCCCGCTCCGAGGCCGCGGCTAATGCCAAGGAGGTTCCCGCCCCCATGGTGTTTGCGCAGGGCCTGCTCGCGGCCATCTGCGTCGTGCTGGGCATTGGCGCTCCCGTGATCGCGCCCGTGCTGGTCGATGTCGCCGCGTCCGTGCTGCATCCGTACGGTGGCGTATTTGCCGCCGAGGGCATGGAGCTCATGAACCAATACTCCGGCGCTGCCACCTCCACGCCCGCGATCGCTATTGCGCTCGTGGTGCTCGTCGGCCTTGCCTGCGGCTATCGCAAGCTCAAGACCGTCGGTAAGGTGCAGAAGTCCCAGCCGTGGGCATGCGGCTATGCTCCCAACGAGCATATGCCTGTCGTGGCCACGACCTTTGCCTCCGAGGTGTCCTGGTTTATGCAGCCGCTCTACACGCTGCGCGACCGCTGCACGGCCGTCTGCTGGTCCATCGCGCACTTCTTCCAGAAGCTCACCGGTGTGGCCGAGGCTGTGGAGCCCGTACCCGACAAGGTTCTCGTCGATGCCCCGCATAAGGGTGTCGAGAAGCTCGCCGACCTCGCGACTAAGCTCGAGGGCGGCAACTACAGCATCTATATCTGCTACATCGTCGCGGCACTCGTGGTGTTCCTCGTGCTCGCCGTGCAAATGGGTTAAGGAGGGGAGAGCATGAACAACATCGTACTTGCCGTTCTGCAGGGCGTGGTCGTTATGGCCGTCGCGCCGTTCTTCTCCGGTCTCGGTCGCGTGATCCGCGCCAAGATGCACAACCGTCGCGGCCCCAGCATCATGCAGGACTACCGCGACCTGGCCAAGCTCTTTGCGCGTCCCGAGTCCCAGAGCGAGGACGCGAGCTTTGCGCTGCGCATTATGCCGCCGCTGTTCTTCGCCGTCGCCTTTATGCTCGCGATGGGCCTGCCGCTCTTTACGGCGCAAAGCCCCATCCCGGTCTTTGGTGACGCCATCACCATCATGTACAGCCTGGCGCTCGCCCGCTTCTTCTTCGCCCTTTGCGGCGTGGATTCGTCCAACGCCTACGCCGGTATCGGCGGCGTCCGCGAGCTGCTCATGAGCGTGCTCATCGAGCCGTCCATGCTGCTGGCGCTGTTTGCCGCCGCCCTGGTGTGCGGCTCCACCGACATCGCTACCATGGGTCAGCACATCATGACGGGCGCCGTCGACGCGCCGGTCGCCGTGATCCTCGCCGGCATCGCCTTTGCGATTGCCTGCTACATGGAGCTCGGCAAGCTGCCGTTTGATCAGGCCGAGGCCGAGCAGGAGCTCCAGGAAGGTCCGCTCGCCGAGCTTTCCGGCCCGTCGCTTGCGATGGCCAAGCTCGCCATGTCCATGAAGCAGGTCCTGGTCGTCGCCTGGTTCTGCGCGATCTTCGTCCCCTGGGGCGAGCCCGCGACCGTGGGCGCCGCCGCCGTTCTGGGCGCGGTCATCTTCCTTGTTAAGTGCCTTGTCGACTTTGTCGTGTGCGGCGTGATCGAGAACTCCTGCTCGCGCTCGCGTTTTAAGGTGCTCGGCAATCAGACCTGGGCCGTCGTGGGCATCGCCGTTCTGGCGTTTGTCTTCGTGGTCGTCGGCGTGTAGGAGAAGGGAGAAACAATGTCATTTGCAGTCAGTCTGTCCCTTCTCGGCTTGGTCGCTATCGCGGCCCCGATGGTGGCCTCGGTGCTCGTCGCCCTGTTCCCCCGTCCGTACGCCAAGTGGTTCAGCGTTTTGGGTGCCGCCGTCTCGACGGTCTGCACCATCGCCCTCGCCGCGAATTTCGCCGGCGCCGGCATGCCCGACACGCAGGTCCCCCTGATCTCGTTTGGGCAGACCCTCGTCATGGGATTCACCTTCGATCGCATGAGCACGCTGCTCGCGCCCGCCTTTGTGGGTATCGGCCTGCTTGTCGTGATCTATTCGATTCCCTATATGAGCGAGAATAACCGTGAGCATCCCGACGCGCCGCGTCGTCGCTTCTACGCGTACCTCGCGACTTTCATCGGTGCCATGGCCGGCCTTGTGTACAGCTCGACCCTTTTGGGCCAGCTCGTGTTCTTTGAGATCACGGGTGCGTGCTCTTGGGGCCTCATTAGCTACTACATGTCGCCTACGGCCAAGAAGGCCGGCATGAAGGCCCTGATCATCACGCATATCGGTGCGCTCGGCCTGTATCTGGGCGCCGCCATTGTGTTTGCCCACACCGGCACCTTCGCCATTACCGCGATTGCCGGCCTCGATGCCAAACTCAAGGCTATCGTCCTTTTGCTCGTGCTGTTTGCGGCCTGGGCCAAGTCCGCACAGGTCCCCATGTACATGTGGCTGCCTTCGGCCATGGAGGCGCCGACGCCTGTTTCGGCTTACCTGCATGGCGCCTCGATGGTTAAGGTCGGCGTGTGCGTGTTCGCGCGTGCACTCGTCTCTGCCGGCGAGATTCCCGAGATCGTGGGCTGGGTCGCCATTATCGACGCCATGGTCACCATGCTCTTTGGCTTCCTTATGTACCTGCCGCAAAAGGACATGAAGCGCCTGCTGGCCTTCTCGACGATCGCCCAGCTCTCCTATGTGTTCTTTGGTCTGGGCCTTTCGGTCTTTGGCAGCCAGCTGGCCTTTGATGGCGCCGTGTGCCACATCTTTAACCACGCTTTCGCCAAGACGCTGTTCTTCCTGATCGCCGGTTCGTTCTCCTTTACGCTCGGCACGCGTATGCTGCCCAAGCTTCGCGGCATCGTAAAGAAGTACCCGATCTCGGGCGTGGGCTTCGGTGTCGCGGCGCTCGCCATTGCCGGCGTGCCGCCCATGAACACGTTCTTCTCGAAGTTCCAGATCATCGCCGGCGGCTTTTCTGTGGGTGCCGGCAACGTCGCGATCCTGGTGCTCGTGTGCATTATGGTCGCCGAGACCGTCGCCACCTTCGCCTGGTTCCTCAAGTGGATGGGCTATTGCCTGCCCGGCGAGCCGAGCGAAGAGGTCGCTGCGGGAGCCCCGCTTCCCCGTGCGATGGCGTTTGTGTTCATCGTGCTCATCATCATGGTCATCGTCAGCGGCCCGCTTTCGGCCAGCTGGATCGGTTAGGAGGTAGAACGACATGGGTTATTCGATCGTCAACATCCTTGGCGGCCTTCTGATCGTCATGTCCACCATGGTGGTCGTCTCCAAGAACATCAAACATTCCATCCACTGGTATGCGGTGCAGTCGCTGGTGCTCGTGGGGCTTCTCGCCACGCTCGGTGTCACCACTGGTGCGCAGGAGCTGCTTATGTGGGCTGGATCTGCCTTTATCACCAAGGTCGTCCTGGTCCCTTATATCCTCAACCGCGCATACAAGAAGATGGGTGAGCCGAGCGATGCATCGCTCAAGGCCGGCCTTAAGCCCGCGTGGGCCATTTGCATCATCGCCGTCGAGGTCGCGATCTGCTTTGCCGTCGTGACGCAGATCAGCCTGCCCACGGCCGAGGTCGCAACGCCTGCGCTCGCCATTAGCTTCGCTCACTTCTTTGTGGGCCTTACCTGCATCATCTCGCAGCGCAACATCATGAAGCAGATCTTTGGATACTGCCTTATGGAAAACGGCAGCCACGTGACGCTCGCGCTTTTGGCCCCCACCGCTCCCGAGATCATCGAGATCGGTATCGCCACCGACGCCATCTTTGCCGTCATCATCATGTCCCTCGTCGTGCGTCGCATTTGGGACGACTCCCACTCGCTCGATGCGCGCGACCTGTCCGAGCTGAGGGGGTAGTCCATGGAAACGTTGATTCTCGCCCTGCTCGCGACTCCTTTGGTGTTCTCGCTGGTCATGGCGTTTTTGCCCAAGAACACGTCCTATAACGTGTTTGCCGGTCTCAACCTGGTCTCCGTCGCAGCCGTCCTGGTGCTGTCGATTATGACGGCCGGTGACGTCCTTATGAGCGGCGAAACCGCGAGCGCTCTTGGCCTGTGGTTCCACCTCGATTCGCTGGGTGCCATCTTTGTGCTGCTCATCGGCTTTATCGGTTTTCTTACCGGGCTGTTCTCGCTGCCCTATGTAAAGGCCGATATCGAGGAGGGCTCCATGCCCGCCGAGCGCGCCAAGCAGTATTTTGCGCTGTTTAGCCTGTTCGTGTTCACCATGCTGCTCGCGTGCCTGTCCAACAACATGATCCTCACGTGGGCTGCCGTGGAGGCAACCACGCTTTCCACCGTGTTCCTCGTGGGTATCTACAAGAACAAGACGGCCCTCGAGGCTTCTTGGAAGTATGCGATGGTCTGCACCGCCGGCGTGGCCTTTGGCCTGTTCGGTACGCTGCTGATCTACGCCAACGCCGCCGACGTGATTCCCAACGCCCACGAGGCCGCATTCCTGTCGTGCGTGCTGCCGTATGCCGACCAGTTCGACCCGACGCTCATGCGCCTCGCCTTTGCATTTGTCGTGATCGGCTTTGGCACCAAGGCCGGCCTGTTCCCCATGCACACTTGGCTGCCCGATGCCCACTCCCAGGCCCCGAGCCCTGTCTCGGCCCTGCTCTCGGGCGTGCTGCTTAAGTGCGCCATGCTTGTGATCATGCGCTTCTACGGCTTTACTATCCAGGCCGTGGGAGCCGAGTATCCGCAGCTTTTGCTGTTGATCGTCGGCACGCTGTCCATTTTGGTGGCGGCACTTTCTATGTTCCGCCAGGACGACCTCAAGCGCCGCTTTGCGTACTCGTCTGTGGAGAACGTGGGCGTTATCGCCCTGTGCCTGGGTATCGGTGGCCCGCTGGGTATCGCCGCGGCCCTGCTGCACTGCGTGTTCCACGGCTTTACCAAGACGCTTGCCTTCTGCGTGTCCGGCAACATTCAGCACGCCTTTGGCACGCGTAGCCTGGCCAAGATCCAGGGTGTCGTCGAGGTTGCCCCCGCAACCGCCGCGCTCGCCGTCCTGGCGCTGCTCGGTCTTGGTGCCTTCCCGCCCTTTGGCATGTTTATCTCCGAGTTCCTGACTTTTGTCGCCGGTGTTACCGCCGGTCCCATGTGGCTGGTCGTCGTGGTCGCCCTCGGTCTTACCGTGGCCATATCCGCGCTCACCCGCATCGCACTCAAGTCGGTATTCGGTCATGCGCCCCAGGGCATGGATAAGCATGAGGCCCCGGTGCTCATGCTTATCCCCGAAATCATCCTGGCTGTCATGATCTTGTGGTTTGGCATCGCCACCCCGCTGCCCCTCGTGCACGGTGTGGAGACCGCGACCGGCATCGTGCTCGAGCAGAGCACCGAGGAACTTCACGCGACGCCGATGTACCGCGCTGTGTTCGGTACCGAGACCGCTCAGAGCGAGGTGGAGTAACGAATGATTGAAACTGAGAACAAGGTGTATGCCCGTCGCTGCGAGAGCCATGTCGAGGCCCTGCGCCGCGCCGTTCCGGGCTGCATCGAGAAGGTCGAGTGGCAGTGCGAGGACCAGCTGACGATTACCGTCAAGCAGGACAAGCTGCCCGAGGCCGTCCACTACCTGTACTACGAGCGCTACGGCTGGATTCCCGTGATCATCGGTAACGATGAGCGCAGTCTGTGCGGCCGTTACGCCGTGTACTACGTCATCTCCATGGAGGGGGAGGATCCCGGCTGGGTGACCGTGCGCACCGAGGTTGATCCCGCCAAGATGACGTTCCCGTCCGTGACGCCGTTCGTCCCCGCCTGCGTGTGGGGCGAGCGTGAGCTGCGCGACATGTTCGGCCTGATCCCCGAGGGTCTGCCCGATCGTCGCCGCCTAGTGCTGCCCGACGATTGGCCCAGCGGCCTGTATCCGCTGCGTAAGGACTCCATGGACTACCGCTTCCGTCCCGCTCCCGCGAGCGACATGGAAAACTACGAGTTCTTGGCCGATACCAAGGGCAAGGAGACCACGCTCGTCCCCATGGGCCCGCTGCACATTACCTCCGACGAGCCCGGCCACTTCCGCCTGTTCGTCGAGGGCGAGACGATCGTCGACGCCGACTACCGTCTGTTCTACGTGCACCGCGGCATGGAGAAGGTCGCCGAGACGCGTCTGAACTATGACGCCGTGACGTTCCTCGCCGACCGCATCTGCGGCATCTGCGGCTGCGCCCACTCGGTGGCCTATGCCGAGGCCGTCGAGCGCGCCCAGGGCATCCATGTCCCGCCGCGCGCCCAGTACATCCGCGCCATCATGCTCGAGGTCGAGCGCCTGCACTCGCATCTGCTCAACATTGGCCTGGCGTCGCACTACACGGGCTTCGACTCCGGCTTCCAACAGTTCTTCCGCGTCCGCGAGAAGTCCATGGACCTGGCCGAGAAGCTCTCCGGTCACCGCAAGACCTACGGCCTCAACGTGATCGGCGGCGTGCGTCGCGACATTTTGGCCGAGCAGAAGCTCTCCACGCTCACGACCATCCACCAGCTGCGCTCCGAGGTTCAAGAGCTCGTCGACGTGCCGCTCGTACGCCCAACTTCATTGAGCGTACGAGCGGCATCGGCATCTTGGACCGCAAGATCGCACGTGACTTCTCGCCGGTCGGCCCGCTCATGCGTGGCTCGGGCTATGCCCGCGACGTGCGCTTTGACCATCCCTTCGACGGCTACGCCGATCCGGACGTCCAAAAGATGCACGCCGCCACGGCCGACACCTGTGA
The DNA here is from genome assembly GCA_900544205.1 of uncultured Collinsella sp. GTDB lineage: Bacteria > Actinomycetota > Coriobacteriia > Coriobacteriales > Coriobacteriaceae > Collinsella. The sequence continues at coordinate 93,977 of UQUG01000001.1, forward strand.
TGCCTTCGGCCGTACCGCCGTTCGCATCCAGGAGGTCTACGATTCGATCGACATGATCGAGACCATGCTCGAGAACTGTCCGTCGGGCCCCATCCTCACCACGGATTGGGAGTACACCCCGCACAAGTACGCCATTGGCGCCACCGAGGCGCCGCGCGGCGAGGACGTGCACTGGGCCATGCTCGGCAATAACCAGAAGTGCTACCGCTGGCGCGCCAAGGCCGCCACGTACAGCAACTGGCCGGTCCTGCGCTACATGTTCCGCGGCAACACCGTGGGCGACGCGGCGCTGATCGTCGGTTCGCTCGACCCGTGCTACTCCTGCACCGATCGCGTGACGGTGACCGATGTCGCCGCCAAGCGCGACCACGTGCTCGACAAGGAGCAGTTCGAGAACGTCTGGCGCGACAAGTCGCCGCTTGCGGGCGAGGGCACCATAGCCGCTCCGCTCGATGAGGAGGCGCTCTAATATGCTGAAGCTTTGGAAGGTTAACGCCAAGGCCGGCGACGCGACGGTCAAGTACCCGTTTGCGCCGTTCCCCACTAACAAGGACATGCGCGGCAAGCCCGAGCACAATGCCGAGCTCTGCATCGCCTGTGGTGCCTGCGGCGTGGCGTGCCCGGCCGATGCCATTCGCATGGACACCGACCTTGCGGCCGATACCATCACCTGGTCGATTGACTACGGTCGCTGCATCTTCTGCGGCCGCTGCGAGGAAGCCTGCCCCATGGAGGCCATCAAGCTCACCGAGGAGTTTGAGCTGGCCGTCATGAGCAAGGACGACCTCACCAGCAAGAGCGTCTACACGCTCGAGCACTGCTCGCGTTGTGGCAAGCCGTTTGCCCCGCACAAGGAGATCGACTACGCCAAGCGCCTGCTGCAAAAGGCCGGCGGCATGGAGGCCGAGCAGGCCGCCCGTACCGTGCGCGTGTGCCAGGAGTGCAAGCGCGAGCTTGACGCCCTGCGCGCCGCCTCCGCCGTAAAGACCGGCAACGCGCACGGCATGGCTGCCAACGAGACGCTTGCGTCCGGTGAGCCCCAGGGCCCCGACATGGAGTATCTGGGCGGCCACGGCGTGAACCCGGAGTATATCGACCGCGAGCTCAACCCCGATGCGCCCGAGATTCCCGCCGGTCCTGCGCCGGTCGAGGGCATCATTATGGATTTTGATACGAAGGAGGAGTAACCATGGCCGAACCCACGCTTTTGCCCGAGCGGCTTCAGTACCGCCCGACCAAGATCGAGCTCGACGAGAGCATCGAGAAGGCCAAGGCGACCCTTCTTAAGAAGATTAAGCGCTCGGTGTACGTCTACCGTGTTGACTGCGGCGGCTGCAACGGCTGCGAGATCGAGATTTTCGGTTCCATCACGCCCGTCTTCGACGTCGAGCGCTTTGGCATCAAAGTCGTGCCCTCGCCCCGTCACGCCGATGTGCTGCTGTACACCGGTGCCGTGACGCGCGCCATGCGCATGCCGGCCCTGCGCGCCTTTGAGGCCGCACCCGATCCCAAGATCGTGGTGCCCTATGGCGCGTGCGGCTGCACCGGCGGCATCTTCTACGACAACTACTGCGTCTGGGGCGGCACGGATAAGATTCTGCCGGTCGATGTCTACATCCCCGGCTGCCCGCCCAGCCCCGCGCAGACCATCTACGGCTTTGCCATGGCACTTGGCCTGCTGGACCAAAAGCTCCATGCCGAGACTACGGTGGAGGCCGCCGGCGAGCAGGCCGATATCCTGCACCCCGGCGTGCCGTACAAGCTGCGCGTTGCCATCGAGCGCGAGGCTCGTGCCATGAGCGGCTACCGTTACGGCCGCGACCTGGCCAACGAGTTTATGGATACGCTCGAGGGCGCACCCAAGGGCGATATCCGCGGTGCCATGGCGCTGCTCATCGACAAGCAGGACGATCCTCGCCGCGTTGAGGTCTACTCGGCGCTGCAGGATCTGGTGCTGGCCGGAGGTCGCTAGATGGAGCTCACGGACCGCTCTGGTTACTTTGCGGGCCCCGGCATGCTCGGCGGCTCCTTTGGCGATGCCTCGCGCGCAAGCGACGAGGCCGCCGAGGGCGTCGCCGACCCCTGCCTGGGCCATGCGCCCGACCAGGTGGTCTTCTATGAGCTCACGCGTAAGTTTGTGGAGACCGAGGAAGACGTTCCCCAGGAGGCCTGCGACGTGCTGTACTACACGCTCGCCGTGGGCCACCACACCGGCGTGCTCGATTGCTTTGAGCCGCGCCTGTCGGTGCCGGTGAACGTGTTCTATTCGCTCGTCGACGCGCTGCCGGAGGGGGAGGCCAAAACCAAGTTTGAGGCCATCCGTTCCTTTGGTGAGTGCCAGCTCGACAAGGCGGCGGTGCCGTCGCTGCTCGAGGCCTGCGATGCGCTGCTCGACGAGCGTGGTTTTCGCGGTTCTGCCAAGGCCGGCATCTCGGTGTTCGATGACGACTTTGGCCTGCATGCCCAGCAGGTCGCGTTCTTAATGAAGTTCCGCGATCTGGTTGAGCGCGTGCGCGATGTGTCGGGCGTGTATCTGACGGGAAGGTTGCAGTAATGGGTCGCGTTGTGGATGGTCGTGTGAACGGCGCCCCGTTTGCGGGTATCGTGCTCACGGCGGGAAGCGTGCTGCGTGCCGACGATGCCGCCGGCCCCGTGCTCTCCAAAAAGATGGAGGACACGCCCATCGCCGGTTGGTACACCATCGACGGCGGCCAAACGCCCGAGGACGACATCATCGAGGTTAAGCGCGAGCGTCCGCCGCGTTTGGTTTTGGTCGATGCCGCCGACATGGCGCTGCCCGTCGGTGCCATCCGCCTGCTCGACAAGCGCGATGTGGCCCGCAAGTCGATGTTCACCACGCATTCGCTTCCTTTGTCGATTCTGATCGAAGAGATTGAGCAATCGTGTGATGATATCGTCTTCGTTGGGATTCAGCCGGGCGACACGGAGTTCTACAACCCCATGTCCCCGGAAGTCTTTGACGCCGTCGACGCCGTGTACGACGCCGTGGCCGCCAACGACTTTTCCCACTTTGTCCGCTTGGGGCAAGAGCAATAGGAGTGCTTGTCCCTGCTGATTAGGAAAGAAGTGATTGACATGGCAGATTCCAAGGTGGAGTACCCCGCTCCCGATTGCCTGGCACCCGCCGCGATCGAGGCCAAGACCGAGGCCGCCGGCGTGACCAAGGCCAACCTGCCGGTCGCAAAGGCCTTTCTGTTGGCAATGTTCGCCGGTGCGTTCATCGCCTTCGGCGGCCTGTTCTTTACCGTGTTCTTGAGCGATAGCACGCTGGGCTGGGGCGCCCAGCGCGTCGTGGGCGGCCTGTGCTTTTGCCTGGGCCTGGTGCTCGTGCTGGTGTGCGGCGCCGAGCTGTTCACCGGTAATTCGCTTATGGTCTGCGCGCTCAAGAGCAAAAAGATCACCTTGGCCCAGATGCTCAAGGCCTGGGTCGTCGTGTGGGTCGGCAATTTTGTCGGTGCCCTGTTCATTGTCTTTTTGGTGTACATGGCCGGCATCTATAAGCTCAACGGCGAGGCGGTCGCCAACTCCATGGTGAGCGTTGCCGCCGGCAAGGTGACGATTGACTGGGTGACGATCTTTTTCCGCGGCATCCTGTGTAACATCTTTGTGTGCCTTGCCGTGTGGATCGGTACCGCCGGCAAGACCGTGGTCGATAAGGTCGTGGGCATTCTGCTGCCCATTGCCGCCTTTGTGGCCTGCGGTTTTGAGCACTGCGTTGCCAACATGTACTTTTTGCCCATGGGCGCCGTGATGCACGCGTGCGGCTATGGTGCCGACGTCGCCGGCGCCGATGCACTCAATGTCGCGGGCATTGCGTTTAATCTGTCCGCCGCCACGCTGGGCAACATTGTGGGCGGCGCTGTTCTGATCGCGCTCGGCTACTGGTTTATCTACGCCAAGAAGTCCGAGGCGTAAGGTACCGTCTGTTTGACGTTGGGCCTCCCGCGGGGCGTTGTCGTGCGGGAGGCTTTTTGGGTCTGAGGTTCGTTGCCGGGCTGTTGGCCTGTTGTGTTTGGCTGATGAAAGGGGTAATCGAGATGGCATCTGCTGTGAAGCGTGACGGTCGCGCCGTGGTGACCACATGCGGGGGATGCTATGCCGATTGCGCCTTTGCGGCCCATGTTAAGGATGGGCGTGTGGTGGCCGAGTTGCCGGTGCCGGGACATCCGTGCGCGGCGCGTGCCCTGTGCGCCCGCGGACGGCATCGCCTGGCAATGCCGTTTGACGAGCGCGATCGCATTGTGCATCCCATGCGCCGACGAACTGATGGCTCGGGGTTCGATGCGATTACCTGGGACGAGGCGTTTGCCCAGATTGCCGAGCGTCTTTTGGGGATTGTTGACGAATGCGGGCCCCGTGCGCTGGGCATGACGCTCGGCGTGCCCTCGTTCGACCGCTACTGGGCGTATCGCTTTATGCATGCGCTGGGCTCGCCCAACGTGTACGGTGCCGATGGCGCCTGCGAGGTAAGCCGACTTACCGGTTGGGAGCACAGCCTGGGCTATAGTCCCGCCTCCGACCTAGCGCACACCAATTGCATCATGTACCTTGGGCGTTCCATTGTCGATTCGTCGACGATGGGGGCCGTTGACGCGCTCAACGATGCCCGTCGCCGTGGGGCGAAGATTATCGTGGTCGACCCCCGGCGCAGCGGCTCGGCTGCGCTTGCCGACCGCTGGCTGCGCGTGCGCCCGGGCTGCGACCTGGCCTTGCTGCTGGGCATTGCGCATGTGCTCATTGCCGAGGACTTGTACGACCACGAGTTCGTGACCCGCTATACCACGGGCTTTGACGAGCTGGCGCAGGCGTCCCGTGCTTGGACGCCCGAGTGGGCCGAGTCGATGTGCGACGTGCCGGCCGCAGAGATCGCCGCCACGGCGCGTGATCTAGCTGCCGCCGCGCCTGCTGCCGTGGTGGACGCCGGCTTTCATGGCGGCATCGGTATCGCGTATGCCAATAGCACCCAGACCGCGCGCGCGATTTGTCTGGTCGATGTGCTGCTGGGCTGCATCGGACACGCGGGCGGTGCCCTCAACCCGCCCACGCTGCTTGCTTTGGGCGATTTGGACCCTGCGCGTTTCGCGACGCCGTCGATGCCACGTGAGCCCAAGTTGGGGTCCGAGCGCTATCCACTGGTCGATCCGGTGCGCGGCCTGTGCACGACCATCGGTCAGTCGATTCTTGCTGGCGATTTGCGTGGACTCATCGTCTATGCCAGTAACCCCGGTGCGGGCTATGGCAATGCGCAGGCTTGGTTGGGTATTTTGCAGCAGCTTGACCTGCTCGTGACGATTGATATTCGCTGGTCCGAGACAGCGCGCGCTTCTGACTTCGTGCTGCCCGACGTGACGTATCTGGAGGCCGACCGCGGTGTGGGCACAGTCGTGGGCGCCAATGATTCGCGCGTGTTCTACCGCAACGCCGTGCTGCCCGTGTTACATGACGACACGCGTTCCGGTCGGGAGATTTTTGCCGGTCTGGCGCAGGCGTGTGGCGTGGGCGAGTACTTCCAGTTTACGTCTGACGATCTGGCGGCTGCCCAGGTGGCGCCTTTTGGGATCAATCTGGACGAGCTCAAGGAGCGCGGCTGGGCCGACACGGGTGTTACGTTGCCGTCGCGTACGGGCGAGCCGGCGATTCCCTTGGATAGCGGTAAAATTGCGCTGGCAAGCGACGTATGGGAACGAGCCGGCCTGGGCCGTGTACCCAACTGGATTGCTCCCATGGTGGAGCCCGGCCCGGGGATGTTTCGCCTCATTAGCGGCAACCGTCCCTTTGAGTCGCATACCTCGCGAAGGCTTGCGGCGGCCGGTGCCGCCGAGGCTGGATCGGACCTGGATGCCGTGCAGATGAATGCCGATGCTGCTGCGCACATGGGCATCGCCGACGGCGAGGTCGTCGAACTCGTGAGCGATATGGGCCGCGATCGCGTGCGCGTGGAGACGACGCCGTATCTGCATCCGGCGTGCATCTTCACCTCGGCCGCTCCCGGCGGGCGTTCGTTTGGCGCCGATGTCGGTGGCGCTCAAGCCTTGGGCGTGGGTCCGCTCGACCATACGCCGTTGCGTTGGGACCCGTTGACGGGCGCTGCGCTCACCCAGGAAAACGCCGTTCGCGTGGAAAAGATCGCGGCACGCGAGGATAATAGCGATTGATTGACTCAGCCGATCGAATTGGCTGATAGTTTGACGTTTGAACGATTGATTCACCTTTGGTTTTGAAAGGTCGCACATGAGCGATAGCCAGAACATGTCCGATGAGGTACGCGCCCGCCTTCGCGCTATTCCTTCCGTCAACGAGCTGCTCGCAGAGTGGCCGGTTGTGAAGGCGGCGGGGGAGACCTGCGACGCGGTGGTGCATGCCGCCGTCACGGCCGAGCTCGACGAGGAGCGCGCCGCGATTCGTGCCGGCGCCGCCCCGCGTTCCAAGCGCGACCTGGCCTCGGCCATCGAGTGGCGTGCGCATCGATCCGCACTGCCGAGCCTGCGCCCTGCCGTCAACGCCACGGGTGTGGTCATCCATACCAACTTGGGTCGCGCCCCGCTCGCGGAGTCGGCGGCAAAGGCCGTGGCCGAGGTCGCGCGTGGCTACAGCACGCTCGAGTACAGCGTGGACACCTGCTCGCGCGGGTCGCGCAAGGAGCACGCCGCGCAGCTCATCCGCTCGCTTACCGGTGCCGAGGACGCGCTGGTCGTTAACAACAACGCCGCCGCTGTGCTGCTGGTGCTGGCGACCCATGCCGCAGGCAAGGAGGTCATCGTCAGCCGCGGCGAGCTTGTCGAGATCGGCGGCAGCTTCCGCATCCCCGATGTCATGGCGGCTTCGGGCGCCAAACTCGTCGAGGTCGGCGCCACCAACCGCACGCACCTGGCTGATTATGAGCAAGCCATCACGCCCGATACGGCGATGATCCTCAAGGTCCATCCTTCCAACTATCGCATCGAGGGCTTTCACGAGGAAGTGGGCTCTCGGGAGCTTGCCGCCCTGGCCCACAAGCATGGCCTGCTGTTCTACGAGGACCAGGGGTCGGGCGCGCTGTTGCCCGACGACATCTTGGTGCGCGGAGGCGAAGAAACCACGCCGGCTTCGGTCGCGGCGGGGCTCGATATCGTGTCATGCTCGGGCGATAAGCTGCTCGGCGCCGCGCAGGCGGGCATTATCATGGGTCGTCGCGATCTGGTCCAGGCCTGCGGGTCGCATCCGCTTATGCGTGCCCTGCGTCCGGGTAAGCTTGCACTGGCGGCGCTCGAGGCTACACTGCGCATTTACATGGACGGGGCGGATGTGGCCCATCGCGAGGTGCCGGTACTCAACATGCTCACGCTTCCGCAGGCTCATCTGGAGCGTCGTGCCCGCAAGCTCCGCGATCGCATGGCCGCCGGGCTCGATAAGGCGGGTTGCCCGTGCGCCGTTGAGTTGGAGATTGTCGAGGAGTCCTCGACGCCCGGTGGCGGTTCGCTGCCTACCGTTGAGCTGCCCACGATGTGCGTGGCCGTGCGTCTTGTTGACAAGCGCCTGACAGTCGACGCGCTCAAGCGCTCGCTTGTCCAAGATTTCGACACGCCGGTCGTCACGCGCGCCTCGCACGATCGCATTTTGTTTGACGTCCGTACGCTCGTGGGCGACCGCGATATCGAGACGGCGGCGTCGACGCTTGCCGCATGCGTTGCCAAGGCGGTGCGCCGATGAGTAAGGCAGAAGAGTTGGAGGAATGCCCCGTTATCGTAGGTACGGCGGGCCACGTCGACCACGGTAAGTCGGCGCTGATCGAGGCACTGACCGGCAAGAATCCCGACCGTCTGGAGGTTGAGCGCCGTCGCGGTATGACCGTGGAGCTGGGCTTTGGCGAGCTGGCGTTGCCGAGTGGCAAGATCGTTGGCCTGGTCGACGTGCCGGGCCACGCGCATTACTTGCGGGCCATGGTGCAGGGCGCCACGGGCATCGACGTTGCCGTGCTGGTGGTCTCTGCCGTGGAGGGCGTGATGCCGCAGACGCGCGAGCACGTGCATGTGCTGGAGTTGCTGGGTGTAACGCATATGGTGGTCGCGCTGACCATGTGCGACCTGGCCGATGCCGAGATGACCGAGCTTGCCGAGCTCGATGTCGATGACTTTTTGTCGGGTACCGTGTTTGCAGGCGCGCCGATTGTGCACGTGTCGTCTAAGACGGGCGAGGGGATCGACGGGCTGCTTGCGGTGCTCGACGAGCAGGTAAGTGCCTGCTGGGATGCCTGCCGCGACCGTGTCGAGCGGAGTGATGCCGCGCCGCGCCTGCCAATTGACCGCTGCTTTACGATCAAGGGCGCCGGTACCGTGGTGACGGGAACGTTGCACGATGCGCCGGTTGCGGTGGGCGACGAGCTGATGGCTTTGCCGTCGCGTACGGTCTGCCGTGTCCGCGGGATTCAGGTGCATGGCGATACGCCGCGCGCGCTGCCTGGGCAACGCGTGGCGCTCAACCTGGTTGGTGACGGTGTCGCGGCGCTTGACCGTGGCGAGATGCTGGGCGTGGCGGACCGCTTTGGTCAGACGTTGCGCTTTATGATGACGTTTACGTATTTGGGTCGCGAGGGAGCCAAGCCGCGTGTGCTCGAGTCGGGTGCGCGTGTGCACGTGATGGCAGGCACAGCCGAGGTTGTCGGTCGCATCATGTTCATGGAGGGCGAGGCCCCCATGGCGGTGGGCGAGACACGAGTGGTGCAGGTACGCTTGGAGGAACCGCTGCCGCTGCGCGCCGGCGACCATGCCGTGGTGCTGTCGTATTCGCCCGTTATGCTTATTGGCGGCGGACGTGTGCTGCTTTCGCGCTGCCGTCGCTCGCGCGAGCTTGCCGAAGGAGAGCGTGCGCTGTATGTGGCGCTCGAGGCTGGAGATATTGCGTGCGCGGTGGATGCGTGGCTGGCGCTGCAAGCGCTGCCGGTTGCGGCTGCCGATGTTACCGCGGCGCTCGATCTTGTTGCCGGTGAGGCTGAGGCGGCGTTGCGCGAGTTGGTGGCGAAGGGCGCTGCTTGCGCGCTTGCTGGCTCGGATGGCTCGCTGTATGCAGATGCTTCCGCGCTCGATGCCGCGATGGATTCACTGGCGGCGACCCTGTCAGCCATGCACGCGGCGGCTCCCAAGGAAACGGGCTTTACGCCTGGCGCCGTTGCCCATGCTGCGTGGCCTGCCGCTGATGAAGGCGTTGCCGCGGCCCTGATTGCCGAGGGCTGCTCCCGTGGCGTGTGCGCCGCCGAGGGCGCCGAGGTATTCGATCCGCATTCGGCCGCCGCGGCGGCACGCGTGGTGCGAGAGGCTTGCGAGCGCATCGTCGCGCTGCTTGACGAGGCTGGCCTGGATGCACCGGCGCTTCCCGAGGTGGGCGAACAGCTGCAGCTCGGTCGCGACACCATGACGCGTGCCCTGCGCGAGCTTTCGCTCAACCGCTCGATCGTTAAGGTCGAGCGCGACGTTGCCCTGTCCGCTGCCGCCGAGTCCCATGCGCGTGAGCTTGTCGCCGCCGCCATAGAGGCAGCCGGCGGCGCTGCCACCACGAGCGTGCTGCGCGAGGCCCTGGGTGTGTCGCGCAAACGCGCCATCAGCATCTTGGAGCACCTAGATGCCGTGCGCTTTACGGTGCTCGACAAGGATGCCGGCGGCCTGCGCTCCCTGCGCTAGATTGGCTGCTCGGTTTGGTAAAATACCGCCGCACTTGGGAACGGATGGGCTCCGGTGGGCTCCGCGGTCCTCAAAACCGTTGCGAGGCGTGCAAAACGTCTTGGATGTGTTCGATTCACATACGTTCCCGCCATACGCTACCAGCGCTTTTGTGCTCGCGGTCTTGCTGCGTGCCGCAAAGGCGCTGTTTTGTTTTTGCGTGGGTTTGCCGTGCCGCCCGCTTTATCGGCGACGGTATCTGGCTTCGTGTGTCGGGTTTCGAGCATGCCGATGGAGGTGTTTTGCCGTATGACTACCGTAAGACGGATCGATCTTTCTTGCGTCGTCCAAGCGGGCGGGCTGTCCTCACGCATGGGCCGCGATAAGGCGCGCATGACGTTTTGCGGCGAGCCGCTCATCGAACGCGTGCTGGGTCGGCTGGCGCCAGTTGCCGGCGAGTTGGTCGTGACGACTTCGCGTCCCAGCGAGCTTGCCTATCTTGAGGAGCACGCGTTTGGCGGCCTGGTGCCGCGAATAGTGCCGGACCTTGAGGGGTCGGCGGGTGCCATGCGCGGCATCGCGAGCTCGTTGGCTGCGGCCCGATTGCCGCTCTTGGCGATCGTCGCCTGCGATATGCCGTTTGTCTCGCCGGAACTCATCGGCGCGCTTGCCGATCGTTTTGAGGCCGAGGCGATCGACGTGTGCGTGCCACGCGAGGAGCAAGGGATTGAGCCGCTTTGCGCCGTCTGGCGCCGTGACGCTTGTGCGCCGGTTGCCCAAGAGCTGCTTGCCTGCGACCGCCAGCGCATTCGCTGCCTGATCAATCGCGTTCAGGTCGGTTATATGGATGAGCCGCAGATTGTTAAGGCCGCGGGCTCGACGCTCTGCTTCGAAAACGTCAATACGCCCGAGGAGTTTGCGGCGGCCGAGTTACTCGCCTAGACGATTGGAGTTGCCATGTCTCACGATATTTGTCCCGACACGGGAGAGCCTTGCACTTGCGATGGTTCCGAGCCCTGTACCTGCGGCTGCGGTGGCTGTGGACATGCTGCGGAAGAGGAAGCGGCCGCCGCGGCGTATCGTGAGGCACACCGCGAAGGCCCATCCGGTGATGCCCTCGACCACGAGCGCAAGATTATCGTGTCGTTCGATAGCACCTTCGATGTGATGGAATGCGAACAGCTGTGTCTTGCCGCCGGTGTGCCCGGGCGCATCATGCCACTGCCCGGCTCCATTACCGCAGGCTGCGGGCTGTGCTGGGCCATGCCATTCTCGGGCGATGCGCTCGCCGCCTTCCGAGCCGCCACCGAGGGCCGCATAGCCCCTGCCGACTACCATCAGCTCGTCCTCTAGCCACCACACCACCACAAAGGTGCCTGTCCCCAATGTGGTGGTTTGGAACATGTGGACGAAACAGCTTCGAAACACGCGATTTGCGCGTTGGGCACTCAAAAACGCTTCTACCTGCATCGTAATCAAAATGAAACATCTGCTCGTCGGCTTATGCGTAACTTTGCTGCAACAGTGCGATATTATCCATACTCGATAAAGCTCACGGCGCATGGGGCGCCGCGAACGACACCTTTCTTTTCCATCAATTGGAGGAAGCATGAGCTACACGCAGAAAGTTCTCGACGAGCTCAAGGCCCGCTATCCCGAGCAGCCTGAGTTCATCCAGGCCGCGACCGAGATCCTCGGCACCATCCAGCCGGCGCTCGACGCCCACCCCGAGTACGAGGAGGCCGCCCTGCTGGAGCGCCTCGTCGAGCCCGAGCGCATCGTTATGTTCCGTGTTCCCTGGGTCGACGACCAGGGCAAGGTCCAGGTCAACCGCGGCTACCGCGTCGAGTTCAACTCTGCCATCGGACCCTACAAGGGCGGCCTGCGCTTTAACCCGACGGTCACCCTGGGCATGCTCAAGTTCCTGGGCCTGGAGCAGATCCTCAAGAACAGCCTGACCACCCTTCCCATGGGCGGCGGCAAGGGCGGTTCCGACTTTGACCCCAAGGGCAAGTCCAACAACGAGATCATGCACTTCTGCCAGTCCTTCATGACCGAGCTCTATCGCCACATCGGCCCCAACACCGACGTTCCCGCCGGCGACCTGGGCGTTGGCGGCCGCGAGGTTGCCTACCTGTTCGGTCAGTACAAGCGCCTGACTAACGAGTGGACCGGCGTCCTTACCGGCAAGGGCCTCTCCTTTGGCGGCTCGCTCGCCCGTACCGAGGCCACCGGTTACGGTCTGGTCTACTTTGTGGACGAGTACCTCAAGAGCCGCGGCGACTCCTTCGAGGGCAAGAACGTCGTCGTTCACGGCTCCGGTAACGTCGCCATCTACGCGGTCCAGAAGGTCGCCCAGCTCGGCGGCAAGGTTCTCGCCTGCTCCGACACCCACGGCTGGGTCGAGGATCCCGACGGCATCGACTACACCGTGCTCGAGCATGTCTACAACAAGAAGCGCTCCGGCCACGACAAGGGCGTTACGCTCGCTATGTACGTTGACGAGAAGCCCAACGCCGTGTGGCACGAGGGCGACGGCCGCGGCGTGTGGCAGCTGCCCTGCGACATCGCGCTGCCCTGCGCTCGCGAGAACACGCTGCTGCTCGAGGACGCCCAGGCGCTCGTCGCCAACGGCTGCAAGGTGGTCGGCGAGGGTGCGAACATGCCCACGACCATCGAGGCCACGACTTACTTCCAGGAGAACGGCGTCGCCTTTATGCCCGGTAAGGCTGCCAACGCCGGCGGCGTGCTCGTGTCCGGCCTGGAGATGAGCCAGAACGCCGAGCACCTGTCTTGGACTTTCGAGGAGGTCGACGGCAAGCTCGAGCAGCTCATGCGCGGCATGTTCCACAACGTGGACGACACCGCCAAGGAGTACGGCCAGGAGGGCAACTTTGTCATGGGCGCCAACATCGCCGGCTTCCTGAAGGTCGCCGACGCCATGCTCGCCCAGGGCGTCTGCTAATTCTTCGCTCGACATAGCATCGAGGAAGGCTTCCAGTCATCTTGGCTGGGAGCCTTTTCTATCCCGGAGGACTCCTCATAACTTGCGGTGATATACGGACTGTTTTGCGTTCCAGAACGGCTAATCAGTCCGTATTTCACCGCAAGTTATGGATGGGAGGGAGGTTTTTGTGCTGTGGAAGGTCGCGGCCCCTCGTTTGGTACACTTAAAAGTACTGGACAAGTGGAGAGATGGGGGAGAACGTGCTCAAGTTCGGTACCTACGTCCGTGTTGGAAACGCGGCCGAAGCCTATGAGCTCTTACAGAAGAACCGCAACAACAAGATTGTGGGCGGCGGCATCTGGATGCGCCTGGGTTCGCGTCGCGTGGCGACGGCGATTGACCTTTCGGCCTGCGGACTCGATCAGATCGAGGAGACCGAGACCGAGTTTCGCATCGGTGCCATGTGTACCCTGCGCCAGCTCGAGCGCCATGCCGAGCTTAACGCGTTTGTCCACAATGTCTTTGAGTTCGCCGTCCACGATATCGTGGGCGTGCAGTTGCGCAACACCGCCACAGTGGGCGGCAGCATCTACGGCCGCTTTGGTTTCTCTGACGTGCTCTCGGCATTTTTGGCGCTCGATTCGTACGTTGAGTTGACGGGCGCCGGCCGCGTGCCGCTCGCCGAGTTCGTGGACATGGGCTACGTGCGCGACGTGATCGAGCACGTTGTGGTCGTTAAGCACGATTACCGCGCAAGCTATGAGGCCGTGCGCAAGGCCGCGACCGACTTCCCCTCCTTAAACGTCACCGCCGCCTGGTGGGACAACAGCTGGCATGTCACCGTGGGCGCCCGCCCGCTGCGCGCGTCCCTGCTGCGGGGCGAGGCATGCGGCCTGGTGAACGAGCAACCTTCCGAGGACGAGCTGCGCGCACTGGCCGCATCCGTGCGTGCCCTGAGCTACGGCACTAACTTGTGGGGCTCGGCTGACTACCGCCGCCGCATCTCGGCCCCGCTGGCGATTCAGGCTGTACGTCGTGCCGCCGGCATCGAGCTTTCGGCCGCGCTTGCCCGCGAGCTCGAGGGCGTGCAGATTCCTAAGTTTGCCACGGACGAGTATTCCTGCCGCCGCGTGCCCGGCGTCGATTCTAGCGAGGTGCGCTAATGGCTGCCAAACTCATCGATCTTTCCTTTACGCTCAACGGCCGCAAGGTCAAGGTTCAGATTGCCCCCGATACCATGCTCTTTGCACTGCTGCGCAAGCAGGGCTGCGCGTCGGTTCGCTGTGCCTGCGAAACCACCAACTGCGGTCTGTGCACGGTGTGGCTCGACGGCGATCCGGTGCTGAGCTGCTCGGTTCCCGCCGCGCGCGTCGAGGGCCGCTCCGTTACCACGCTCGAGGGCCTCAAGGCCGAGTCCGAGGTACTGGCCCGTTCGATGGCTGCCGAAGGTGCCGAGCAGTGCGGTTTTTGCGCCCCCGGCCTTATCATGAACGTGCTGGCGCTCGCCCGCGCCGCCAAGGAGGACCCAAGCCTCGTCGCCACGCGCGAGGAGCTATCGCGCCAGCTCGCCGGCAACCTCTGCCGTTGCAGCGGCTACGAGAGCCAGCTGCGCGCCATCGTGCGCTTCCTCAACGAGTCCGGCGTGCAGGTGGGCTTTGAGATGCCCGAGCTGCCGGTCAACGATACGAGCTCCGACGGTGTCGCGTACAAGCAGATCACCCACAAGCAGCCCAAGAAGGACTCGAAGGCGCTGCTCGAGGGCCGTCCCGTCTACACGGGCGACCTGGTGCCCGCCGGCGCCCTGATCGTCAAGCTCAAGCGTAGCCCCTATGCCCGCGCCAAGATCCGCTCCATCGATACGTCGCGCGCCCTGAAGGTGCCCGGCGTGGTGGGCGTCTACACCTACGAGGACGTGCCCAAGCGTCGCTTTACCATTGCCGGCCAGAGTTATCCGCAGCCGAGTCCCTACGACCGCCTGATTCTCGAGAACCTGGTGCGCTACCAAAACGAGGAGGTGGCGATCGTCGCCGCCGAGACCGAGGAGGCCGCCGACAAGGCGCTCAAGCTCATCAAGGTCGACTACGAGGTGCTTGAGCCGCTGCTCGACTTTACCCAGGCACTCGATAACGACATCGTGGTCCACCCCGAGGGCGACGTGACCTTTATGTTCCCGCAGGGCGGCGATGTTTCGCGCAACCTGGTCTGCAGCGGTACCAGCGATTTTGGCGATCTTGATGAGGCCTTCGCCCAGAGTGACATCGTCTTCACCCGCACCTACACCAGCCAAGCCACGCAGACCGCGCCCATGGAGACCTTCCGCGCCTTCGCGACGACCGACGCGTTCGGGCGCATCTCGGTGACCACCTCCACACAGGTGCCCTTCCACGTGCGCCGCATGGTCGCTCAGTCGCTCGATATCCCGCAGTCGCAGGTGCAGGTCATTAAGCCGCGCATCGGCGGCGGCTTTGGCTCCAAGCAGACGGGCTGCTGCGAGATCTTCGTGGCGTTCGTCACCCAGCAGACCGGCCGCCCGAGCTACTGCTGCTATACCCGCGAGGAGACCATCACCGCGGGCAACTCGCGCCACCAGATGCAGATGACCGTTAAGCTGGGCGCCATGAACGACGGCACCATCACGGCCATCGATCTGCATACGCTGTCCAACGCCGGCGCCTATGGCGAGCATGCCACCACGACGATCGGCCTCTCGGGTCACAAGAGCCTGCCCATCTACAACCACGTGAAGGCGAGCCGCTTTAGCTGGGACGCCGTCTACACCAACACCAACCGCGGCGGCGCGTATCGCGGCTACGGTGCCACCCAGGGCCAGTTTGCCGTGGAGAGCGCCGTCAACGAGCTCGCCGACATGCTGCACATGGATCCCGCCGACCTGCGCCTTAAGAACATCGTGCGCGAGGGCGAGATCATGCCGCAGTACTACAACGAGAAACTCAACGCCTGCGCGCTCGACCGCTGCCTGCTGCGCGCAATGGACATGATCGGCTGGCGCGACAAGCCGCTGGCCGTTGACCTGGGCGATCGCGTGCGTGCTCTGGGCTGCGCGCTCACCATGCAGGGATCGGGCATTTCCAACGTGGATATCGCCGGCATCGACATGCGCCTGGAAGAGGATGGATTCATTACCATCGGCACCGGCGCCACCGATAACGGCATGGGCGTCGACACGATCCTGGCGCAGATTGCCGCCGAGGAGCTGGGCGTTGAGAGCTCGCTTATCGTGGTGCGCGGCGTGGACACCGATGTGTCGCCGTTCGATGCCGGCTCGTACGCGAGCTCGGGCACGTACGTGACGGGCCTTGCCGCCAAGAACGCCGCGACCGAGCTGCGTGAGAAGATCTGCGCCAAGGCCGCCCAGATGTGGGATGTGGACGCCGCCGATGTGGTCTTTGATGGCCAGTACGTGCGTCTGTCCGACGAGCGCGCCGCGCGCGAGCAGAACCGCTACCTCACGCTGCGCGACTTCGCCAACCTGTGCGTAAAGAACATCGCGGGCGGCGACGCGCTCACCTCGCACGCCTCTGCCTGCCTGCCCGTTTCGCCTCCGCCGTTTATGGCCGGCATTGCCGAGGTCGAGGTCGATAAGGCCACTGGCAAGGTGACCGTGGTGGACTACGCGGCGGCCGTGGACTGTGGCACCGTGATCAACGAGGCACTCGCGCGCGTCCAGGCCGAGGGCGGCATTGCCCAGGGTATCGGCCACGCGCTCTACGAGATTGTCGAGCACGATGATCGCGGCCGCCTGCGCACCGGTAACTTTATGAGCTACAAGCTGCCCACGCGCCTGGATATCGGCAGCATTCGCGTGGCCTTTGAGCCGAGCTACGAGCCGACGGGTCCGTTTGGTGCCAAGTCGATCGGCGAGGTCGTCATCAACACGCCACTCGCCGCAGTAGCCTCGGCCGTGGCGCACGCCACCGGCCACCAGGTGCGCTCGCTGCCGATCACGCCCGAGAAGGCCCTGCTGGGGGAGTAGACGAGGCGCCGCCGCCCTTTGGCAAGCCCGGGGAAACCGCATCCCGCTTTTCGTCCGAATTACGGGCTGCAGTTTCCGTTTGAGGCCCTTGGCGGAAAGTGCATCCCGGAATAGGGGCTCAAAACGGGTTGCAGTTTCCGGTTGATGGCTATAGCGGAAATTACATCCCATTCCGAGGTCCCAAACCGGGACACGCTTTCCGGCGCATGGCCAGCATCGCCAGGCTGCCGAGTCCCGCCGAAGTTGCGGTGGAATAGAGACTGTTTTGGAGGACTGGAGCCCCAAACAGGAACTATTTCACCGCAACTTATGAGATGGGATGCCTTGCGCTCGTGGTGAGGTCGTGAGTCTGTAAAAGGTGTGCGTGCGCTTGCCGCTCGTATCTGCTATCATTCCTAGTCTGTGCGCTCATGCGGGCGTGGCGGAATTGGTAGACGCGCCAGATTTAGGTTCTGGTGGGATTCCCGTGAAGGTTCGAGTCCTTTCGCCCGCACCAACGCACCCGCGTCGGCTTATGCCCTCGCGACGCTTGTTGCATAAAGGTACCAGCACCTCAGATAAGCTGGGCAGTATGAGGAGGAACGTGTTGAACATCACCGCTTCTGACGTCAAGGACGCCAAGCTCACCGCTACGGTCACCATCCCGGCCGCCGACGTCGACGCCGCGATCAAGAAGGCCTACAAGGACACCGCCAAGAAGTACCGCTTCCCGGGTTTCCGCGCCGGTAAGGCCCCCCGTCCGGTCATCGACTCTGCTCTTGGCGCCGAGGCTACCCTCGCCCAGGCCACCAATGACCTGATCGCCGCCAACGAGCCCGCCGTCCTCAACGAGCTGGACATCGTCCCCACCAAGAACGGTGACTACAAGGACCTCGACCTCGCCAAGGATCACGAGGACTACACCTACACCGTCGAGTTCTCCCTGCGTCCTGCCGCTGAGCTCTCCTCCTTCGACGCTGTCGAGATCGAGATGCCCCCTGCGGAGGTCACCGAGTCCGAGATTAACAACCAGGTCGAGATGCTCCTCAACTACCGTGCCACCTTCGAGGACGTCGAGGGTCGCGCCGTCGAGGCCGAGGACTACGTCACCGTCGACCTCAAGGCCGTCGAGAATGCCGACAACTTTGCCGCCGAGGGCCGCATGCTCATCGCCGGTAGCGACAGCAACCCCAAGGAGTTCAACGAGGCCCTGATCGGCGCCAACGTTGACGACGTCAAGACCGTCACCTGGACCGACGAGGTCGAGGAGGGCGAGGAGGCCGAGACCCACACCGTCGAGGTCACCGTCAAGGGCATCAAGGTCCGCAACACCCCCGAGCTCACCGACGAGCTCGTCAAGTCCGACTTTGGCTTCGACAGCATCGACGCCATGCGCGACGCCATCAAGATCGAGATCGAGCAGGACAAGGCTTCCCGCCTCCCGGCCGAGAAGGAGAACCGTTGCGTTTCCGCTCTCGCCGAGCGCCTGCAGCTCGAGGAGATGGACGCCGACTACGAGCAGTCCGTCTTTGAGGAGCTTGGCCAGAACTTCCTGTCCAACCTCGCTGCCCGCGGCATGACGCTGGATACCTGGCTGCCCGCTTCCGGCCTGACCATGGAGCAGTTCATCGGCGACCTGCACAAGCAGGCCAACGACGTTGCCCGTGAGTCCCTGGCTCTTGACGCCCTCGCCCGTGAGCTCAAGATCGAGGTCACCGAGGACGACATCAACGCCGAGTTCGAGAAGGCCGGCGTCAAGGACGTCGAGGCTTCCAAGGCTGAGTTCATCGCCGATGGCCGTATGCCTGCCGTCCGCGAGTCCATCCGTCGCTCCAAGGCCGTCGACCACCTGGTCGAGAACGCCAAGGTGACCGAGGTCGACGAGACCGCCAAGGACGCCGAGTAATTCTCGCCACCTTGCCCGCGAGCGCATGCGTGCGCCCGTGATGGGGTAAAGTTATACACCGGTTATCCGGTAGCTTCGTACGGTGCCAGCCAATGCATAGCATGCGGGCACCGTACGTTTATCTAGAACCAATTTGGTCCGCAAGAGAGAAATGGAGATGCGTATGATCGCTAAGTTCGATTCCGCCCTCGTGCCATACGTTATCGAGCAGACGCCGCGCGGCGAGCGCAGCTACGATATCTATTCGCGCCTGCTCAACGACCGCATCATTTTCTTGGGCGAGGAGATCAACTCCGTCAGCGCCAACCTGGTCGTTGCCCAGCTGCTGCATCTTGAGAGCCAGGATGCCGAGAAGGATATCTCGCTCTACATCAATTCGCCCGGTGGTGAGGTCTACTCCGGCCTGGCGATTCTTGACACCATGAACTTCATTAAGCCGCAGGTCTCCACCATCTGTGTCGGTATGGCCGCGTCTATGGCCGCCGTGCTGCTTTCGGCCGGCGCCAAGGGCAAGCGCTTCTGCCTGCCGCACTCCAAGGTCATGATTCACCAGCCCAGCGGCGGTGCCCAGGGCCAGCAGACCGAGATCGAGATCGTGGCCGAGGAGATCAAGAAGACCCGCCGCGAGCTCAACCAGATCCTGTCCGACGCCTCGGGCCAGCCCATCGAGAAGGTCCAGGCCGATACCGAGCGCGATAACTACCTGACCGCTGCCGAGGCCCTCGACTACGGTCTGATCGACCGTATCGTCACCTCGCGCGACCTCGCCGCGAAGGACGCCTAGGATGGCCGGTAACATGCAGGACAACTTCGACGAGAACGGCAACCCCATCCGCTGCTCCTTCTGCGGAAAAGAGCAGGGGCAGGTTCGCCGCCTTGTTAAGGGTCCGACCAACATCTTTATCTGCGACGAGTGCGTCGCCGCCTGTTCCGAGATTTTGGAGGAGTCGCTGGCTTCGGACTTTATGGACGCCGCCCGCAACGGCAAGCTGCCGGGCTTCCTCAACGATCACGGCCAGGCTGCGTCCCAGCCTGCCATGGATCCCGAGGCCGAGGGCTTTGAGCTCGAGGACGACGCGCGCCAGGTCATCACGCACGTGCCGACGCCGCACGAGATCTATGACGAGCTTTCGGCCTATGTTATGGGTCAGGAGGATGCCAAGCGCGCCATGTCGGTGGCCGTGTACAACCACTATCGCCGCGTGATCGAGGGCGGCGCCGCGGTGTCTGCCTTTGACGACGGCATGGGCTCGCAGTTCGACGACGATATGGACGAGGTAGAGCTCGCCAAGTCCAACATCCTGCTGCTCGGTCCCACCGGTACCGGTAAGACCCTGCTCGCCCAGACGCTCGCGCGCATCCTCGAGGTGCCGTTTGCCATCGCCGACGCTACCGCGCTCACCGAGGCCGGCTATGTGGGCGAGGACGTGGAGAATATCCTGCTCAAGCTCATCAACGCTGCCGATGGCGACATTGAGCGCGCGCAGGTTGGCATTATCTACGTGGACGAGATCGATAAGATTGCCCGCAAGGCCGAGAACCTCTCCATCACCCGCGACGTTTCGGGCGAGGGCGTTCAGCAGGCGCTGCTTAAGATTCTTGAGGGCACGGTGGCAAGCGTTCCGCCCACCGGCGGCCGCAAGCATCCCCAGCAGGAGCTGCTGCAGATCGACACGACTAACATCCTGTTTATCTGCGGCGGTGCCTTTGTGGGTTTGGACAAGATCATTGCCGATCGCGTGGGCAACAAGGGCGTGGGCTTTAACTCCGAGATTGCCGGCCCCACCTCGGTCGACGAGAACGACCTGCTGCGTCAGGTGCTCCCGCAGGACCTCAACGCCTTTGGCATGATCCCCGAGTTCGTGGGTCGTACGCCCGTCGTCACCCAGACGCAGGCGCTCGACGAGGACGACTTGGTGTCGATCCTGACCGAGCCCAAGAACGCCGTGGTGCGTCAGTACCGCAAGATGTTCCAGCTCGAGGACGTCGAGCTTGAGTTTGAGGACGCAGCCCTGCACGAGATCGCCCGCATGGCGCTCGCCCGCAAGACCGGCGCCCGAGGCCTGCGCGCCATCTGCGAAGACGTGCTGCAGCAGACGATGTTCGACCTCCCCAGCGAGGAAGGCGTAGCCAAGGTCGTCGTAACCGAAGCCTCCGTAAAGGGCGAAGAGCAGCCCCAGCGCATCTACGGGTAAACCAGCCTAAAACGTGTTTGCAAATAGCCTCCGATCATTCGCGGTCGGAGGCTATTTTATATATACGCAATAACCCCAACTACCTGTGTTATTCTGTGTGGTTGTTTAAGCCTCAGCGAAGTCATATCAGACTGAAGTAATCGATACCTAAGGGGAGGAATGTAGGCCCGATTTTCGTAGATTCCGCACGAGCCGAAGACCACTTAATGTGGTCTTCGCGCGAGCCAGGACTTGACCGAGCGAAAATCGGGCCTACATTCCTCCCCGATGGGCAAGGGAGAGATATATGGAAGAAATGCCCAAGAACTACGATCCGTCGACCAACGAGCCGGCGATCCTGCAGAAGTGGCTCGACGGCGGTTACTATAAGCGCCGTGAGGGCGTGGGCGACTGCACCGTCACCATTCCGCCTCCCAACGTGACCGGCAAGCTCCACATGGGTCACGCCACCGACGACTCCATCCAGGACGCCATCATTCGTATGGCCCGCATGCGCGGCAAGTCCACGCGCTGGGTGCTCGGAACCGATCACGCCGGTATCGCCACGCAGACCAAGGTCGACAAGAAGCTCAAGAGCGAGGGCATCAGCCGCCTAGAGATCGGTCGCGACAAGTTTGTCGACGCCTGCTGGGACTGGACCCACGAGTACGGCGGCATCATCGTCGAGCAGATCAAGCGCATGGGCTGCTCCGTCGACTTCGATAACGAGCGCTTTACCATGGACGAGGATTACGCCCAGGCCGTGCGTAAGGTCTTCTGCGACTGGTACCACGACGGCCTGATCTACCGTGGCAAGCGTATCGTCAACTGGTGCCCCAACTGCACCACCGCCATCTCGGACGACGAGGCCGAGTATAAGGACGAGAAGGGCCACCTGTGGCACCTGCGCTACCCGCTGACCGAGCCGGTCAACGGCCAGGACTACATCGTCGTCGCCACCACGCGCCCCGAGACCATGCTCGGCGACACGGGCGTCGCCGTTTCCCCGAAGGACCCCGAGAAGGCCGCCTTCGTGGGCAAGACCGTCAAGCTTCCCATCGTCGACCGCGAGATCCCCATCTTTGAGGATTGGCATGTCGACGCCAACTTCGGTTCCGGCTTCGTTAAGGTTACTCCGGCCCACGACCCCAACGACTACGCCATGGGTCAGGCTCACGACCTGCCGCAGATCAACATCTTCGACGAGAACGCGGTGGTCGTCGAAGGCTACGGCGAGTTCACCGGCATGAACCGCGACGAGTGCCGCGAGGCCGTCATCAAGTGGTTCGAGGAGCACGACCTGCTCGATCACGTCGAGGACCTCGATCACTCCGTCATGCACTGCTACCGTTGCGACGCCGCGCTTGAGCCGTGGCTGTCCGAGCAGTGGTTTGTGGCCGTCGACAAGCTCAAGGGGCCGGCGCTCGACGCCGTCAACTCCGGCAAGGTCACCTTCCACCCCGCGCGCTGGACGCAGACCTATACCACCTGGATGGAAAACCTCAAGGACTGGTGCATCTCGCGCCAGCTGTGGTGGGGCCACCGCATCCCCGTGTTCTACTGCGAGGACTGCGGCTGGGAGGACGCCCTTACCGAGGACACCGACGTGTGCCCCAAGTGCGGCGGCCATCACGTGCATCAGGACGAGAACGTGCTGGACACCTGGTTCAGCTCGCAGCTGTGGACCTTCGCCACGCAGGGCTGGCCGCAAAAGCCGGAGCTGCTCGAGGGACATCACCCCACGACGGCGCTCGTCACCGCGCGTGACATCATCGCGCTGTGGGTCGCCCGCATGGTCATGAGCTCGCTGTACTTCCTGGACGAGGTGCCGTTTAAGGACGTCGTCATCTATCCGACGATTCTGGCCAAGGATGGCAGCCGCATGTCCAAGTCCAAGGGCAACGGCGTAGACCCCATGGACCTCATCGGTATGTACGGCGCCGATGCCATGCGCTACAACCTGCTCACGCTGTGCACCAACAACCAGGATGTCAAGTTTGACGCGAACATCGACAAGAAGACCAAGAAGCTTATCGACAGCCCGCGCACCGAGCAGGCCAAGAGCTTTGTGACCAAGATCTGGAACGCTAGCCGCTTCCTGCTTATGAACATGGAGGGCTACACGCCCGGCGAGCCCGTCGTGGAGACGCCGGCCGACGCCTGGATGTTCAGCCGCCTGGCCAAGGCCGTGAAGATGGTCACCGAGGGCATTGAGAACTACACCTTTGGCGATATGGCCCGCGGCGTGCAGCAGTTCTTCTGGAACGAGGTCTGCGACTGGTACGTCGAGGTCACCAAGGCCCGCTTGAAGGGCGAGGACCGTCTGCAAGCTCAGCGCAACCTGATCTTTGTGCTCGACACCTCCATTCGCCTGATGCACCCGCTTATGCCGTTTGTCACCGAGGAGATCTGGGACAACATGCCGGCGAGCGTGCTCGACCTGGACGCCGAGGGCAACGTGGACCGCGCCGAGGCGCTCATGATCGCCAAGTGGCCCGAGCCCGCCGACTACGCTAAGTATGTCGATGAGCCTGCCGAGCGCGCGTTTGAGCTGTGCCGTACCGTCGTTTCCGCCGCCCGCGCCACGCGTTCGCGTTATCGCCTGAGCCCCAAGGCCGAGCTCGACGTGGTCGTGCGCGCCGGTGCCGAGGACATCGAGAAGCTCGAGAGCCTGCGCTCGACCATTGAGCCGCTGGCCAACACCGCTTCGCTGGTCATGGGTACCGACGTCGAGAAGCCGGCTGCGAGCATTGCCGTGGTCGACAGCGGCGTCGAGGTTTTTGTGGTGCTCGAGGGCAAGGTTGATCTTTCGGCCGAGAAGGCGCGCCTGGAGAAGGAGATCGCCGCGGCTCAGAAGGAGCTTGCCGGCTGCGAGAAGACCCTTGCCAACGAGGGCTTTGTGGCTAAGGCCGCGCCCGCGGTGGTCCAGAAGAAGAGGGACCGTGCAGCAGAGCTCAAGGAGATCCTGGCGGCACTGACTGCTCAGGTTGCTGACTTCTCGTAAGGTGGACTGTGGGGCGCGGTTTGGGGCATTGCTCGCTACTGCGAACAGTCCTGCTCGCACGAAGGCCACATTAAGTGGCCTTCGGCTCGTGCGGAACTTGTATCGAGCAAAGCCCCAAACCGCTCCCATAGCGGTTACGGTGGCGTCCGCTGCCTGGTAGGGCCACTTGGTTGTGGCCTTGATTCTGCTGCAAGCGGTGTTTGGCTGATATTTTGAATGGGAGGGGCTCGTTGTTTATTACGGGCCTCTTTTTATGTTGAGGGGACTTTGGGTTATGGCTAAGCGTTCTGGGTCGTATGTCGTTCCTTTCTCGTTTGAGTTGCTTTCGTTTGATGAGGCTGTTGGGCTGGCTGCTGATACGGGGCGGATTTCTGGGGATGCTGGTCCTCTGCTTGAGACGGTTGTCGATATGCTCGATGAGCTGGGGCGTCCGGACGAGTACTTTGATTGCATTCAGGTTGCCGGTACCAATGGCAAGACTTCGACAACGCGTTTTTCGGCTGCCATCCTTCGTGGCGAGGGGCTAAAGACCGCGCTGTATACGTCGCCGCAGCTCGTTCGCTATCCCGAGCGCATGGGGGTCGACGGGCGCGTCGTGAGCGACGAGGCCTTTGCTCGTGGCGTTTCAGCAGCTGTCGAGGCGGGACATCGCGTGAATGCGCGCCGTGTGGCGGCGGGGGAGCGCACCTATTCCATCACGCCGTTTGACCTGCTGACGGCTGCCGCACTTGTAGTGTTTGCCGAGGCCGCGGTGGATGTTGCCGTGCTCGAGGTTGGCATGGGCGGACGTTGGGACGCCACGAGTGCGACCGATCCCGTCGCCGTTGCCATTACGGGCATCGGGCTCGATCACACACGTATTTTGGGCGATACGCTCGAGGTCATTGCGGGGGAGAAGGCTGCGGTCATTAAGCCCGGACGCCTGGTTGTGCTGGGCGAGGGCACGCACGAGGCGAGCGTTCAGCGCGTGATGGATGCCCGTTGTCGCGAGTGCGGCGTCGTGCCACTCGTGGTGAGTCATGCCACGACTAAGGTGCCGGCGCATGTGGGCGACACGGTTGAGTTTAGCTGCACCACGCCGCGTGCAATCTATACGTCGAGCATGGTCAAGCCGGCCTATCAGCCGCAGAATGCCGCGTGCGCGATTATGCTTTGCGAGGGGTATTTGGGTCGCGAACTCGATCATGACAAGCTCGATGCGTCGCTTATGGGCTGCCCCACGCCGGGCCGCTTTGATGTACTGGGAACTGATCCGCTCAAGCTGATCGACGCCTGCCATAACCCTCAGAGCTGCGAGAACTTTGTGAGCGCGCTGGACGAGATCGATTCGTGCGTGGAGAATCGCCCCACGCTGCTGTGTGCTGCGCTGGCCGATAAGGACGTGGCGGGTATCGTTGACGTTCTGGTTCCGGCGTTCCCCCGCGTGGTCGTGACGCAGACCGATTCCGATCGCGCCCTGCCGGCAGAGGAGCTTGCCGCTCTGGTGGACGCCGATAAGCTTGCGGGCGTGTACCCCAGCGTGTCCGAGGCCCTCGCGGCCTTCGATGCCGCAGACGAGCCTTTCGTAGCTGCCGGCACCATCACCCTAGCCGGCGAAGTAGCCGGTCTGCTCCGCTAACCCATCCCCTCATCAGTTGCGGTGAAATACGGACTGTTTTACAAGCCAGAGGCCTCAAACAGTCCGTATATCACCGCAACTCAAAAGCAGCCAATTTGGGACGGGGCTTTTTTAGCTGCCCTGTGCCCCGAGTTGACTCGCTTGCCACGAAATTGGCCTATCTACTACGTTTGACCGGTTACCCTCGACCACACGGAACATTGCGAAATTAAAACCGACGCTCCTATAAGTTGTCAAGAGGCAGTTTGCGGGAGCGCTCCCTTCAATTCGCACAGGAGCTCGTAATACCTCCTCTCCAGTTTCGTCGACCGCCGTCTCCCATGTTCCAGGTGACCGAGTGAGGCCGCGGACATGCCGAGCCCCGCGGCGGCCTGCTTCTGGGTCACCCGCATCGCCTTGCGCATCTTCGCGAGCTCGGGGCCTTCCGGCGCGGCGCCGTCGGGGTTCGGGTCCATGGGCACGCGGTACACCTCCCGCGCTATGTAGCGCTTCAGGCAGCGGACCGCCTCCCGCCGGGA
>UQUG01000002.1 GCA_900544205.1 uncultured Collinsella sp.
TCGACCGCCGCCTGGGTGGGGACGCCGACTTTGCCGCCGTGTGCGAGACGCTGCACGCCCATGGCATCCGTGTGGTGCTCGATGCTGTCTTTAACCACGTCGGTCGTGGCTTTTGGGCCTTCCGCGATGTGCAGGAGCGCAAGTGGGACTCGCCCTACAAGGATTGGTTCCACATCAGCTTTGACGGCGACTCCTGCTATGGCGATGGCTTTTGGTATGAGGGCTGGGAAGGCCATTTTGAGCTTGTGAAGCTCAACCTGCAAAATCCCGCCGTGGTCGATTACCTGCTTGAGTCCGTGCGTCGCTGGGCCGAGGTCTTTGGCGTCGACGGCCTGCGCTTGGACGTTGCCTATATGCTCGATCGCGATTTTATGCGCCGCCTGCACTCCTTTACCCGTGAGCTCAAGCCCGACTTTGTGCTGATTGGTGAGACGCTCCACGGCGACTACAACCAGATCGTCAACGACGAGATGCTCGACTCCTGCACCAACTACGAGTGCTACAAGGGCCTGTACTCCAGCTTTAACTCGGTCAACATGTTCGAGATTGCCCACTCGCTGCATCGCCAGTTTGGCGGTGACCCGTGGTGCATCTACCGTGGCAAACACCTGCTGTCGTTTGTCGACAACCACGATGTGCCGCGCCTGGCGAGCATCCTGACGGACAAGTCCTGCCTACGCCCCGCCTACGGCATGCTCTTTGGTATGCCGGGCATTCCGTGCGTCTACTACGGCAGCGAGTGGGGGATTGCCGGCGAAAAGGGCGGCCCCGATGGCGATTGGGCGCTGCGTCCTGCGCTCGATGAGCCTGCGCCCAACGAGCTGACGGCCTTCATCAAGCAGCTCGCGCACCTGCGCTCGGCAGACGATGCGGCGGCTCGCGCTCTCAACTACGGTGCCTATCGCAACGTGGTGATTCAGAACAAGCAGCTGCTGTTCGAGCGCGCCTGCGACGACGCGACGGTGCTCGTGGCGGTCAATGCCGTGAACGAGCCCTACACCTTTGGAGCCGGCGAACTCAGCGGCTCCTTCGTCGACCTGCTTGCCGACGACGCGCCCACGGTCGAGCTGCCGGGCTCCCTTGAACTTGCGCCCTATGAGGTGCGTTATCTGTTGAGGGCCTAGCTCGTGGCCACGCCAGATGAGGGTTATCAGCATATTGAGCATGGGTTTGAACCCGTGTTTGACGAGCGCTCGCGCGTTTTGGTGCTGGGGTCGTTTCCCTCGGTGCTCTCGCGTGCCAATGCCTTCTATTACGGCAATCCGCAGAACCGCTTTTGGCGCGTGATGGCCGCGTGCCTCGGTGCGCCCGTGCCGCCCAACGAGGGCGATCCTTTGGCAAGCGGTGAGCCCGCGACGCTCGATGCCTCGATTGCCGCCAAGCGCTCCATGCTGCTCAACGGCGGCGTGGCCCTGTGGGATGTAATCGAGAGCTGCGACATTAAGGGCTCAAGCGACGCCAGCATCAAAAACGTCGTTCCGGCGCATGCCGAGCGCATTACCGGCGCAGCTCCCATTGAGCGGGTGATATGCAACGGTGGTACAGCTGGTCGGCTCTACAAGCGCTACCTACAAGAACGCACGGGGCTGTCGGCCATCGTTCTGCCGTCGACAAGTCCCGCCAATGCGGCATGGCGCCTGGAACGCCTTATCGAGCGCTGGCGCGAGGCCGTTGACTGGGGCGCTCTGTAATTTAGATATCTGATTGGGCGCTGGTGCCGAGGCGTTTCATGATGGCATGCCAGATCGGTGCGGGCAGCGCGGGCTTGACGCGCACCATGCCGTCGACATCGACGCTACCGACATCGCCGCCGCCAAGCAGCTGCGCATGCTCAATGGAGCAGCCCATGCGCACAGCGCCCACAAGCTTATCCATCGCTTCCGAAAATGGCCGACGCAAGAGGCCCATACGCGGGGAGTGGCGAAGCGCTGCGATGCCGCTGCTGGCACAGATGACAACGCCGTCGCACCATGGCAGGTCACGTAGAAGACATGCCCGATACAGGCGGTCGAGAACTTCGTCCGCCTGCTTGTTGTTTTTGGACGCGGCCTGGACGACGACATAGACGCGTGTTTCTGTATTCCCAAGGCGATCGAGTATCTGCTCGACAGCGGTCATCGCCTCATCATCAAATGCATCATCAACAGCGAGCACTATGCCATCGACTGCACCGACGTCATTTGCCTTCAAGCCAACCGGGCGGGGGAGCGAAGTACCGGAAAGCCGGGCATACGCCGCGATGGCATCCTGGAGGTCCCAAAGCAAAAACTCAAGATCGGCGCTATCGGGAATACTGATATACGCAATGGATTGCAGCGTTTTGGGCTTATCGCCGTGTGCGATCGCCTCCATGCCATCTCCTTTCCAGTCCGTTTCCGTTTAGGTTACACCGTCTGCCATCCTCCCGCCGCGCTATCCTAGTGCAACCCTTACGAAAGGAACGCCATGCGTCTGCCCATGAATACCTCGCTTGCCACGCTCAAGCCCTCCGGCATCCGCCGAATCAACGCGCTCGCCGCTCAGCATCCGGGATGCATTGCGCTTGCGCTCGGCGAGCCCGATTTTCCCACGCCCGACGTGATTAGCGCCGAGGTGACGGCCTCGCTTGACCGTGGCGACACGCACTATCCGCCCAACAACGGCCGCCCCGCCCTGCGCGAGGCGCTGTCTGCCTACATGGGGGACGCGGGCCTTACGTTTTCGGCCGACGAGGTCATCCTGACCGACGGCGCGACCGAGGCCCTGTCGGCTACGTTTATGGCCATGCTCAACCCCGGCGACGAGGTCATCATTCCCACGCCGGCTTTTGGTTTGTACGAGAGCATCGTCGTGGCCAATCACGCCAAAGCGGTCTATTTGGATACGGAGCCCGCGCAATTTCAGATTGACGAGGAAGCGCTTCGCGCCTGTGTGACCCCGGCGACCAAGGCCATCGTTATCTGCTCGCCCAACAATCCTACGGGCTGCATTCTCAACGCGGCATCGCTCGACGCCGTGGCACGCGTAGCGGAGCAGGCGGGCATCTACGTAGTCTGCGACGACGTATACAACCGTCTGGTCTATGTGGATGGCTACGAGCGATTTGCCCAGCGCCACCCGGAGCTACGCGAGCAGACAGTGGTCATCGAGAGCTTCTCCAAGCCCTGGGCCATGACCGGCTGGCGCCTGGGTTGGCTCGCAGCGGCAGCCCCCGTCATCGCCGAGATCGCAAAAGCACACCAATACCTAGTATCGAGTGCCGTTTCATTTGAGATGGACGCAGCAGCGCGAGCCCTGACCGTCGACCCAACCCCCATGCTCAAAGTCTACCGAGCCCGCCGCAAACGCGTGCTCGCAGCCTTAAACGCTATGGGCCTCGACGCAGTAGAGCCCGCAGGAGCCTTCTACACTTTCCCGAGCATCAAAAAGTTCGGCCTAACCAGCGAAGCCTTCTGCATCAAAGCCATCAAAGAAGCAAACGTAGCCCTAGTCCCGGGCGACTGTTTCGGCACCGAAGGCCACATCCGCCTAAGCTACTGCGTCTCCGACCAAGATTTGGACGAAGGCCTAAATCGCCTGTCCACCTTCATTTCAACCTTATAGCCCAACGGGACGCAACACATCAGCCCACCGACCTAAGCATTATGAGTGGGGCGCGTCGCTCAACGGACACGAGGATTCGCAGCAAAGTTACCGCAGCTCCGGCCCCTCGGACCGGAGCGTATGCAGGGTTTGTGTACGAATCCTCGCGCCCGTTGACCGACGCCGGGGTCCCCGCCATAATACTTTCGGTTCACGCACGAATCCGCTGCCAGAGACAGCCGGTGCAAACGGGCATCGCCCGCGAGCTTAATGGGACATCCCGCCAGCCGAGGTGGTCGAGTAGATATGTCTTCTCGCCCCCGTCGCTCATGCAGCGCGGGGGCTTTCTTTTTGGACATGCCCCCGTCACGTCCTTGTGGCGGACCGTGCCCGGAAAGAATTCGAGGAGGTGTAATTCATGCCCCAGCAGTACAAAATCGACAAGGTTGCAGAGATCGAGTCCCGTATCGCCGAGAACGCCGGTCTGTTCGTCGTCAACTACAACGGTCTGACGGTTAAGCAGGCTCAGGAGCTGCGTCATCAGCTTCGCGAGTGTGGCGCCGAGATGAAGGTTTACAAGAACAACCTGGTCAAGATCGCTCTCAAGAACCAGGAGCAGCCCGAGCTCGACGAGATCCTCGCCGGCCCCGTCGCTTATGTGTTCTACGAGACCGAGCCGGTCGAGGCCGCTAAGACCCTTAAGGACTTCTCCGCTAAGTCCAAGGGCGTCCTTGAGATCAAGGGCGGTATCTCCGACGGCAAGGCCGTTTCCGCTGATGATGTTAAGGCTATCGCCGAGCTGCCCACCAAGGATCAGCTTCTCGGCCAGATCGCCGGTCTCATCTCCGGTTTCGCTCGCGACATCGCTGTCTGCGTCAACGGCGTTTCCTCTGGTCTCGCTCGTTCGATCCAGCAGGTCTCCGAGCAGAAGGCAGCCTAGTCGCTGTTTTCACCCGCGGCGGCAACGCCGCACCCCTGGCGCATTCGCGCCGTGTTTTAACTGATCTCCGTGCATCCGCACGGAAACCGAAAGGACTTAGAAATGGCTAAGCTTACCACCGATGAGATCATCGATGCTCTTAAGGAAATGACCCTTCTCGAGGCTTCCGAGCTCGTCAAGGCTATCGAGGACACCTTCGGCGTTTCCGCCGCTGCTCCTGCCGCTGTTGTCGCCGCTCCTGCTGCTGGCGCTGCTGAGGCCGAGGAGAAGACCGAGTTTGACGTCGTGCTCGAGGGCTTCGGCGACAACAAGATCCAGGTCATCAAGGCCGTCCGTGAGCTCACCAACCTTGGCCTGAAGGAGGCCAAGGAGGTCGTCGAGGGCGCTCCCAAGGCTGTTCTCGAGGGTGCCAAGAAGGAGGACGCCGAGGCTGCCAAGGAGAAGCTCGAGGCTGCTGGCGCTGCTGTCACCCTCAAGTAATCAGGCTCTCTCGCCAGATTTCTTTGCAGACGGGGTTCGCATTGCGAGCCCCGTCTTTTTTTGTTTTGGCCCCTCATTCCCATTGCTCGGCACGCGGAACACCGTTGTCTTCGCCGTGCCAATCCCATTACCGCTGGGGCGTAAAATTGCGCCATTCGGGCAATAATTTGCGTTGACCTGCTGAAGAATTGCGTTTGCCTTACGGCGACGTATGCCTCCGGCGGTAAGATACTTCGGTATCGCAATTTGGTCTGCGGCCGCTGTGCCGCACGCACAGGGCGCATTCTGCGCCTGCGAAAGGATCTTTGAATAACATGAAGGCAATCATCCCCGCCGCCGGTCTTGGCACGCGTTTTCTGCCTGGCACTAAGTGCACGCCTAAAGAGATGCTGCCGGTGCTCGACAAGCCCGTCATTCAGTACGTCGTCGAGGAAGCGCTCGATCCCGAGGAGGTCGACGATGCCATCATCGTTACTTCTCCCGGTAAGCCCGAGCTACTGAACTACTTCCAGCCCGATCGCTCGCTCGAGAACCTGCTGCGCGAGCGCGGCAAGAACGCCTATGCCGACGCCGTCGCCCACGCTGGCGGTATGCCGGTCGACTTCCGTTATCAGTACGAGCCCAAGGGCCTCGGCCATGCTATTCGCTCTGCTGCCGACGCCGTGGCAGGGGAGAACTTCCTGGTTCTTCTGGGCGACTACGTTGTGCCTAACCGCGACATCTGCGACAAGATGCTCGCCGTCTCTAAGGAGCACGGTGGCGCTTCCGTTATCGCCGTCGCCGCGTGCGCTCCCGAGGAAGTCAGCCGTTATGGCGTTATCGCCGGCGACCGCGTGGGCTCGCTCGAGGGCTTCGAGAATGTCGCCGATGCAGAGCCGGGCGCTGTCTGGCGTATCGGCGGTCTGGTCGAGAAGCCCGCTCCCGAGACAGCTCCGTCCAACCTGTACATCGTCGGTCGCTACCTGCTGAGCCCGCTGGTCATGGACCTGCTGGCAGATCAGCAGGCCGGCAAGGGCGGCGAGATCCAGCTCACCGACGCCATGGCCCGTTCGCTCGACCGCGAGGCCATGTATGCTGTCGTCATCGACCCGCTGTCGGGCTACGACACCGGTACTCCCTCTGGCTGGATGGCCACCAACGCCCTCATGGCTGCAAGCGACCCCCGCTTTGCCAGCGCCTTCTGGGACGC
Source organism: uncultured Collinsella sp. (assembly GCA_900544205.1). Lineage (GTDB taxonomy): Bacteria > Actinomycetota > Coriobacteriia > Coriobacteriales > Coriobacteriaceae > Collinsella. The sequence continues at coordinate 6,171 of UQUG01000002.1, forward strand.
CATCGACGAGCGCGGCGGATTGATGCGCAAGTAAGCCTTCGGGCATCGACATTTACGGGCGCGGACTTCGGTTCGCGCCCGTTTTTATAAGAGCTGCGATTGCCGGCTCTCTGCTCACAGAAAATATATGAACAGGTGTTCGATATACATGTATCTACCTGCGCATTTTCTGTCGAAAAACTTTGCTACTCCAAAAACTCAATCGCGTCAAGGCTTTTCTTGCCCAACGGTCGGTACCTGATAAACTATTAGGTTGCGATAACTGGCGAAGCTATGCCTCGCCAACCCACCGAGCATTTCCGTGAAGGAGGAAAAACCTGGTGACCTACGCATACACTGCCACTGAGCGCAAGCGCGTCAGCTTCGGGAAAATCCCGGAGGCCATGGAGCTCCCCAACCTTATCTCTGTTCAAAGGGAATCCTTTGAGCGTTTTAAGGACGAGGGCCTTCGTGAGGCGTTCAAGGAATCCAGCCCCATCCAGAGCCAGAACCATGTTCTCGAGGTTACCTTCGGCGAGCATCAGTTCGGCGACCCCGCGCACACCGTCGAGGAGTGCCGCGAGAAGGACATGACCTATCAGGCCCCGCTTCTGACCGACGTCCGTCTCACCAACAAGGAGACCGGCGAGATCAAGGAGCAGCTCGTCTTTATGGGCGACTTCCCCATGATGACCGATCAGGGCACCTTCATCATCAACGGTACCGAGCGTATCGTCGTCTCGCAGCTCGTCCGCTCCCCGGGCGTGTACTACAGTTCCGAGATGGATTCGGGCAAGCAGATCTACAAGGCCCAGATCATCCCGTCCCGCGGTGCATGGCTTGAGTTTGAGGTCGACAAGCGCGACCAGCTCATGGTCTCCATCGACCGCAAGCGCAAACAGAGCGCCACGATGTTCCTGCGCGCCCTTGGCATTGCCGTCACCAACGACGACATCATCGAGCTGCTCGGCAACTCCGATGTGATCAAGCGCACCCTGGAGCGCGATACCGCCCTCACCCGCGAGGATGCCCTTATCGAGATCTACCGTCGCCTGCGCCCGGGCGAGCCTCCCACCGTGGACGCTTCCCGCAGCCTGCTCGAGGGCCTGCTCTTCAACCCGCAGCGCTACGATCTGGCCCGCGTCGGTCGTTACAAGGTCAACAAGAAGCTCAACCTCACCACCGAGGAAGAGGTCACGGTGCTCACCGACGAGGACATCGTCGCGACGCTGCGCTACCTGCTGTCCCTCGCTGCCGGCGAGCAGGGCTTCAAGGTCGACGACATCGACCACTTTGGCAACCGCCGCATCCGCACCGTCGGCGAGCTCGTCGCCAACCAGTTCCGTATCGGCATGAGCCGTATGGAGCGCGTCGTCCGTGAGCGCATGAGCTCCCAGGACATCGACGAGATCACCCCGCAGTCGCTCATCAACATCCGCCCGATCGTGGCCTCCATCAAGGAGTTCTTCGGTTCCTCGCAGCTCTCGCAGTTCATGGACCAGGCGAACCCCCTGACCGGTCTGACCCACAAGCGCCGTCTGTCCGCACTCGGCCCTGGCGGTCTTGCCGGCCACAAGTCCGGCTCCAGCCGCCGCACCAACGTGCCGACGGCCGTCCGCGACGTTCACAACTCGCACTACAGCCGCATGTGCCCGATTGAGACCCCCGAAGGCCCCAACATCGGCCTGATCGGCTCGCTCGCCCTCTACGCTCGCGTCAACGAGTACGGCTTCATCGAGGCTCCGTTCCGTCGCGTCGAGAATGGCGTTGCCACCGACCAGATCGACTGGATGACCGCTGACGAGGAAGAGAAGCACGTCATCGCGCCGGCCAACACGCCGCTCGATCCCAAGACCAACGAGTTCATCACGACCGATGCCGAGGGCAAGCTTGTCCGCCCGCACACCGTGATTGCCCGTACCCGCGACTTCGACGGCTCCTTCGGCGCTCCCGCCGACGTGCCCGTCGAGGACGTCGACTACATGGACGTCTCGCCGCGTCAGATGCTCTCCGTCGCAGCCACGCTGATTCCGTTCCTCGAGCACGACGACGCCAAGCGTACGCTCATGGGCGCCAACATGCAGCGTCAGGCCGTGCCGCTGGTTCACCCCGCCGCTCCCTATGTCGGTACCGGCATGGAGCGTCGCGCCGCCCTGGACTCTGGTGAGGTCACCCTGGCCAAGAACGCCGGCGAGGTCATCTTTGCCGACGCCGCCAAGATTATCGTCAAGCATGCTGGCGGCATGGACGAGTATCACCTGGCCAAGTACCAGCGCTCCAACCAGTCCACCTGCATCAACCACCGTCCGCTCGTGCGCGTCGGTGACACCGTTGAGCAGGGCGAGCCTCTGGCCGACGGTCCTTCGACCGATCATGGCGAGCTCGCACTGGGCCAGAACCTCACCGTGGCATACATGCCGTGGGAAGGCTTCAACTACGAGGACGGTATCGTCGTGTCCGAGCGCCTGGTGGCCGAGGACCTGCTGACGACCATCAATATCACCCGTCACGAGATCGACGCCCGCGACACCAAGCTTGGCCCCGAGGAGATCACCCGCGAGATCCCGAACCTCTCCGAGGACATGCTTGCCAACCTCGACGAGGACGGCATCATCCGCATCGGCGCCGAGGTCGGCCCTGGCGACATCCTGGTCGGCAAGGTTACCCCCAAGGGCGAGAGCGCTCTGACCGCCGAGGAGCGCCTGCTGCGCGCCATCTTCGGTGCCAAGGCTCACGACGTTCGCGACACTTCCCTTAAGATGCCTCACGGCGCTTACGGCCGCGTCATCGACGTCGTCCGCTTTAGCCGTGAGAACGGCGACGACCTGGCCCCCGGTGTCAACGAGCAGGTGCGCGTCTACGTCGCCCAGCGTCGTAAGATCCAGCAGGGCGATAAGATCGCCGGTCGCCACGGCAACAAGGGCGTTATCTGTAACGTTCTGCCGGTCGAGGACATGCCCTACATGGCTGACGGTACCCCGATCGACGTTATCCTCAACCCGCTGGGCGTTCCTTCGCGTATGAACGTCGGCCAGCTGCTCGAGTGCCACCTTGGCTGGGCTGCTGCCTGCGGTTGGGATACCGAGAATGCCGACTCCGACAAGTATGTCCCCGGTCCGTTCTTCACCGCTACGCCCGTCTTCGACGGCGCCAAGGAGGACGAGATCGCCGAGGTCATCCGTCGCGCCAACAAGAACATGCTCAACAAGGCCACCGCTGCCTTTGGCGATCACATGCGCCCCGAGTTTGTCACCCAGCTTGACGAGCGCGGCAAGACCCGTCTGTTCGACGGCCGCACCGGCGAGGAGTTCCGCGAGCCCATTACCGTGGGTACGTCTTACATCCTCAAGCTCGGCCACATGGTCGACGACAAGATCCACGCCCGTTCGACCGGCCCTTACAGCCTGGTTACCCAGCAGCCGCTGGGCGGCAAGGCTCAGTTCGGCGGCCAGCGCTTCGGCGAGATGGAAGTTTGGGCACTGTACGCATACGGTGCTTCCAACGTCCTGCAGGAGATCCTGACCGTCAAGTCCGACGATACCGTGGGCCGCGTCAAGACCTACGAGTCCATCGTCAAGGGCGAGAACGTTCCTGTCCCGGGTATCCCCGAGTCCTTCAAGGTTCTCGTCAAGGAGATCCGTTCCCTCGCGCTGGACATCGAGCCCATGCACGATGCCGACGAGGACGCCTCCGCCCCTGTGACCGCCGAGGAGACCTCTGCTCTCGACGACCTGGCTGCGCTCGCCGGCGTTGACGCCGACGTCGAGGCCCAGGATGCCGAGACCGCCGAGGCACCCGAGGCTGTCGCCGCCACGACCACTGATAAGGAGTAGTTGACTGTGGCAGATTTCGAAGCTACTGATTTTGACTCGGTAAAGATCTCCCTTGCCTCCGCCGACCAGATCCGTTCCTGGTCGCACGGTGAGGTCAAGAAGCCGGAGACCATCAATTACCGTACCCTCAAGCCCGAGAAGGACGGCCTGTTCTGCGAGAAGATCTTCGGTCCCGCCAAGGACTGGGAGTGCTCCTGCGGCAAGTACAAGGGCATCCGCTTTAAGGGCATCGTCTGCGAGCGCTGCGGCGTCGAGGTCACCTCGGCCAAGGTGCGTCGCGACCGCATGGGCCACATCGAGCTCGCCGCTCCCGTGTCCCACATCTGGTACTTCAAGAGCCCCACGAGCTTCCCGATGAGCCGTATGCTCGACATCAAGTCCAAGGACCTCGAGAAGGTTCTGTACTTTGCCAGCTACATCATCACCGAGGTCGACTACGAGGCTCGCGAGGCCGACGCCGACGACCTGCGCGAGGAGCTCGCCGCCGATCTGGAAGAGATCGATGCCGAGTGCGCCCGCCAGATCGAGTCCCTCAAGGAGCAGGGCAACCCCGAGAACTTTGACGAGTTCTCCGACGAGGAGCCGCTGACCCCCGAGGAGATCGCCTCCGGCATCGTCGACATCGAGGAAGAGTGCAAGGACGAGAAGCAGCTCCGCACGGACGCCTTCAACGCCTTCATGAAGCTCACCGAGCGCGACCTCATCTCCGATGAGCCGCTGTTCCGCGAGATGACCCGTTACTACTCCATGTACTTCAAGGGTGGTATGGGTGCCGAGGCCGTCCGCGACCTGCTCGCTGCTATCGACCTCCCCTCCGAGGCCGAGAAGCTCAAGGCCATCATCGCCGACGAGGACTCCCAGAAGCAGAAGCGCGAGAAGGCCGTCAAGCGCCTCGAGGTCGTTGACGCCTTCCTGAAGGGCGGCAACAGCCCCGCGAACATGATCCTGGACGTCATCCCGGTCATTCCGCCCGATCTGCGCCCGATGGTCCAGCTCGACGGCGGCCGCTTCGCCGCGTCCGACCTCAACGACCTGTATCGTCGCGTGATCAACCGTAACAACCGACTCAAGCGCCTGCTCGACCTGGACGCCCCCGCGATCATCGTGAACAACGAGAAGCGCATGCTCCAGGAGTCCGTGGACGCCCTGTTCGACAACGGCCGTCGTGGTCGCCCGGTCTCTGGCCGTGGCGGTCGCCCGCTCAAGTCGCTCGCCGAGGCCCTCAAGGGCAAGCAGGGTCGTTTCCGTCAGAACCTGCTGGGCAAGCGTGTCGACTACTCCGGCCGTTCGGTAATCGTTACCGACCCCAAGCTGCTGCTGCACCAGTGCGGTCTGCCCAAGACCATGGCGCTGGAGCTCTTCAAGCCCTTCGTCATGAAGCGTCTGGTCGAGCTTGGCAAGGTCGAGAACATCAAGGGCGCCAAGCGCGCTATCGACCGTGGCGCCACCTTTGTGTGGGATATCCTCGAAGAGGTCATCGACGGCCGCGTCGTGCTGCTCAACCGTGCACCGACCCTGCACCGTCTGTCCATCCAGGCCTTTGAGCCGGTGCTGGTCGAGGGCAAGGCTATCCACCTGCACCCGCTGGTCTGCTCGCCCTTCAACGCCGACTTCGACGGCGACCAGATGTCTGTCCACGTGCCGCTGTCCAGCCAGGCTCAGGCCGAGGCTCGCGTGCTCATGCTCTCTGCGAACAACCTGCGCTCGCCGGCATCCGGCAAGCCGGTCAACATTCCCTCGCAGGACATGATCATCGGTGTGTACTACCTCACCCAGGTCCGCGACGGCCTGCCGGGCGAGAACCACGTGTTCGCCAGCTTCGACGACGCGCTGCACGCCTATGACTGCCGCTCCGAGGTCGACATGCAGGCCAAGATCCAGGTCCGCGTGTCCGCTGCCGATGCCAACGTCATCAACGAGGACGGCACCCGTATCTTCCGCGTCAAGAACGGCAAGAACGAGTTTGTCGACTACGACGTCACCGGCAACAAGACCGCGCGCTTCGAGACCTCTATCGGCCGCATCATCTTCAACCGCCAGTGCCTGCCCGAAGACTATGAGTTCATGAACTACAAGATGGTCAAGGGCGACGTGGCCAAGCTGGTTGCGGACTGCTGCGATCGTTACCCCGAGGCCAAGGTCGGCCCGATCCTCGACGCCATCAAGTACTCCGGCTTCCACTACGCTACCCGCGCCGGCCTCACCATCTCGGTGTGGGACGCTCTCATCCCTGCCGAGAAGCAGGAGCTGCTCGATCGCGCCCAGGCCAACGTCGACCAGATCAACGAGTACTTCGAGGAGGGCTTCATCAACGAGACGGAGCGCCACATCGAAGTCGTTAACGAGTGGACCGCTTGTACCGATAAGGTCGCAGCGCTCATGCTCGACATGTTCGACGAGGAGAACCCGCTGTACATGATGGCCGACTCCGGCGCCCGTGGTTCTAAGACCCAGCTGCGTCAGCTCGGCGGCATGCGTGGCCTGATGGCGGACATGTCCGGCGAGACGATCGACCTTCCCATTAAGGCGAACTTCCGCGAGGGTCTGCTGCCGCTCGAGTACTTCATTTCGACCTACGGCGCCCGTAAGGGCCTGGTCGATACCGCATCCCACACCTCGGACTCTGGTTATCTGACCCGTCGTCTGGTCGACGTGGCCCAGGACGTCATCGTCCGCGAGGAGGACTGCGGTACGCACGAGGGCGTCACCTACAACCTCATCATCCCCGGCACCACCGACCTCAACACCGACCTCGTCGGCCGTTGCTTCATTGAGGACGTCGTGGCCCCCGATGGCACCGTGCTCTTTGAGCAGGACGGCTACATCGAGAAGGTCGCCGACATCCAGAAGATGGTCGATGCCGGCCTTAAGAAGGTCAAGCTTCGCGCGCTGCTCACCTGCCGCTCCAAGTACGGCGTGTGCCAGAAGTGCTACGGCTGGGATCTTTCCACCCGTCGCCCGGTCGCTATCGGTACTGCCGTCGGCATTATTGCTGCCCAGTCCATCGGCGAGCCCGGTACGCAGCTTACGATGCGTACCATTCACTCCGGCGGCGTCGCTGGCGTCGACGATATTACGCAGGGTCTGCCTACGGTCAGCCGTATGTTCGATATCGTCGGCAACGTCAACGAGAAGATTCTGGGTCGCGAGGCCGAGCTGGCTCCGTACTCCGGTCACCTCTCGATTAAGCCCGAGAAGTCCGAGTACGTGCTGACGCTCACCGACTCCGAGGATCACACCCGTGTCCTCGACGAGCGTCGCGTCCCCGCTTCGGTGCGCTTTATGCCCGAGATCGAGGACGGCTGCGAGGTTCGCGCCGGCGACCAGATCACCAAGGGCTTCGTCAACTTCCGCAACCTGCGCAAGCTGACCGACATCGAGTCGACGATGCACACCTTCGTCGAGAGCGTTAAGGACGTCTACACCAGCCAGGGCGTCGACCTGAACGACAAGCACATCGAGGTGCTCGCACGTCAGATGCTGCGTCGCGTTCAGATCACCAACCCCGGTGACTCCAAGTACCTGCTTGGTCAGTACGTCGATCGCTACGAGTTCGCCGACGAGGTCGAGCGCGTTGCCCGTCTGGGCGGTCAGGCTCCTGTGGCCGAGCCCGTCATCCTGGGTACGCTCAAGGTCGCGTCCAACATCGACTCCTGGCTGTCGAGCGCTTCGTTCATCCGTACCGCTGGCGTCCTTACCGAGGCTGCCATCGAGGGCAAGGTCGACCACCTGCTCGACCTTAAGTCCAACGTCATCGTCGGTAAGAAGATCCCGGCCGGTACCGGCCTCAAGCCGTACGCCAACGCCAAGCTGACGTATCGCACGGCCGACGGCTACGTGGACATCGACGGCCCGGCTTCGCCCAACGCCAAGTCGCTGCCCGAGTGGGCTCCGGTGGAGCTCAAGGACCTGGACGAGCAGCTTCCGCAGCAGCTCGACTGGGCCGGCTACGACGAGTTCGGTGGTGCTGACGGTTCGTTCACCCGCAACGGCCACACCATCTCCGCCGAGAAGGCTCGCCTGTACCTGTTCGACGACCTGGGCGTGTCGCAGCGCTGGACCAACAAGTTCAGCGAGGTCGGCATCGAGACGGTCGGCGACCTGGTCGGCAAGTCCGAGGAGGATTTGCTGCGCATCGACGGCATCGGTGCCAAGGCAATCGAGGAGCTCCGTGACGGCCTTGAGGCCCACGACCTGCTCTACATCCTCGAGAACAACGACGACGTTGCCGACGAGGAAGACCTCTCGCAGCTGCTGCAGATGGTCTTTAGCCCCGACGGTCCGGACGACATCCTGCTGGGCACCTCCGCTGCGCCGACGCATCACGCCGACGCCGACGAGGAGCTCCTGGGCGCCCCGATCGACGACAAGAAGGCTCCCGCGAACGGTGCCATCAACGAGGACATGGCGTCCCTCGACGAGCTGCTCAACCAGCTCGTGGACACCGACGACGCCGAAGAGGCCAAGGACAACGACGAGGAGTAACTTCCAAGTACGTTAACCGCGCTTATAAAGGCTCGCTTCCCAACAGGGGGGGGCGGGCCTTTTTTGTTGAAGAAAACCTGCCAAAAAGGGACAGGTTTATTTTGGTAGGTTTTTCCTGCTTAAATTTGAAACATTTCGTCCGGCAAGAGCGTATCTATGGTGAGGGCCTCATCAAGAATCATTAACGTCACCGGGAGGTGATTATGGAAGAACAAGCTTTTAGACAGGCGGTCGAAGATCACAGGGATGTCGTGTTTCGAATCGCATTGACGTATCTGCGCGATCGTGCCGATGCCGACGATGTCGCTCAAGACGTCTTTCTGAAGTTACTCAAAAGCGATGCGCAATTTGAAAGCTGGGAACATCTTCGTCGATGGCTTATCCGGGTCACGATCAATGAATGCAAATCTCTCTTTCGAAAGCCATGGAGGCGTGTGGAGGATATTGAGAACCTGGCCGAGTCGCTTTCGACAGCGCAGGATGAGACCAAGGCCGTCCTGTCAGATGTCATGCGGCTTCCGGAACGATTCCGTATCCCCATCGTGCTCTATTACTATCTGGGCTTTTCGACTTCAGAGATTGCCGAGTTGCTGCACGTACCAGCCGCGACAGTTCGAACGCGTTTAGCTCGCGGCAGATCGAAACTCAAGTTCATCCTAGAGGAGGGCGACCGTGAAATCCAATCAAATCAAGCAGGCCTTCGAGTCCGTCCAAGCCGATAGCGATCTTGCTGACCGTGTTCTTTATGCCGCTGCTGGTGAGCCGCTTCGCCGAAAGGGTCACGCGAAGCCTCTGTATGTTGCCGTGATCGGATGCCTTGCCGGAGTGCTGGCGACCGGAGGGGTCGCCTACGCCGTCGTCAATTCCAGTTATTTTGCCTCTGCCTGGGGAAACCATGGCAACGGAGAGTCCATTACCTGGACTCAAGGTGGCTCGTCGGGGACTAAATATACCTACACCAGAGAGTTTGGTGATGGTATCGCGCCCCAAAGCTTGGAGGGTTCAGTACAGAAGGTCAATCTGTCCGTCGAGGGCAACGGCTATACACTCGACATTCATGATATGGCTATCGATAAAAACGGTTGCGGTGCCGTGACGTTTACGTTGTCCAATCCAAATGGTGTTAACTACTACAAGCCGGCAGCAGAGACTGGCGAACTTGTTCTCTATGGTGAAGAAGAACAAGGCATCGGCACGCCCAACATGAAGTTCGGCGAGGAATGGCCTGACACACGCAGCACAATTGATAAGGACACATCAAGCGATACTGTCATTAATGGCACGATGTACTTTGCCGCTATGGATCGCGAGCGAGATTTGCAACATGCTGTCACCTGGAATATCCACTGGACCGAGGGTGAAGGTGAGAGTGCGAGGCGGTTTGAGGCATCGACACCCGAGTTCAATATTGGAGCGTACGTCGATACAAAGGAACTCCGCTCCGGTGACTCGCCTCTTGAGATTAGCCCGTTTTCCATCCAGACGCACATCGATGATTTGGGCTATGAAGCAGTTGATAATAAGCTGACCGTCAGCTACAAGGATGGATCGGAGCAGATTATCGAAGATGACGACGCAGGGGTGTTCAACTTATATTTTTCTTATGGGCGCAATAGCGGAGAGAACATCTGGGTGCCAACGAAGTTGATTGATGTCGATCAAGTTGTCTCGGTAACCCTTGAAATTGTGAGGTATACATCAACAGGGGAGACCGAAACGAAAGAGCCCTTTACCATCGTCTATTCGTAAGATTTGGGGTCGCTTCCTACTAGGGGAAGCGGCCTCTTTTGCGTTAAATGGAAACGCCGCCGATTTCCATGCGACAGATGAGAGCAGATCACCGCTGGAGCGCGACGTTTCCCCAGATAAAACCGACCAAAATAAACCTGTCCCTATTTGGAAGGGAACGTTGCCCCGACAAGCACGTCGGATTCCCGGTCCGGGCGGCCCGCTGTTTAAGTTTGTCGCGAGTTCCGCACGCAAAGGAAAGCACTTAATGTGCTTTCCGTCTTGCGCAGGACTGTAGAGCAGCAAACTTAAACAGCGGGCCGCCCGGGCCGGGAATCCGCCCCCGCGCACAGGAGGGGATTCCTTTTGTGTAGGCTTTGCGGAAATATGGCTATTTTGGGATACGCCCGGCGGCGTGGTCTGTTGACGGCACAGCTAACGCCACGTATCCTATCGAACTGCGTGTTTCGTAGGGGGATGCTGACCCCTCGATTCAAGCCGTTGCACTTTACAGAAAGCTGGAATCATTCGAGAAGGAGTACGCTTTGCCTACTATTAACCAGCTGGTTCGCCAGGGCCGTCGTTCCGTGCCCAAGAAGTCCAAGAACGCTGCTCTGCAGCACAACTCCCAGAAGCGCGGCGTGTGCACCCGCGTCTTCACCACGAGCCCCAAGAAGCCGAACTCGGCTCTTCGTAAGGTTGCCCGTGTTCGCCTCGTCAACGGCATCGAAGTTACTGCTTACATCCCGGGTGAGGGCCACAACCTGCAGGAGCACTCCATCGTGCTCGTCCGCGGCGGTCGTGTCCGTGACCTCCCTGGTGTCCGTTATCACGTCATCCGTGGCGCCTACGACGCTGCTCCGGTCCAGAACCGTATGCAGGCCCGTTCCAAGTACGGTGCTAAGCGCCCCAAGGCTAAATAAGCCAGATAACGTTTTGATACTTTCGCCGTGTGCCGCCTAAGCGCCGCACGGTAGACACTTAAGGAGATTTCACATGCCGCGTCGTGCAGCAGCTAATCGTCGTGAGGTTCAGCCTGACGCCGTTTACAACAACCGCCTGGTGACTCAGCTCATCAACAAGGTCCTTCTTGACGGCAAGAAGGCCACCGCTGAGCGCATCGTTTACACCGCTTTCGAGATCGTTGCCGAGAAGTCCGAGGGTGGCGACGCTCTCGCTACCTTCAAGAAGGCTATGGACAACGTCAAGCCCACGCTCGAGGTTAAGCCCAAGCGTGTCGGTGGCGCTACCTATCAGGTCCCGATGGAGGTCAACTCCCGTCGTTCCACCGCTCTGGGCATCCGCTGGATCGTCAACTTCTCCCGCGCTCGCAAGGAGAAGACCATGGCCGAGCGTCTCGCCAACGAGATCCTCGACGCTTCCAACGGCCTGGGCGCTTCCGTCAAGAAGCGTGAGGACGTCTTCAAGATGGCCGAGGCCAACCGCGCGTTCTCTCACTATCGTTGGTAAGTTAAGGTAAGGAACTAACATGGCTAAGCCTAAGTACAAGCTTTCCGATACCCGTAACATCGGCATCATGGCTCACATCGATGCCGGTAAGACCACCACGACCGAGCGTATTCTTTACTACACCGGTAAGACCCACAAGATCGGTGAGGTCCATGAGGGCGCTGCCACCATGGACTGGATGGTTCAGGAGCAGGAGCGCGGCGTAACCATTACCTCCGCTGCTACCACCTGCTTCTGGAACAAGGACGGTAAGGACTACCGCATCCAGATCATCGACACCCCGGGCCACGTTGACTTCACCGCCGAGGTCGAGCGCTGCCTGCGCGTCCTCGATGGCGCTGTCGCCGTCTTCGACGCCGTTGCCGGCGTTCAGCCCCAGTCTGAGACCGTTTGGCGTCAGGCTTCTACCTTCAACGTCCCCCGCATCGCCTTCATCAACAAGTATGACCGCGTGGGCGCTGACTTCTTCAACGCTATCGAGACCATGAAGGATCGTCTCGATGCTAACGCCGTGGCCGCTCAGGTCCCGATGGGCGCCGAGGACAACTTCTGGGGCGTCATCGACCTGGTCACCATGACTGCATGGGACTTCAAGGCCGACGAGAAGGGTATGACCTACCCCGAGCCGATGGACGAGATCCCGGCTGAGTTTGCCGACATCGCTGCCACCAAGCGCGAGGAGCTCCTTGACGCTGCTGCCAGCTTTGACGACGAGCTCATGGAGAAGATCCTCATGGAGGAGGACTTCACCGTCGAGGAGCTCAAGGCTGCTCTGCGCAAGGGCGTTCTGGCCAACGAGCTCAACCTCGTCTTCGTGGGTTCCGCCTACAAGAACAAGGGCGTCCAGGAGCTGCTCGACGCTGTCGTCGACTACCTGCCCAGCCCGCTCGACGTCGAGGCCGTCACCGGTACCGATCCGGACACCGGCGAGGAGATTCAGCGTCATCCTTCCTTCGACGAGCCCTTCTCCGGCCTGGTCTTCAAGATCATGACCGACCCGTTCGTCGGTAAGCTCACCTATGTCCGCGTTTACTCCGGCCGCGCCGAGTCCGGCTCCTACGTGGTCAACGCTTCCAACGGTCAGCGCGAGCGCCTCGGCCGCATCCTCGAGATGAACGCCGCCGAGCGTATCGACCGTGACGACGCTGCCGCTGGCGACATCGTCGCTTGCGTCGGCTTCAAGAACTCCACCACCGGTGACACCCTGTGCGCCGAGGGCAAGGAGATCGTCCTCGAGAAGATCGAGTTCGCTAAGCCCGTTATCGACGTTGCCATCGAGCCCAAGACCAAGGCCGAGCAGGACAAGATGTCCCTGGCTCTGACCAAGCTCGCCGAGGAGGACCCGACCTTCCAGGTGTCCACCAACCACGAGACCGGCCAGACCATCATCGCCGGCATGGGCGAGCTGCACCTCGAGATCATCGTCGACCGTCTGCTCCGCGAGTTCAAGGTTGACGCTAACGTTGGTAAGCCCCAGGTTGCCTACCGCGAGACCGCTGGTCACGACGTCGAGAAGGCTGAGGGCAAGTTCGTCCGTCAGTCCGGCGGTCGCGGTCAGTACGGTCACGCCGTCATCAAGCTCGAGAAGATGGAGGAGGGCTTCGGCTACGAGTTCGTCAACGCTATCGTCGGCGGCGTCGTGCCTAAGGAGTACATCCCGTCCATCGACAAGGGCATCCAGGAGGCCCTGAACACCGGTGTTATCGCCGGCTTCCCGGTCCTCGACGTTAAGGTCACCCTGTTCGACGGTTCTTACCACGAGGTCGACTCCTCCGAGGCCGCCTTCAAGATCGCCGGTTCCATGGCTATCAAGGACGCCCTCAAGAAGTCCGATCCGCAGCTGCTCGAGCCGATCATGGCTGTCGAGGTTGAGACCCCCGAGCAGTACATGGGCGACGTTATGGGCAACCTCTCCGGTCGCCGCGGCAAGATCGAGGGCATGGAGGATCGCAAGAACAGCAAGCTCATCCGTGCCAAGGTGCCGCTGGGCGAGATGTTCGGTTACGCTACCGACCTTCGCTCCCAGACCCAGGGCCGTGCATCCTACACGATGCAGTTCGACTCTTATGAGCCCGCGCCCAAGTCCATCGTGGACGAGGTCATGAGCAAGAACGCCTAAGTTCGAGCTCCCTGTTACGTAATCCGCGAGAACATCTCTCGCACTCTTTGGAGGTTTAAGTTGGCTACCCAGAAGATCCGCATTCGCCTCAAGGGCTATGATCACGAGGTCGTCGATCAGTCCGCGAAGCTCATCGTCGAGACCGCTCAGAAGACCGGCGCTCGCGTTTCCGGTCCTGTCCCCCTGCCCACCGAGCGCAACCTGTACACGGTTATCCGCTCGCCGCACGTGAACAAGGACTCCCGTGAGCAGTTCGAGATGCGCACCCACAAGCGCCTCATCGACATCCTCGACCCCACCTCGGGCACCGTTGATTCGCTCATGCGTCTCGACCTCCCCGCTGGCGTCGACATCGACATCAAGCTCTAAGCGATATCGCTCATAGCTTAAAGGGCCCCGCTGCCGTAACGGCAGTGGGGCCCTTTTGTTTTGAATGATGGTTTGGACTGCGGGGTAATGCTGCCGAGTAGGTGGTTGCGGCGCCCTATTCGCTCATGGGACGCAGCGATGCCTCCTCAAAATGGAAAGATCGAAAGCCGTCTTCCGTTTCGATGCACGCGCGACCAAAGCCATCGACCGTTTTAAAGATGCCACGCGCCAGCTCGTCACCGACAGGGGAACGGGCGATAACGGTTTCCCCTATCCAATTGAGGTGAGCTACATAATCATCGTGGACGGGCGCGAGCGGTCCGGCGTCTTCTTCCATGGCGTTGAGGCGTTCTGCCCACGCATCTACAGCGTTCACGACTGCGTGATAGACCTGTTTGAGTAGCACATCGACGGCGGGAACGTTCTCGTTGAGATACGAGAGACCGATTGCGGGCAGGCCGCCATCGGGAACCTCCGCGGGCACATAGTTCACGTTGACGCCGATGCCACAGACCGCAAAGGGGCTGCCTTCGTTATCGCGTGCGGCCTCGACCAGAATGCCGCCGAGTTTGCGTCCACTCGCGACCAGGTCGTTGGGCCATTTGAGGCCAATCTCGTTTGCAAGACCCTGCTTTTCGAGTGCTTCGAGCACTGCTAGGCCGCTGACAGCGGCAAGACCAGAGTACTTTGCGGGATTAACGCATGGACGCAGGACAATCGAAAGCAATAGGTTGCCGGCGGTTGAGTCCCACTTGTGCCCGCGCCGACCGCGTCCTGCTGTCTGAGCCCGGGCGGCAAGTCCTGTGCCGTGCGGCGCCCCCTGTTTTCCTGCTTCGAGCAGGTCATCGTTGGTCGATCCGGTTACGTCGACCACTGTTAAACGTAAATCCATAACAGCTGGTACCTCCTAAGGTAATAAGGCAATCGCGTAATGGTGTCGAGAGATAGACACAATGTGAAGCCTTTGTCGCATTTGGACAATTTAATGTTAACACGTCAACAAAGACTGAAATGCGTTATCCTCTCTTGGTCGATGTAAACACGTCAACAACTCAAAGGAGGTTAGTGATGGGTTTCACGATTCTTGGAACAGGTTCGGCACTTCCTGAGCGCAGTGTTTCCAATGACGAGCTGTCTGAGTTCCTCGATACCTCGGATGAGTGGATTTTTACTCGCACCGGTATCAAGAGCCGCCACGTCTGCACCACCGAGTCACTTGACGACCTTGCCGTAGCGGCGAGCGAGCGGGCACTCCAGGTGTCCGGAATCGACGCGAGCCAGCTGGATCTGATCGTCTGCTCGACGACGACGGGTGACCACCTTGTTCCCGCTGAGGCGTGTGCCGTTGCTGAGCGACTAGGCGCGACGTGCCCTGCCTTCGATGTCTCGGCGGCTTGTGCCGGCTTCGTATTTGCGCTCGATGTCGCCGAGGGCTATATCGCCCGCAGCCGTGCCGAGCGCGTGCTTGTTGTTGCTGCCGAGCAGATGACGCGCGCGCTCGACTGGACCGACCGTGCCACCTGCGTGCTTTTTGGCGATGGGGCAGGCGCCGCAGTGATTGAAGCTGGGGGAGACAACCCCCTTGCCGTTGAGCTTTCGACGGCGCCCGACGTCGAGACGTTGCGCGTTCCCGGTCTGGTCGGTACCTCGCCGTTTAAGGCTTCCGCAGATAGCGTGAGTGTGCTGTCCATGAATGGCCGCCGCGTGTTCAAGTTCGGCGTCAACGCCATCTGCGACACGGTCCATAAGCTTGCGATCGATGCGGGCATTTTGATCGAAGACATCGATCATTTTGTATTCCATCAGGCTAACGAACGAATCCTGAGCCAGGCGGTCAAGCGCCTGGGCGTGCCAGACGAGCGCGTGGTTCGCACGTTGCGCGAGACCGGCAACATTTCGAGCGCATGCATTCCGCTTGCCCTCGACCGGCTGGCAAACGCCGGTGCACTTCACACGGGCGACACCATCGCCTTGGTTGGATTTGGCGCCGGTCTGGATATAGGTGGCTATCTGCTTCGTTGGAAGTAGTCGCACATAGGAAATAAAAACGCCCTAGGGCACAACCAAAGGAGAACTACCATGGCAGATCAGAAGACCTTCGAGCGCGTTTGCGACGTTATCCGCGAGACCGCCGGTCTTGACGATGTCGAGATGAAGCCCGACTCCACGCTCGAGGAGATTGGTCTCGACAGTCTGGGTACCGTCGAGATCCTCGTCGCCGTCGAGGACGAGTTTGGCATTCAGCTCGATACCGAGGAGAACCCCAAGACGGTCGGCGAGTTCGCCGATACGGTCGAGGCGGCATTGGAGAAGTAGAGATGCTCAAGACTCCTCTCTGCGATCTGCTCGGCATCGAAAAGCCCGTGTTCCAGGGCGGTATGGCCTGGATTGCCGATGCTTCGCTGGCGTCCGCAGTGTCCGAGGCGGGTGGCTTAGGCATCATCGCGGCCATGAACGCCGACGCCAACTGGCTTCGCGACCAGATTCATGAGCTGCGCGCCAAGACGGATAAGCCCTTTGGCGTGAACGTCATGCTCATGAGCCCGTTTGCCGACGAGGTTGCACAGGTCGTGATTGACGAGCGAGTGCCGGTCGTCGTGACGGGCGCCGGCAATCCCGCCAAGTACATGAAGGCGTGGAACGAGGCGGGCATCAGGGTCATCCCGGTCGTTGCCTCGGTGGCGCTGGCGCGCCTCGTGGCACGTCGTGGAGCCACGGCGGTTGTTGCCGAGGGTACCGAATCGGGCGGCCATATTGGCGAGACCTCGACGATGGCACTGGTGCCGCAGGTCGTCGATGCGGTTGACATTCCCGTCGTGGCCGCCGGCGGTATTGCCGACGGCCGCGGCGTGGCGGCCGCCTTTATGCTGGGCGCCGAAGGCGTGCAAGTGGGTACGCGCTTTCTGGTCGCAGACGAGTGCACCGTCTCGGAGCAGTACAAAGAGATGGTCCTGAAGGCCAACGACACTTCAACGCGTGCGACCGGTCGCTCGACGGGACATCCAGTGCGCGCCCTCAAGAGCCCCTTCACCAACGCCTATGCCAAGAGCGAGGGTTCCGGCGCGAGTGCCGAGGAGCTCGGTGCTATGGGAACCGGTGCGCTGCGTAAGGCCGCCAAGGACGGCAACTACGAAGAGGGTTCGTTTTTGTGTGGACAGATTGCCGGCATGGTCAACGAGCGCCAGAGCGCACGCGAAATCGTTGACGACCTGGTCGATGGCGCCGAGCACGTCCTGAAGGGTGCGTGCGCATGGGTGGCGTAGCGTTTTTGTTTGCCGGCCAGGGTGCCCAGCACCCCGCGATGGGCGTCGACTTGATCGAGACATCGCCGGCGGCCGCCGAGGTGTTCGCCATTGCCGACGAGGTGCGCCCGGGGACCAGCGAGCAATGCCGGAGTGCCTCCAAGGAGGAGCTCTCGCAGACCGAGAACACGCAGCCGTGCGTGTTCGTTCACGACCTAGCAGCGGCTGCCGCCCTGCGTGAGCGCGGCGTGGTACCTGCCGCCTGTGCGGGATTCTCGCTGGGCGAGGTCGCCGCGCTCACCTTTGCGGGGGCGTTCGATACGCGAGCGGGCTTTGAGCTCGTGTGCGAGCGCGCGGCGCTGATGGCCGCGGCTGCCGAGCGCCATCCGGGCGGCATGCGCGCCGTCATCAAGCTCGATGCGGCGCAAGTCGAGGGCCTGGCAAAACAGGCCGGCGAGGACTGCTGGCCAGTCAACTACAACAGCCCACAGCAGACGGTTGTGGCCGGAGCGCCCGAGGCGCTGCAGGAGCTCGACGTCCTAGTAAAAGAGGCTGGCGGCCGCGCCATGAAGGTCGCGGTGTCGGGTGCATTTCATAGCCCCTATATGGCCGAGGCGACCTGTGGCCTTGCCGCATATATTGAGGCCGGTCACGCGCCGTCCCCGTTGCTCATTCCTGTTTTGGCAAATATGACAGCGGCGCCCTATCCGGCGGATCCCCAGACGGCATCGGATGTCTTGGCCAATCAGGTGAGCCATGCCGTACGCTGGGTCGATACGCTGCATGCTCTGCAGGATCAAGGCATCGACACATTTATTGAGGTCGGCCCCGGCAAAACGCTGTCCGGCCTGGTCAAGCGTACGCTGAGCGACGTTCGTGTGTATTCGTGCGAGACGGCCGAGCAGGTCGCAGCTATTGCCGACGAGCTCGCATAGTCCACAGGGCTGTAACCCGAAAGGAATGACATGGGCAACTTGAACAATGGCGCGCTCGAGCGCAACGACTCACGTCGCGTGGCACTGGTCACGGGCGGCTCGCGGGGTATCGGCCGCGCCTGCGCTATCGGTCTGGCGGAGGACGGCTTTGATATCGCCGTCGTCTATGCCGGTAGCGTCGATGCGGCGCGCGAGACGTGCGAAGCCTGCGAGGCGGTTGGCGCCGCGGCACGTGCATATCAATGCGACGTGGCCGATCCCGCTGCCGTCAACGCGTGCGTGGAGGCGGTCCTCAACGACTTTGGCTCCATTTGGGCGCTCGTCAACAACGCCGGCATCACCCGCGATGGCCTGCTCATGCGCATGGGCGATGACGCCTTCGACCGCGTGCTCGATGTCAATCTCAAGGGAACATTCAATATGACGCGCGCGCTCACCAAGACCTTTATGCGCCAGCGCGGCGGCTGCGTCGTCAACATGAGCTCGGTCGTGGGCCTGATGGGCAATGCCGGGCAAGCCAACTACGCTGCCTCCAAGGCGGGCGTGATAGGGCTTACCAAGGCGGTGGCGCGCGAGCTTGCGCCCCGCGGCGTACGAGTGAACGCGGTCGCCCCCGGGTTTGTCGAGACGGATATGACGGCAAAGCTCTCGGAGAAGGTTCGCGCGGCAACCGAGGAGCAGATTCCCCTAAAGCGCATGGCGCGCCCCGAGGAAGTGGCCGGCGTGGTGCGCTTTTTGGCAAGCGATGCGGCGGCCTACATTACGGGTGAGGTCGTGCGCGTCGACGGCGGAATGGCGATGTAGAAACCAGGGCCGAAGAATGGCTTGGATGAGGAGACCATGATGGAACAGAGAGTTGCAATCACCGGCATCGGTGCCGTATCGCCGCTCGGCAACACCGCGCTTGCCACTTGGGCAGCCATGTGCGCCGGCACGTGCGGCATCGGCCCGATCACGCACTTCGATACCGATGCGTTTACCGTCAAGGTGGCGGCCGAGGTAAAAGGGTTTGACGGCAACGAGTACTTTGGTAAGCGTGACGCCAAGCATCTCGACCCCTGCGTTCAGTTTGCGATGGCGGCTTCGGACGAGGCCATGCACGATGCGGGCTTTGATGTCGAAGGTGCCATCGATCGCGAGCGCCTGGGCGTCTACGTGGGTTCAGGCGTGGGCGGCATGCAGACACTCGTTGACAACGTCCATACGATTGCCGACCGTGGGCCCCGCCGCGCATCGCCCTATATGATCGCGATGATGATCCCCAATATGGCTTCGGGCAATATCGCGATCCGCCACAAGGCAAAGGGCCCGACCCTGCCCGTGGTGACCGCCTGCGCGACCTCGGCCCATGCCGTGGGCGAGGCGTTCCGCGCCATCAAGCATGGCTATGCCGATGCAATCCTGGCTGGCGGCGCCGAGGCCGCAATCATCCCCGATGCCGTTGCGGGCTTTACGTCCTGCCGTGCTCTCACCACTAATCCTGACCCGTCGACGGCATGCCGTCCGTTCGATGCAGACCGCGACGGCTTTGTGATGGGCGAGGGCGCCTGCGTGCTGGTGCTCGAGAGCATGGAACACGCGCTGGCTCGCGGGGCGCACATTTATGCCGAGGTCGTGGGTTACGGCAACACCGATGATGCCTATCACATCACGAGCCCCGATCCCGAGGCTGCCGGCATCGCCCGTGCGATATCGCTGGCGGTGGCCGAGGGCGACGTTAAGCCTTCCGAGGGCCTCTACATCAACGCTCACGGCACCTCGACCAAGCTCAACGATTCGTCCGAGACGGCGGGCATTAAGCGTGCGCTCGGCGAGGACGCGGCACGCGCCGCGCACGTCTCGTCGACCAAGTCGATGACCGGCCACATGATCGGTGCTACGGGCGCCATCGAGGTCATGGCCTGTGCCATGGCGCTCGAGCAGGGCGTGGTGCCCCCGACCATTAACTACCACACGCCCGATCCCGTCTGCGATCTTGATTACACGCCTAATCGAGCGGTTCGCGCCGACCTTACCTGGGCGCTTTCGACCAACCTGGGCTTTGGCGGACACAACGCCGCCATCGCGCTGCGTAGATATACGAGGAGCTAGAGCATGGATTCCAAAAGACTTGCCGAGATAGCCGATGTTATGGAGGACCGCGGCCTCACGCGCGTACGCGTTGAGGAGCCCGATGGCACCGCGGTCGAGCTCGAGCGCGCGAGCGCCGCGCAGCCGGTTGCCGTGCCCATGCCTATGCCGAGCGCTATGGCCGCTCCAGTTGCAGCTCCCACAGTCGCGCCTGCCGCACCGGAGCCCGCCGCGCAGACACCTGCCGCCGCACCGGAGCCCAAGGGCACCGAGGTGACCGCTCCCATGGTCGGCGTTTTCTATGCTGCCCCGGCGCCGGGCGACGAGCCGTTTGTGCACGTGGGCTCTAAGGTCAAGGCCGGCGAGACGCTCTGCATCATCGAGGCCATGAAGGTTCTCAACGAGGTGACGGCAGAGGCAGACGGCGAGGTGCTCGAGATCTGCGTGGCCGACGGCGACCTCGTGGAGTTCGGCAGCTGCCTCATGAGGATCGGATAGGTGATATCCATGAACAAAGAAGAGCTCAAGAAGCTGTTACCGCATCGCGAGCCGATGCTTTTGCTCGACGAAGCCGAGCTGGTGGGCGACGAGGCCCACGGCAAGATCACGATTACGGGCGACGAATACTTTTTGCAGGGGCATTTTCCGGGAAACCCGGTGGTCCCCGGCGTGATCCAGTGCGAGATGCTCGCCCAAAACTGCTGCGTGCTGCTGATGGGCGATGAGGAGGCGCGCGGCGCGACGCCGTTCTACACGAGTCTGGACAAGGTGCGCTTTAAGCGTCCGGTGCGCCCGGGCGACACGGTTGATCTGGTGTGCACCATCACGCGTGCGCGCGGGCCGTTCCGCTTTGCGACGGGTACTGCGAGCGTCAACGGTGAGGTTTGCTGCCGCGCCGATATGTCTTTTGCACTCATGCACGAAAGTTAAGGAAGGCTTCATGTTCGACAAAGTGCTCATCGCCAACCGCGGCGAAGTCGCGGTCCGTGTTATCCGCGCGTGCCGCGATATGGGCATCAAGACCGTCGCCGTTTATTCCACGGCCGATGCGGACGCGCTGCACGTGCAGCTTGCCGACGAGGCGTATTGCATCGGCGGTCCGCGTCTTGCCGAGAGCTACCTCAACGACGATGCTGTGCTCACCTGTGCCGTAAAGTCGGGAGCTAAGGCAATTCATCCCGGCTATGGCTTTTTCTCCGAGAAGGCGAGCTTCGTGCGCGACTGCGACAAGTATGGCCTGGCGTTTGTTGGTCCTTCGGCCAAGGTGATCGACAGCATGGGCGACAAGGACGCCGCACGTCGAACGGCTGCCGCGGCGGGCGTGCCCATCGTGCCGGGCTGCGATTTGCTCAAAAGTCCCGAGGAGGCAACGACCGAGGCTGAGCGCATTGGCTGCCCCGTGCTTATTAAGGCGCGTGCGGGCGGCGGCGGTCGCGGTATTCGTAAGGTCGAGCGCGTGGAAGATGCGGCAAAGGCCTTTATTGAAGCACGCGCCGAGGGCGAGGCCGTTTTTGGCGACGGCGAGTGCTACATGGAGAAGTTCGTCGCGCCGGCGCATCACGTTGAGGTACAGATTATGGCCGATAAGCAGGGCCATGTGTTTTCGCTCGGCGAGCGCGAGTGCTCGGTGCAGCGTCGCAACCAAAAGCTAATCGAGGAGAGCCCCGCGCCGTGCCTCGACGGACACGACGACATTCGTGCTCGCATGCACAAGGCAGCGCGTGACCTGGCTCGTGCCGTCGGCTACGAAGGAGCCGGTACCATCGAGTTCCTGTATTCGGACGACGGCAATTTCTACTTTATGGAAATGAACACGCGCTTGCAGGTGGAGCATCCGGTTACGGAGTTTGTGACCGATACCGACTTGGTCAAGTGGCAGCTGCGCGTGGCAGCCGGCCAGCCTCTGCCCTTTGAGCAGGAGGACATGCCGGTCCGCAACCACGCCATGGAGTGCCGCATCAATGCCGAAACGCCGGACTTTCTGCCGTCATGCGGAACGGTCACCGCGTTGCGTGTGCCGGGTGGTCCGCGCGTGCGCTGGGATTCCGCCATGTTTACCGGTGCTAAAGTTCCGCCGTACTACGACTCCATGCTTGGCAAGCTCATCGTGTGTGCGCCCACGCGTGACGGCGCCATTCGCAAGATGCGCTCGGCCCTGGGCGAGCTCGTGATTGAGGGCGTGAGCGAAAACAGCGAGCTTCAGCTCGACGTGCTGGCAAACGACGAGTTCTTGTCGGGCATGTATCACACCGATCTGATGGGGCATCTCTATGCTGATGAATAGAAAAGCGAAGACGGTCAACGTCCTCGAGGGACCGATGACCGAGTCGTGCGCCGAGTTTCCCGCGCGCCACGTGTTTATCAAGTGCCCGGAGTGCCGCCGCGTGATCGATGAGGCGCGCCTGCACGACAACCTCGAGGTCTGCCCTCGTTGCGGCAAACACTTTCGCGTGAGCGGGCGCGACCGCATGCGCATGACGATTGACGAGGGCACGTTTGAGGAATGGGATGCCAGTCTGGCGCCGGAGGACTTCCTCTCGTTTCCCGGCTATGCCGACAAGCTCAAGAGCGTGAGCGAGCGTTCGGGCGAGCACGATGCCGTTGTGTGCGGCAGGGGCAAAATCTGCGGTTGCGATACCGCGCTCTTCTTTATGGACGCCAACTTTATGATGGGCTCGATGGGTTCCGTGGTGGGCGAGAAGATCTGTCGCACATTTGAGCGAGCGACCGAGCTTGGATTGCCAGTTGTCGGCTTTACCGTTTCGGGCGGTGCGCGCATGCAAGAGGGCGTGACATCGCTTATGCAGATGGCCAAGATTTCTGCGGCGGTTAGGCGCCACAGCGAGGCGGGCGGCCTGTATATCACGGTGCTCACCGACCCCACGACCGGAGGCGTAACCGCGAGCTTTGCCATGGAGGGCGACATTATCCTGGCCGAGCCCGATGCCCTGACGGCATTTGCCGGCCCGCGCGTGATCGAGCAGAACATGCACAAGCGCCTGCCCAAGGGATTCCAGCGCTCCGAGTTTTTGCTGGAGCACGGCTTTTGCGATGCCGTTGTTCCGCGTGGCGAGATTGCGCTCACGGTAGGCGAGCTGCTGGCGCTGCACGAAGGGCACGCGCCCGGCCTGGGGGCACCGCATGAGATCGTGCATACGGGTCGCCGCGGCAAAAAGCTGGGACACTTGTTCAAGCGCTCGGCCGCACCAAAAACCGCGCTCGAGATTGTCAAGCAGACCCGCTCGGCAGATCGCGCCACGGCAGGCGAGATGATCTCGCTGGGCCTGGATGGATTTGTGGAGCTGCACGGCGACCGCTACTTTGGCGACGACGCCGCTGTGGTGGCTGGCATTGGCTGGAAAGATGGACGCCCCGTAACGGTCATCGCCATCGAGCGCGGCACCACGACCAAAGAGCGTATGCGCCGCAACTTTGGTATGGCACATCCCGAGGGCTATCGCAAAGCGCGTCGTCTGATGCGCCAGGCCGAAAAGTTTGGTCGACCGGTTCTGTGCCTGGTCGATACTTCGGGCGCGTTTTGCGGCATCGGTGCCGAGGAGCGCGGCCAGGGCGAGGCGATTGCCCAGAATCTCATGGAGATGAGCGGCCTTAAGACGCCGATTGTCTCGGTGGTGACAGGCGAGGGCGGCTCTGGTGGCGCGCTGGCGCTATCCGTGGCCGACCGCATCCTGATGCTCTCGAGCTCGGCCTATTCGGTCGTGAGCCCCGAGGCCTGTGCGTCGATCCTGTGGAAGGATACCGACCGCGCGAATGAGGCTGCCGAGGCGCTGAAGCTCACGGCTCCCGATCTGTTGGCGCTCGGCATCATCGACGGCATTGTTGACGATAGGGGCCTGTCGCATGAGGAGATCGCCGGTGCCGTCATGTCCTCGGCATTTGATGCCTTCGATACGCTTGGGCAGCTCGACGAGGCGACCCTCACAAACCTCCGCTACGAAAAGTACCGCGCAATCGGTCAGTACCGCACGATGTGACAAAGGGGCAGCCCGCATGTCACATTGGGAAAGGCGTTCCATGTCACAAGTTTCTAGAACCTCGTTTACAACGACGGTTTCATCAAACGCCATGGCCGTGGTGGACTATCTGTCCAAAAGCATGATGTCGGCGCTGCCCTTTATTGTCTGCGCGGCGTTGTTCCGCACCGTCGCCGTCATTATGGGCGAAGGCATGCTGGGCCTGTGGTCTGCCGATTCCGAAATCTATCGCCTGTTCTACAGTTGGCTCTATAACGCCGGCTACTACTTTTTGCCCATTTATCTTGGTTGGGCGGCCGCCCGCCAGCTCGGTTGCTCGGAGCAGCTGGGTATGATGCTGGGCGGCGTATTGATTGCGCCCGATCTGCTCAAGCTCGTCGATGCCGCATCGACGACGGGGGCATCGATGACTTCCGTGTATGGTCTGCTTCCCGCGCCGGTCAACGATTACACGACGACTGTTATTCCGGTTCTCATCTCGGTGCCCGTGCTATGGCGAGTGGAGTGTTTCTTTAAGCGCGTTATCCCTAAGGCCGTGGCGTTTTCGTTTGTTCCGTTTGCAACCATGCTTGTCATGGTTCCGGTTTCGCTGTGCATTACGGCGCCGGCGGGCAGCTATCTGGGCATGCTGTTGGGCCAGCTTATGTTTATGCTTGGCAATTCCGGTGGCATTGTGTCGCTGCTCACGCTCATGGGGCTTGCCGCAGGCTGGGAGTTCCTAAAGATCGCGGGCGTCAGCAACGTCGTCCTATCGCTCGCCTATGCGCAGTTTATGAGTGTGGGAACGGATTCGTGCATCCTGATCGCCGCGACGATGGCAACGTTCGCCGTTTGGGGCATGCCCTTTGGCGCGTCGCTTCGCGTTGCGGATAAGGACGAGAAGGCGCTCATGCTGGGCTATTCGATCTCGGGCGTGCTTGGTGGCGTAAGCGAGCCGGCGCTGTACGGTTGCGGCTTTAAATATGGCAGGTGCCTGACGTGCATGGCCATTGGCGGCGCCGTCGGAGGCCTTGTTGCGGCCGTGGGCCACGTTACGGCCTATACCATCGGCATGACGAATGTCCTCATGGTCATTGGCTTTGCTACGGGCGGCATCTCGAACCTGCTGTGGTGCTGCGTTGCCGGCGGTGTGGCATTTGCGGTGTCTGCGGCGCTGAGCTACTGCTTTGGTGTGGTGCCGTCGCGGGAGCAGGCGACGGAGGACGGAGCCAATTCACACGAAACCGCGAAGGATATTGCCGGAGCAAGCGCATAGATCAAACGATGTGACAGAGGGACAATTCCTTTGTCACATCCGCTTTGATGGCCGCAGCCCGCGTGGGTTGCGGCCTTTTTTGTATCTAGAGGGCAAAGTGGCTACACTACAACCCGTTTGAGCAATAGATATATAAGTAGGACGTGGGGCGGATAAAGATGGTCGAATGGATTGTTAAACGTGCACAGGGTGATCGTGCGCGTGTGGGCACGCTGACGGGCGTGGTGTGTATCGTTGCCAACGTGGCGCTTTGCGCTGCAAAGGGCGCCATCGGCGTGATATCGGGGTCGGTTTCGATTGTGGCGGACGCCATGAACAACCTGTCCGATGCCAGCTCGAACATCGTGAGCGTGCTGGGCTTTAAGCTGGCGAGCAAGCCGGCCGACCCCGAGCACCCCTACGGCCACGGTCGCTATGAGTACCTCTCGGGTCTGGTCGTGGCAGCGCTGGTGCTGCTCATTGGCCTTGAGCTGGTGAAGTCCTCGTTTGAGCGCATCGTCCACCCCGAACCTGTCGAGTTCTCGCTTGCCCTGGTGGCGGTCCTGGTGCTGTCGATGGTCGTTAAGCTGTGGATGGCGGCGCTCAACCAAAAGTTAGGTGACCGTATTGAGTCCGAGACGCTGCACGCGACCGCCCAGGATTCCAAGAACGACGTCCTTGCTACGGGTGCTGTGCTGGCGTGCGCAATTGTTTCGCAGGCAACGGGCATCAACCTCGATGCCTGGGTTGGACTCGCCGTTGGCGCCTATATTGGCTGGAGCGGCTTTGAGCTCATCCAAGATACAGTGAGCCCGCTTTTGGGCCAGGCACCCGACCCCAAGCTTGTCGAGCATATCCGCAGCAAGATCATGAGCTATCCCGGCGTTTTGGGTGTCCACGATCTGATGGTTCACGACTACGGACCGGGCAGAAAGTTCGCAAGCGCGCATGCCGAGATGGCGGCAGAGGCCGACCCGCTGGAAAGCCACGACACGCTCGACAACATTGAGCAGGCATTTAGGAACGAAGACGGCATGATCGTCACACTCCATTACGACCCCATCGTGACCGACGACCCCAAGGTGGCGAGTATGCGTTTGAGCATTAACGCCATGGCTCAACAGATCGATAGCCGTCTTTCCATTCACGACCTGCGCTGTGTGCCGGGCCCTACGCACACCAACGTGATCTTTGACTGCGTGCGCCCCTCGGATTTGCAAATGAGCGCCGAAGATCTAAAGCGGACACTAGCAAAACAGGTCGAATCCGAATACCCCAATTCATTCGCAAAGATCACGATCGACGAAGACTACGTAGGCCATACTCACGAATAGGGGAATAGGACTGCGCCGCTCAAGCTATTTATGCAGAAG
Organism: uncultured Collinsella sp.; assembly: GCA_900544205.1. Lineage (GTDB taxonomy): Bacteria > Actinomycetota > Coriobacteriia > Coriobacteriales > Coriobacteriaceae > Collinsella. The sequence continues at coordinate 33,003 of UQUG01000002.1, forward strand.
GGGAGAGAATGAAGAGGCTATATCTACTGCGTCACGGTCAGACGGAATTCAACGTCAAAAAACTCGTCCAAGGTCGCTGCGACTCACCGCTCACCGACCTGGGCCGCCAGCAAGCTGAGATGGCAGCTGCATGGCTCAAGGCCCACAACGTCATTCCCGACAAAGTGGCCTCTTCACCCTTAGGCCGCGCCATGGACACGGCAAGCCTCGTCGCAACCGAACTTTTCGGCCAGAACGCAGCAGTCGAGCCCTGCGAAGGCATCATCGAACGCTGCTACGGCACCTTCGAAGAAGGCCCCCACGACGCCCTCCCCACCGATGTCTGGGATCCGGGCGAGGACCTAGTCCCCTTTGGAGGAGAGGGAAGCCAAGCCCTGCAAAAACGCATGGTAGAAACCCTCACCAATCTCATAAGCGCCGAGGACACCAAAACCCTACTAGCAGTAAGCCACGGTAGCGCCAGCCGCCAATTCATAAAAGCCGCCGCCCCAGCAGATTTTGAGCTCCCAGCCAAACTCCCCAACTGCGCCATCATGATCTTCGATTTCGATGAGGAAAAGTCGGGAGAAGAGGGCGATACGCCTCAATCCAAGTTTACCTTGCGGCAAATCATCGATCCCCAGCAAAGTCATTAGCCTGAGCGAGCAGAGTTAAGCAGACATCAGCGTGTCGTCTCCCGAGCACGGCGAGGGCCGGAGAAATATATTAAGGTCATCGCGAGTTCCGCACGCAAAGGAGAGCACTTAATGTGCTCTCCGTCTTGCGCAGGACTGTAGAGCAGGGACCTTAATATATTTCTCCGGCCCTCGCCGTGCTCGGGAGACGTGCCACGCACTTTACCTGCGTAAACAATGTGAGTGAAATATGAATCTCGATGGATACGCCCGCAGCCGTGTATACTAAACAGCTGTGTGAAACCAGGGGAGTATTCTGGCTGGACAAAATGCCTGCTTAATAGGGTTGTCAGGTAGTCCGGGCGAAATACAAGGCTGGGGAGCACGTCGTGTAAGTAGTGGTCCTCTAGGGGCGTACGCTCGGTGGTGTACGCATTGTCCCAAGACCACGCGAGAGTTGGGATCATATCTTGATCAGCATGATTCTCGGCCGCAAGATTGGCATGACCCAGGTTTGGGACGAGGACGACAACGTCGTTCCCGTCACGGTCATCCAGGCTGGCCCCTGCGCTGTCTCGCAGGTTAAAACTCAGGCAACCGACGGCTATGACGCCGTCCAGATCGGTTTCGGCGACATCAAGGCCAAGAACGTGAACAAGCCCATGGCTGGTCACTTCGCCAAGGCTGGCGTCGAGCCTGTCCGTTTCCTTCGTGAGGTCCGCGTCGAGAACGGCGAGGAGCACAAGGTCGGCGAGGTCGTCACCGTCGCTGATTTCGCTGATGTCGAGAAGGTCGACGTCATCGGTACCTCCAAGGGTAAGGGCTTCCAGGGTCGCATCAAGCGCTGGGGTCAGCGCCGCGGTCCTATGACGCATGGTTCTCACTTCCAGCGTCACCCCGGTTCTATCGGTCAGTGCGCCTATCCTGCGCGCGTCCTCAAGGGCGTCAAGATGGCCGGTCACATGGGTAACGAGCGCGTTACCGTCAAGAACCTTTCCGTTGTCCGCATCGATGCCGAGCAGAACCTCATCTTGGTCAAGGGCGCTGTCCCGGGTGCCAAGAATGGTCTCGTCGCCATCCGTATGGCCTAAGGGCCCAGCCCATTTAGCCCAGCGTCATACCAAGGAGAACACTTAAATGGCAAAGTTTGAAGTTAAGAACAGCGAGGGCAAGAAGGTCGCCGAGGCCGAGCTCGCCGCTGAGGTGTACGGCATCGAGCCGAACATCCACGTTATGCACCACATCGTCAAGTGCCAGATGGCCTCTTGGCGTCAGGGCACCCAGTCCGCTAAGGGCCGCTCTGAGGTTTCCGGTGGCGGCAAGAAGCCTTGGCGTCAGAAGGGCACCGGCCGTGCCCGCCAGGGTTCCATCCGTGCTGCCCAGTGGCGTCACGGTGGCGTTGTCTTCGCCCCCAAGCCCCGTTCCTACGCCAAGCGTATGAACAACAAGGAGGTCAAGCTGGCTATGCGCTCCGCGCTGTCCGCCAAGCTGGCCGATGGCGAGCTCGTGCTCGTCGACGACTACGGCTTCGAGAAGCCTTCCACCAAGGCTGCCGTCGCCATGCTCAAGGCTCTCGGCCTTGAGGGCAAGCGTCTGACCATCATCGTTCGCGATGAGGACGTCAACGCCTACTTGTCGTTCCGCAACATTCCCAAGACGTTCATCATCACCGCTGACGAGGCCAACACCTACGATCTCGTCAACAACAACGCTGTGCTGATGCCCGCCGACATCGCCGCTCACTTCGGGGAGGTGCTTGCATAAATGACCGCCCACGAGATCATCATCCGTCCGATCGTGTCCGAGCGTTCCTTCTCCGGCATGGAGCTGAACAAGTACACGTTCGAGGTCGCCAAGGATGCTAACAAGTATCAGATCAAGGACGCTGTCGAGGAGATCTTCGGCGTCAAGGTCGTTCGCGTGAACACCCTGACGGTCAAGCCCAAGACCAAGCGCGTGCGCTATGTCGCCGGCAAGACCCGTTCTTGGAAGAAGGCCATCGTCACGCTGGCCGAGGGCGACACCATCGAGGTCTTTGGCAACCAGGCCTAAGACTCGCTGCTGTTGAGTGAGCTCATGCCTCCCAAATAGGGGAGGCGGGAGCTCAAGGTTTTGGGCGTATAAAATGGACACGCCCGGAACCGTGTATACGTCCGGTGTCATCGCACCCGAGGCAGAACCTCGAATCCCTGTCTGCGATGGCTAACGGATTCCTATTGAAAGGGATTGTAATGGCTGTAAAGCACCTTAAGCCGACCTCCGCTGGTAGGCGTTGGCAGACGATCTCCGACTTCTCCGAGATCACCTGCACCAAGCCCGAGAAGTCTCTTCTCGAGCCCCTGCCCAAGAAGGCCGGTCGTAACAACAACGGCCGCATCACCACCCGCCACCAGGGCGGCGGCGTGAAGCGTCGTTATCGCGTGATCGACTTCAAGCGCAACAAGGACGGCGTGCCCGCCAAGGTTGCCACGATCGAGTACGATCCGAACCGTTCCGCTCGCATCGCTCTGCTGCACTACGCTGACGGTGAGAAGCGCTACATCCTGGCCCCCAAGGGTCTCGAGGTCGGTCAGACCATCATGTCCGGTTCTGACGCCGACATCAAGCCGGGCAACGCTCTGCCCCTCGCCGACATCCCCGTCGGTACGCTCATCCACGCCGTCGAGTTCCAGCCGGGCAAGGGCGCTGCTATCGCCCGTTCCGCCGGTAACTCCTGCCAGCTGATGGGTAAGGAGGGCAAGTACGCCATCGTCCGTATGCCTTCCTCCGAGATGCGCCGCATCCTCGTTACCTGCCGCGCCACCGTCGGTGAGGTCGGCAACGCCGATCACTCCAACATCGTCATCGGCAAGGCCGGCCGTAAGCGTCACATGAACGTGCGCCCGACCGTCCGCGGTACCGTCATGAACCCTGTCGACCACCCGCACGGCGGTGGCGAGGGCAAGAACCACACCTCTGGTCGTCCCTCCGTTACCCCCTGGGGTAAGCCGACGAAGGGCCTTCGTACGCGCAAGAAGAAGAAGGTCTCGAACCAGCACATCATTCGTCGCCGTAAGAAGTAATTTCGGATACCGAGTTTTAGGAGAAAGCACTTATGAGCAGAAGTCTCAAAAAGGGCCCGTTCGTGGAGACTCGCCTTCTCTCGCGTATCACCGCGATGAACGAGGCTGGCAAGAAGGACGTCGTGAAGACCTGGTCCCGCGCGTCCACCATCTTCCCCGAGATGGTTGGTCACACCATCGCCGTCCACGACGGCCGCAAGCATGTGCCCGTGTATGTTACCGAGTCCATGGTTGGTCACAAGCTCGGCGAGTTCGCGCCGACTCGTACGTTCCGTGGCCACAAGGCCAAATAGGGGGTTAACCGTAAATGGCAACTAAGTCTATTGAAACTGAGGCCACCGAGGTTCGCGCCGTCGCTAAGTACGTGCGTGTTTCCCCCAGCAAGGCCCGCCTGGTGGTCGATCTGATCCGCCGCAAGCCTGTCGCTCAGGCCTTCGACATCCTCCACTTCTGCGACCGCGCCGTCGCCGTGGATGTCGAGAAGGTTCTCCGTTCCGCCGTTGCGAACGCCGAGAACAACAACGGTCTGCGTGCCGACAACCTGGTTGTCGCCGCTGCCTATGTTGACGAGGGTCCGACGCTTAAGCGCATCCGTCCCCGCGCCAAGGGTTCCGCTTCTCGCATTCTGAAGCGTACTTCCCACATCACCGTCGTCGTTGCTCCTCGAAAGGAGGCGTAAAGCTGTATGGGTCAGAAAGTCTACCCCACCGGCTTCCGTCTTGGCATCACCGAGAACTGGCGCTCCCGCTGGTTCGCAGAGAAGGATTACGCTAAGACCCTCGGTAACGATCTCGAGATCCGCAAGTACCTCGAGAAGCGTCTTTCCCGCGCAGCTGTCTCCCGCGTCGAGATCGAGCGCGCTGGCGACAAGGTGAAGGTCATCATCCTCACCGCTCGCCCCGGCGTTGTCATCGGTAAGAAGGGTGCCGAGATCGATACCCTCCGCACCGAGCTCGAGAAGGTCGCTGGCGTCTCCAAGGGCCAGCTCTCCGTCGACGTTGTCGAGATCAAGCGCCCCGAGCTCGACGCCAACCTCGTTGCTCAGTCTATCGCCGAGCAGCTCGAGGGCCGCGTTGCCTTCCGTCGCGCTATGCGCAAGGCTGTCCAGTCTGCCCGCAAGGCCGGCGCTAAGGGCATCCGTATCCAGTGCTCCGGTCGTCTCGGCGGTGCCGAGATGGGCCGTCGTGAGTGGTACCGCGAGGGTCGCGTGCCTCTGCACACCCTCCGTGCCAAGATCGACTACGGCACGGCTGTCGCCAGCACCACCATGGGCGCTTGCGGCGTGAAGGTCTGGATCTACCTGGGCGAGAAGCTCCCGGGCCAGCCTGTTCCCAACCCTGCACTCGAGGGCTCTTCCCGTCCTCGTCGTCGTAACTCCGAGAGGAGGGGTCAGTAGTGCTTGCCCCTAAGCGTATTCTTCACCGCAAGGTGCAGCGTGGCTCCATGAAGGGCCAGGCCAAGGGTAATACCGAGCTGCATTTCGGCGAGTTTGGTATCCAGGCTCTCGAGGCCCATTGGATCACCAACCGTCAGATCGAGGCCGCTCGTATTGCCATGACCCGCTACATGAAGCGTGGCGGTCGTGTCTACATCACGATCTTCCCCGATAAGCCCATCACCAAGAAGCCTGCCGAGACTCGCATGGGTTCTGGTAAGGGTAACCCCGAGGAGTGGGTGGCCGTCGTCAAGCCCGGCCGCATCATGTTCGAGGTCAAGGGTGTTCCCGAGGAGGTCGCTCGCGAGGCTCTGCGTCTTGCGCAGCACAAGCTCCCCATCAAGACCAAGATTGTTGCTGCCAAGAACGCTGAGCAGCGCATCGAGAAGGAGATGGCTGAGGAGGCCGCTCTCGAGGCCAAGTGGGCTGCTGAGGACGCCGCCGCCGCCAAGGAGGAGAACTAATGAAGCCCGCAGAGATTCGTGAGCTCTCGGACGCTCAGCTCGTTGAGAAGCTGAAGGAAATGCGCGCCGAGCTCTTTAACCTTCGTTTCCAGATGGCCACCAGCCAGCTGGACAACACCGCTCGCGTCAACACCGTGAAGAAGGACATCGCTCGCGTCCTCACGGAGCAGCGCGCCCGCGAGATCGCAGCGGAGAAGTCCGCTGTCGCCGAGTAGGACCTAAGGAGAGAACATGACTGATTCGCGTAACTCGCGTAAGGTCCGTACGGGTGTCGTTACCTCCGTCTCCGGTGCCAAGACCATTGTTGTCACCATCACCGAGCGCAAGCGTCACCCCAAGTACGGCAAGATGATGACCAGCTCCAAGAAGCTGCACGCTCACGACGAGGAGTGCACGGCTGGCGTGGGCGACACCGTCCGCGTTATGGAGACCCGTCCTATGTCCAAGATGAAGCGTTGGCGCCTCATCGAGGTCGTCGAGCGCGCTAAATAAGCAGTCGCTCTTACGACTTGTACGTTTCCGAAGATGTGCGTATGCCTGGCTTGCATACCACGGGCCGCATAAAGGCTGCGCACCTCTCTTCGGTTCTTAGTTCGGAGGAACATCTACCATGATTCAGATGCAAACCATGCTGAACGTCGCCGACAACTCCGGCGCTCGCAAGATTCGCTGCATCAAGGTGCTTGGCGGTTCCAAGCGTCGTTATGCAGGCATCGGCGATGTGTTCATCGGTGCTGTCCAGGAGGCTACCCCTGGCGCCAACGTCAAGAAGAAGGACGTTGTCCGTTGCGTCGTCGTTCGCACCGTTAAGGAGATCCGCCGCAAGGATGGCTCCTATATTCGCTTTGATGAGAACGCTTGCGTTGTCATCAACAACGATGGTTCGCCCGTCGGCACCCGTATCTTCGGGCCCGTCGCTCGCGAGCTTCGTGACAAGAAGTACATGAAGATCGTCTCGCTCGCTCCCGAGACCCTGTAGTTAGGGGAGATATATGTATATCAAGAAGGGCGATAAGGTCCAGGTTCTCTCTGGTAAGGATCGCGGCAAGCAGGGCGTTATCCTGCGTGCTCTCCCCGCCGAGAACAAGGTCGTTGTCGAGGGCGTTTCGGTCGTCAAGAAGGCCGTCAAGCCCAACGCTGCCAACCAGCAGGGCGGCATCGTTTCGCAGGAGGCTCCCATCGACGCCTCCAACGTCAATCTCGTTTGCCCCGAGTGCGGTAAGGTTACCCGCGTCGGTCACGAGAAGGACGGCAAGAACAAGCTGCGCGTCTGCAAGAAGTGCGGCCACAAGTTCTAAGCTGCCCGCAACATCAAGTTGCTAGCAAAGGCCCGGATGCCCCACGGCACCCGGGCCTTTTTCTATCCCTACTCATTGGGGACAGACTTAAATGAGTACCCTAACTGGGTAAGCATAAATGAGCGGGTCGTGCTGTATAAATTGCTTGTGTGCGCGTTTATGCGCGTTAGATTGCGTTTAATTACGCACCTATGCATATATATGCGCCGTTTACGGGGCAATAATGACCGTTTAGCGGTGAGATACGCAAAAACGCGCACAGACGCGCGTGTTTGTGCGAATATAGAGCTGTCAGAAATGCAAGACGTTCTATGACACAGGAGACACATAATGGCAGATTCCAAGCAGGCTCCACTCGACGCCGCGGCAGCCGCCAAAGCAGCATTTGCTTCGGTCCAGGACAAGCCGTTCCCTAACGACATCTTTACGGCTCCCGAGCTCCGTTGGGCTGTGATCGGTTGCGGCGTTATTGCCAACCAGATGGCTCAGTCCCTTGCCCTGGCCGGCCGCAAGCTTACGGGCGTTGCCAACCGCACGCTCACCAAGGCTCAGACTTTTGCCGACCAGTACGGCGTCGAGAAGGTCTATGACACGGTTGAGGATCTCTACGCCGATCCTGACATCGACGCCGTCTACATCACCACCCCGCACAACACCCATATCACCTATCTGCGCGCCGCCCTGGCGGCCGGCAAGCACGTTCTCTGCGAGAAGGCCATCACGCTCAACTCCGCCGAGCTCGATGAGGCCCGCGCCATTGCCGCCGAACGCAACGTGGTCCTTATGGACGCTACCACGGTGCTCCACATGCCCTTGTATCAAGAGCTGCGCCGCCGCATGGATGCCGGCGAGTTTGGCCGCATGAACCTCGCTCAGCTCAACTTTGGTAGCTACAAGGAGTACGGCGACCTGACCAACCGATTCTACAATCGCAACCTCGCCGGCGGTGCCATGCTCGATATTGGCGTATACGCCCTGTCCGTCATGCGCCTGTTTATGGCGAGCCAGCCCGTCGAGGTCGTGTCTCTGGGTAACACCTGCGAGACCGGCGTGGACGTTGCAGGCGGCATCGTCTGCCGCAATGCCGAGCAGCAGCTGGGCGTCGTGAGCCTTACGCTCCACTCCAAGCAGCCAAAGCGGTCGGTTATCAGCTTTGACAATTGCTATGTCGAGGTCAACGAGTATCCGCGCGCCGATCACGCGACGATCGTGTGGACCGCGGACGGTCATCGCGAGGAGGTCGCCGCGGGCACCGAGGCTTATGCCCTGTGCTACGAGATGGCTGACCTCGAGCAGGCCGTCGCCGGCGACGATTCCAAGCGTGAGCTTCTGGATTATGCTTCTGATGTGATGGAGCTCATGACCAAGCTCCGCGCCGATTGGGGAGTCGTCTACCCCGAGGAGGAGTAAGCGATGCTTGCGGAAGATAGGCTCAATACGATCGTGTCGATGGTGCAGCAGGCTGGCTCGGTAACGGTGCCCGAGCTTGCCGATGCCCTGGGCGTGACGGCCTCTACCATTCGACGCGACCTACAGACGCTCGACCGAGCGCACCGCATCGCCAAGGTGCACGGTGGCGCGACAAGTCTTGAGCGCGCGCACGTGACGCGCGACCTAACGATCAGCGAGCGCAGCGATCTCCATAACGACGACAAGGAGCGTATCTGCGCCCGTGCGGCGGCGCTTGTGGAGCCCGATAGCTTTGTGTATATCGATTCGGGCTCCACGACCCTCAAGCTCATCGAGCATCTTCCGCGCCTTGAGGGCGTCACCTATGTGACTGATTCCGTGCTCCACGCTCAGCACCTCGCTTTGCGCGGCATGCGCACCGTTGTGCTGGGCGGCGAGCTCAAGCCAGAGACCGAGGCGCTCGTCGGACCCGATGCCTTGGCAACCCTGGACCGCTATAACTTCAACTGCGGCTTTTGGGGTTCCAATGGCATCGCCGCCGAGCAAGGTCTCACCACACCGGATATCGAGGAAGCGCAGGTCAAACGTATCTCGATGCGCCATACCGCCAAACGCTTCGTAATCTCGGACGCCAGTAAATTTGGCATGGTGGCGCCCGTCAAGTTTGCGGACTTTCGCGATGCAACGATCATCACTGCGGGCGAGGTATCCGCCAAGTACCAGTCGATGGATAACGTCATTACGGTCTAGCGACAGGGGACAGGACAAGGCCAAAGCCACCACAAAGGTGCCTGTCCCCGCTGTGGTGGTTAGTAACGAAAACCGAGTAGTTTTCTCAATAGAAAAGCGGCAACGTCCATTACGGGCGTTGCCGCTTTTGTTGTCTACCGGTTTTGTCTAAGTCTGTAACAACTAGACCGTTAAAAGTGGGCTAGGTGTTACAGATCGAGATACTTCCGAGCCGCGCCGTCCCTTTGTCTCAATCTGTAACATCTGGGACCGATTTTGCCGAGTTATTGTTACAGATTGAGATTTTCCCTTAAGGGGGATTCGAATGTCTCGATCTGTAACAGACCGACCGGAAAATGGGCTCTAACTGTTACAGATCGAGACGTTTTGGGACCGCGGCTGAGCCATTGCGGCAAAACCACCACAAAGGTGCCTGTCCCGATTGTGGTGGTTTAGGGCTCCCAGGGGCAGGGGGCTTCGATGTGGATGTGCTCGCCGGTTACGGGATGCGTGAAGGACACGCTGTGGGCGTGGAGCATCAGGCCGCAGGGGCGCGGCGTTCCGTACAGGTCGTCGCCAACCAGGGGATGATGCTCGCTTGCCAGGTGCACACGGATTTGGTGCTTGCGGCCGGTGAGCAACTCGACATCGATATACGAGCGCGCGGGCAGGCCACGACGGCTCTTAAGACGTTTGAGCACCTTCACGCGAGTTTGAGACGGCTTGCCGCTGGCGCCGACGCGCATCTTTCGGCTGTCGTGACGGTCGCGGGCGATGGGCTTGTCGATGAGCTTCTCGTTCCAGTCGATCTTGCCCTCGGCCAGCGCCAGATAGTGCTTTTCGAAGGCGTGGTCGATGACCATTTGGTCAAAGGCGGGCTGCGTCTGTTTGTCGAGCGAAAACAACACCACGCCGGTGGTGTTGCGGTCCAGGCGGTTGAGCGGCTGCATGTCGGTCGCGGCAAAGCCGTCGCCCATCGCCAGCAGCAGGTCGCTGGCGTAGTCGGTGAGCGTGCGCTCGCCGGTGCCGTCGCCGTGGACGATCATGCCGGCGGGCTTGTCGATGGCCATAAGCCAGGCGTCGCAGTAGAGGACTTGAGGTTCTTCGTTCACGTGTAAGCCTTTCGGTTAGCTAATTCCCACAAACATGCAGCCCGAAGTCGCCCCGCGCAGGCGGGCGGCGGGCTTGCGGCCGGCTTGAGCTGCCTCGACGGCGCGACGGACGCGAGCGACGGCACGGGCGATCTCATCCGTCTCGAGCAGCGTTCCGTCCACCATGAGACGACGCACGCCGGCATCGAGCAGCTGAGGAACCTGAGGCGTGAGGTCGATGGGGTAGGCGTCGTACAGGCGTGAGCGGCCGTGGATGTCGGTACGCACCGGCATGACCTTTCCGTCGATATTCTTGAGCGAGAGCTTGCGGGCACGCAGGCGGCAGTTGGCGCAATCGCGGATGCAGCCGTTGGCAACCTGCAGAATGCAATGCTCGCTTGTCATGACGCGCGGGCGGCCAAAGACGGTGATGCCCAGAGCCGCGGGCGCGGCGGCGCCGAGCGAGACAATCTCGTCGAGCGTGATCTCGGGCGAGAGCCAAAACGCACCGGCTCCGCGCCCGGCAAGCGCCTCCATGCAGGGCGTGTTGTGCACCGGCAGGCAAGAGCGAATCTCGGCCGTGGCGCCGGCATGAGCGGCTACGGCGAGCTCGGAGATATTGCCGACGGCGACGGTGGCTCCGGCATTGATCCAAGGATCGACGCGCTCGTGGTCAACGGCGCGGCAGACCTCGTCGAGCACGGGTACGATGCCCTGCTCAAATGCATCGGCGGGGGAGAGTCCGACAGCCTCGAGCACGTCGGTGGTCATATAGATGCGCGCGGCGCCCTCGGCACGAGCTGCCTCGGCGGCCTCGAGCGAGGTGACGGTGGCGCAGATCTGCGGCTCATCGCGGTAGTGCTCGGGCGCGGGGCGGGAATCACTGGTTACAATCGCCGGCAGCTCGAGCGTTTTCGCGCGCTCCTCGTACGGTGCCAGAATGGCCTCTTCCAGCGCCTTACAAGCGGCGGCGCGCACCTTGTGCACGGCGGAAAAGCCCATACCGCAGCCGGCGTCGAGCGAAACGTTAAAGCTTGCGGCCTCAAAGGGAGAGGAGCCCATGCGCCCGACGTGCTCAACCAGATCGGATGCCTCGAAGGCGCGGGTCTTGGCAGCCTCGACGGTAAAGCCCGTGGCCGTGGCCGTAAGCGAAGGGTCGTCGCAGCAGGTGAGCGTAACGGTAAACGGCTCGCCCAGACGCGCCACAACGGACACGTCTACGGCGCGGCGGCGCAGCACATCGCGTTTGAGCGCAGCCCCGGCGGCGTCAATGGCGCGCTGGCTTCGAATCACGCGCACGCGGCAGCCCTCGGGCATGCTGCGGGGCACGCGGCACTCGATGATGCCGCCCGCGGCGGCATCATCGGCGGCAATGGTGGTCAGGAACTGGTCAAACTCGTTATCGTGACGAAGCTCCAGCAGGTCGCCCTTGCCCACGGGCTCAAACAGCTCAATGCGGGCGATGGCGGCGCGGCGACGGCGATCGTCGGGCTTGAGTCCGCGTACATCGCGGTTGGCCAGACGGCTGCCCAGCACCGTGCCCACAATCTGGCCGCGGTTGTTGGAGCGCTCGTAGCTCATCATCTCGTCGCCCGAGGTGCCATCCTGGTAGGCGTGCGTAAAGTCGCGGTTAAAGCAGCGCTTGAGCTGTCGCTGGCGGGCGGCATCCTCATCCTTGGAGGTCGAAACATCGGCCAGCATGTCATCAATCTGGTGACGATACACATCGACGATGGAATACACGTAATCGGGGGCCTTCATGCGGCCCTCGAGCTTGAGCGATGCGGCGCCGGCGTCATACAGACGACGAACGAGCTGCGAGGTATTGGTATCGCGCGGGCATAGCGCGCGCTCGCGACTGGCAGGGGAGAGCGAGCGGCCGTTCTCGTCGATCAGCTCGTAAGGCAAGCGACAGGGCTGAGCGCACATGCCGCGGTTGGCCGAGCGGCCCGCCATGGCAAAGCTCGAGAGCAGGCATAGGCCCGAGTAGCAAAAGCAGATGGCACCGTGGCTAAAGACCTCCAGGTCAACGTCGGGCGCGGCGTCGTGGATGGCGGCGATCTCGTCGATGGAGAGCTCGCGCGAGAGAGTCACGCGGTCGGCGCCCTGCTCGCGGCACCAAAGCGTTCCGCGGTCATCATGGATGTTCGCCTGGGTCGAGATATGCGTCTCGATGCCGGGCATCGTGCGCTTGACCTCAAAGAACAGGCCCCAGTCCTGGATGATGAAGGCGTCGGCGCCCAGCGTGGAGCAGCGATGGATGAGTTGCAGCGCATCGCCCATCTCGGACTGCTTGATGACGATGTTGACCGTGACGTAGACGCGCGACCCGGCTAGATGTGCGGCGCGGCAGGCTTGCTCAAAGGCCTCGTCGGTAAAGTTGGTGGCCTTGCGGCGGGCGTTGAAGCTGCCCATGCCGCAATAGATGGCGTCTGCCCCCGCGGCGAGTGCGGCGGCAAAGGGCTCGGGCCCTCCGGCGGGCGCCAAAAGCTCGGGTCTGCGGTTGGTGGTTCGACTGGCGGTTGCGGTCATATCCTGCCTTTCAAAATGCTCAGATATTCAAAAGTATAGTGGTGCCGTTGCGGCAGGCGATGCCCGCGCTCCAAGCGGGATAAAGTCTTCAGCAGCTTGGGCTGGCTGACCCCGTGAAGAACCGTTCAGCGGTTCGGGGAAACCGTTGGGCGATAAAATATTCTCGCAAACTGATAATATTCTTGCATCGCATGGAAACCTTGATTACTATCCCAATCAAGCGCGGTGTTCAGACCGAACTGTGCCTCCCGGTGCGAACGCCGCGCTCACGCTTTCTAGTTAACCGTAAGGAGATAAACATGAGCAAGACCGTCGTGTCTTCCGATAACGCACCCGCAGCCATCGGACCGTATTCCCCCGGTATCCAGACCGGCAACATGGTGTTCCTGTCCGGCCAGCTGGGCATCGACCCCACAACTGGCAAGATGCCCGAGGGCGTCGAGGCCCAGGCCAAGCAGTCCCTTGCTAACGTCGAGGCCCTGCTGACTGCCGCCGGCGCTACGTTTGCCGATGTCGTCAAGACCACGGTCTACCTGGCCGACATTGCCGACTTCGCTGCCGTGAACGAGATCTACGCCTCCAAGTTCGAGGCTCCGTTCCCCGCGCGCAGCGCTTTCCAGGTTGCCGCCCTTCCGGCTGGCGGTCTGGTCGAGATCGAGGTCGTCGCCGCTCTCTAAGGCGTTGGCAACAACTAAACATGACATGCAAAAAGACCCTGCAGCGCGTGCGAGCTGCAGGGTCTTTTGTTAAGTGACGGATCGCTTGTGGAGCCGCGCTCCATTTTGCTCGTTAGCCCTCCTTGCGAACTTTTTGCAGGTAGCGGTAGACGCTGGGCTCCGAGATGCCCAGCGCGGTGGCGGCGCAGGCCACGGCGCCCTTGAGCATGAACACCCCGTTGCCGTTGAGGTGGCGAATGACGTCCACGCGGTCGCTCTGACCAAGCGACGCTACATCCAGCCCGCGCGCGCTCAGCAACTCGGCAATGCTGCGGTCGATGAGCTCCTGTGTGGACTCCGAAAGGCTTTCGACCTCGATAGGGGCGGGCTCCGTGCGCGTCGGCGCCGCGTCGAAGCACGCCATGAGCTGCTGCGCCATGGCGTTGATGGAGCGTACGGTCGAGAGGTCGGTGTTGACGCAGAGCATACCGACGATCTCATCATTCTCGCGGATAAAGTACGTCGCTGACTCCAACGTCTTGCCGCCGGCACCGCGCCCCTCGTAGCCCGTAATAAACGGCAGGTCGCGATACTTGGCGTCGTGCATGATCTTGAGTGCCAGATCGGTGGCGGGACCGCCGACCTTGCGGCCGCTTACGATGCCGTTGCGAATATCGACGATGGCGTGGTCGGGATCCGAGAAATCGTGCAGCACGATTTCGCTGTTTTTGCCGAGTATCTGCTCCAGAAAATCGACCATCGGCAAAAAGCGACGTACGGTCTCGTTCACGGGCAACTCCTTTGGGTGAAATCGGAAATGTTCATAACAATTTTTTCTCATGGTAACACGCTGCCCATCATCTCGTATATCCGCAGGTACATTGCGTAATGCAGACGAACGGTAGGAATTTAGCGGTAAACGGTTGACCAAAAGAAATGTTAGATGTTATTTTGACCAGACACTTTCCTGACCTGCGGAAATGCGTAATTTCAGCTGAAGAATAGTCTGATAACAAAAAATTATTATTGAGAATGAGAATCATCTTTAATACGATATGCAATGAAGGCACAACCTCAACCCCGCACTGCGTCACAATAGAGCGTTAGATGCGAAAACAACTACTTCGAGGATTGGTGGTCAAATGACCCAGGAGACGGTTACGAACGGCACTGAAGCCCTGTTCACTCGCGAAGGCATGCCTCCCGTTAAGGAAATGATCCCGTGTGCCCTTCAGCACGTACTGGCATCGTTTGCCGGCATCATTACCCCGGCGGTCATCATGGCCGGCGTCTACGGCTTTAATAGCCAGCAGAGCACCGACATCATCCAGGTCGCGCTCATTCTTTCGGCGATCGACACGGCCCTTCAGGCCTTCGCTCCCTTCCGTCGCATCGGCGGCGGCCTGCCCATCGTCATGGGCGTTTCGTTCGCGTTTCTGCCGGCCCTGCAGGCCATGGGTGCCTCGGGCTTTAGCTTTGGTGCGCTGCTGGGTGGCGAGATCGTCGGAGGCGCCGTCGCGGTCCTCTTTGGTCTGGCTTACAGCAAGATCAAGTGGCTGTTCCCGCCTGTCGTGACCGGTACGGTCATCTTCTCCATTGGCGTCTCTCTCTATCCCACGGCTGTCAAGTATATGGCCGGCGGTATGGGTACGCCGCTGTGGGGCACCCCGCAGGCCTGGTGCGTCGCTCTTATCACCTTCGCTGTGGTCTTTGCGCTCGCCAACTTTGGCAAGGGCACGCTCAAGCTGGGATCCGTGTTCTTTGGCATGATCGTTGGTATGATCGTCTCCATCCCCTTTGGCATGATCGACTTCTCCAGCGTCGCCACCGCCCAGGTCTTCGCCCTTCCCAAGCTCATGCCCTATGCGCTCGAGTTTGATCCCGAGGTCTGCATTACCCTCGCCGTCGTGTTCCCCATGGTTGCCATCCAGGTTATCGGCGACGTCTCTGCCGCCTGCCTGGGCTCCATCGACCGTATGCCCACCGAGCGCGAGCTCTCCGGCGCTATCGTGTCCCAGGGCCTCACCTCTATGGTCGGCGGCCTGCTGGGCGGTCTTCCCACCAGCGCCCTTGGCCAGAACGTGGGCATCATCTGCTCCAACAAGGTCGTCAACAAGTGGGTCTTTGTGATTATTGCGGCCGTCTTTGCCATCGCCGGCCTGTTCCCGCAGCTCTCTGCCGTCCTTTCCGCTATCCCGCAGCCCGTCATCGGCGGCGCGACCGTCGGCGTCTTTGGCACCATCACCATGAACGGCGTGCGCATGTTCACCCGCGAGGGCCTCACGCAGCGCACTACCACCATCGTCGGTACCTCCGTCGTCTTTGGCCTGGGTATCTGGATGGCCGGCGGTTGCCTTGCCGGCGAGGGTATGCCCACCTGGGTGCCCACCGTCATCGGCTCCAATGCCGTAACCCCCACCGCCATCATGGCCATTGTCCTTAACCTGATTCTTCCGCAGACGCCGGTCGTGGCTCAGCACATCGATGCTGCCAAGGACGCTGCCGTGGATCTGGTCTTGCCCGAGAGCAAGAAGTAACCAATTCGGTGCTATTCGTCGGCGGGCGCATCGCCTCGTCCGCCGACGTCATGCGGCGCCAAGCCGCACTTCAAAGGGTTTGTCCCTTTGGTGAAGCGTTGACGGGAGAGGGCCCGTTTCCGGTGTAGGCCGGCGCTTCGCACTCCGCCATGTCAGAGGTGTCAAACCCCGCCCCTGATGTTGAAGGGAGCATTTATGCTTCTGGTCGCTAACGGTTCCGTCTTTACCCGCAATGCTCAGGCCCCGTTCATTCCAAACGGTGCGGTCGCCATTGACGGAGATACGATCGTCGAAGTAGGTCCCGAGTGCGAGCTCAAGGCCAAGTACCCGGATGCCGAGTACGTCGATGCCCAGGGCAACCTCATCATGCCCGGACTCATCAACTGCCACACCCACATCTACTCGGGTCTGGCCCGCGGTCTTGCCATTAAGGGCTGCAACCCCACCAACTTCCTGGAGAATCTTGAGCAGCAGTGGTGGAAGATCGACGACAATCTGACGCTCGACGGCACCAAGGCAAGCGCCTATGCCACGATTCTGGACTCCATTCGCGATGGTGTCACCACGATCTTCGACCACCACGCGAGCTTCTGCGAGATCCCGGGAAGCCTCTTTACCATTAAGGATGCAGCTCAGGAGCTGGGCATGCGTTCGTGCCTGTGCTACGAGGTCTCCGATCGCCGCGGCCAGGAAAAATGCAACCAGGCCATTGCCGAGAACGCCGAATTTGCCCAGTGGGCCGCCAAGGAGCGTCGCGATAACGACAACCATATGATCGCCGCCATGTTTGGCGGACATGCCACCTTTACGCTTTCGGACGAGACCATGGATAAGATGGCCGAGGCCAACAACGGCCTGACCGGCTTCCACATCCATGTGTGCGAGGGCATGAACGACGTGTGGGATTCCCGCCTCAACCGCGGCGGCATCAGCCCCGTCGAGCGCCTGCTGCAGCACAACCTGCTGGGTCCCGACACCATGCTGGGCCACTGCATCCACGTGACGCCTGCCGAGATGGATATCGTCAAGGAGTCCGGCACCTGGCTCGTCAACAACCCCGAATCCAATATGGGCAACGCCGTGGGCTGCGCCCCCGTGCTCGAGTTCTTCCGCCGCGGTATTCCCGTGTGCATGGGCACCGATGCCTACACCCACGATATGCTCGAGAGCCTTAAGGTCTTCCTGATCATTCAGCGCCACAACGCCGCCATGCCCAACGTGGGCTGGTGCGAGGCCATGACCATGCTGTTCGAGAACAACGCCAAGATGGCGAGCAAGTACTTCGATCGCAAGCTCGGCGTGCTCGAGGCCGGCGCTGCCGCCGACGTCATCGTCATGGACTACAAGCCCTTTACGCCGCTGAGCGAGGAGAACATCGACGGCCACATGCTCTTTGGCATGATGGGCAAAAACTGCCGCACCACCATCATCAACGGCCGCGTCCTGTACAAGGATCGCGAGTTCGTTGGCATTGATGAGGAAAAGATCAACGCGTGGACCATGGCCGAGTCCAAGAAGCTCTGGAGCACGCTCAACGATCGCACCTACTAATTCACAAGTAGATTCACGCGCGCCGGATGTTTCGCCGCATCTGACGCGCGTATAGGCGGCCTCCGCGGGGTCGCCGGCGCTGTGCTAGCGCTACACCGTATTTGCGCCCGCCGCGCGGTCTCGCCGGGCGTTACAGAGAGGAGCTCATTATGAGCGACATCATGAGGCCGATCCCGTTTTCGCAGCTGATGAACTGGATCATCGAGGAGCACAAGACCCAGGGCGCCGTCTTTGGCGTGCGCAAGATGGTCACGACCAACCAGGAGGGCGCGCTTCCCATTTTTGACGAGCGCATCGAGACTCCGTTTGGCCCGGCC
This sequence comes from uncultured Collinsella sp., assembly GCA_900544205.1. Taxonomy (GTDB): domain Bacteria; phylum Actinomycetota; class Coriobacteriia; order Coriobacteriales; family Coriobacteriaceae; genus Collinsella. Next base: position 50,699 of record UQUG01000002.1, read on the forward strand.
GCCGGTCCCAATACGCAGCTTGCCCAAAACATCGTGGCATCCTACGTGGCCGGTTCCCGCTTCTTTGAGCTCAAGACCGTTCAGGTTATGGACGGCGAGGAGCTCTCCAAGTGCGTCAACAAGCCCTGCATTGTGGCGCAGGACGAGTGCTACAACTGCGAGTGGTCGACCGAGCTCGAGGTTCCGCAGGCTTTTGCCGAGTACGTGAAGGCATGGTTTGCCTGCCACCTGATCGCTCGCGAGTACGGCCTGGGCAGCCCGGACGGTTTTGTCTTTAACATGTCCGTGGGCTATGACCTCGAGGGCATCAAGAGCCCCAAGGTCGATGCCTACATCGAGGGCATGAAGGACGCCAGCGGCTCCGATGTCTGGAACGAGTGCCGTGCGTGGGCGCTTGCCAACCTGGACAAGTTTGAGCATGTCGACGCCGCGTTTGTCGAGTCCATCCCGGCGCGCGTGTCCAACTCCATCACCGAGTCCACGCTGCATGGCTGCCCGCCGGCCGAGATCGAGCGCATCGCGACCTATCTGATCACCGAGAAGGGCCTCAACACCTACATCAAGTGCAACCCCACGCTGCTGGGCTATGAGTTTGCCCGTCAGCGCCTCAACGAGCTGGGCTTTGACTACATCGTCTTCGATGACACGCACTTCCGCGAGGACCTGCAGTGGGCCGATGCCGTGCCCATGTTCGAGCGCCTGATTGCCCTGTGCGCCGAGCGCGGCCTGGAGTTCGGCGTCAAGCTGACCAACACGTTCCCCGTCGACGTGACGAGGAACGAGCTGCCCTCCACCGAGATGTACATGTCCGGCCGTTCGCTGTTCTCGCTGACCATCGAGGCCGCCCGTCGCATTACCGAGCAGTTCGATGGCAAGCTGCGCATTAGCTACTCTGGCGGTGCTACGGTCTACAACATCCGCGCCCTGTACGATGCCGGCATTTGGCCCGTCACCCTGGCGACCGACGTACTCAAGCCTGGTGGCTACGAGCGCTTTAGCCAGATGGCTGGCGAGTTTACCGACCTGGATGGCAAGCCGTTCGCGGGCGTCTCTCTCGAGGCCGTGACTGCGATCCAGACCGACTCGCTCACCAACCCGCTCTACAAGAAGCCGCTGCGCCCGCTGCCCGACCGCAAGGTCGCCGGCAAGAGCCCGCTTTCCGACTGCTTTACCACGCCGTGCCGCACGAGCTGCCCCATCCAGCAGGATATTCCCGCCTATCTGGCGGCTGTTGACGAGGGCCGCTACGAGGACGCACTCAACATCATCATCGAGCGCAACGCCCTGCCGTTCATCACCGGTACCATCTGCCCGCATCCCTGCGGCCGTGCCTGCGAGCGTGCGTTCTACGAGCCCGAGGGCGCCCAGATCCGCGCCAGCAAGCTCAAGGCCGCCCGCGAGGCCATGACGGCCGTGCTGCCCAAGCTGCGCGCCCAGGCCATCGCCAACGACGGCGAGCGCAACGTTGCCGTTATCGGCGGCGGCCCGGCCGGCCTGGCGACGGCGTTCTTCCTGACGCGTGCCGGCGTGCCCGTCACCATCTTCGAGGCCCGCGATTCGCTCGGCGGCGTGGTCCGTCACGTGATCCCCGAGTTCCGTATCGCCAGTGACGATATCTCTCACGATGCCGAGCTCTGCTTGGCCTTTGGCGCCAAGGTACAGCTCAATGCTCGCGTGGATTCCATTGAAGAGCTCAAGGCCCAGGGCTTTACCAACGTGGTCGTGGCCACCGGTGCCTGGATGCCCGGCTCTGCGGGCTTGGGCGAGGGTGCCGAGCTCGACGTGCTGGAGTTCCTCGAGGCCGCCAAGAAGGGCGAGAAGCTCGAGCTGGGCGAGGATGTCGTAGTCATTGGCGCCGGTAACACCGCTATGGATGCGGCTCGCGTGGCCAAGCGCCTGGCTGGTGTGAAGAACGTGCGTCTGGTGTATCGTCGCACCAAGAAGCAGATGCCCGCCGACGAGGAAGAGCTTGATCTTGCTCTTGCCGACGGCGTTGAGTTCTGCGAGCTGCTGGCGCCCAAGGCACTCAACGGCGCCGTGCTGACCTGCGACGTTATGGGGCTTGGCGAGCCGGATGCAAGCGGCCGCCGCAGCCCCGTCGCCACGGGCGAGACCGTCGAGCTTCCCGCCACCACGGTGATCTGCGCCGTGGGCGAGGGCATCGATGCCAGCCTGTACGACGCCGCGGGCGTCGAGCACGACCGTCGCGGCCGCCTTGCCGCCACCTCCACCGGCGTCGAGGGCGTTTGGGCTGCCGGTGACTGCCGTCGCGGTCCGGCCACCGTGGTCGAGGCTATCGCCGACGCCGCCGAGGTCGCCCGCGCCATCGCCGGCGTGGACTTTAACAAGTACGCCGACTGCAACGAGCAGGCCGGCCGCGAGGACACCTGCTACGAGCGCAAGGGGTCGCTGTGCCGCGACAAGCGCAACTGCACCAAGACCCGCTGCCTGGGCTGCGGCTCGGTGTGCGAGGTCTGCTGCGATGTGTGCCCCAACCGCGCCAACGTGGCCATTAAGGTTCCGGGTCTGGACAAGCACCAGGTCATCCATGTCGACGGCATGTGCAACGAGTGCGGCAACTGCGCCGTGTTCTGCCCCTACCAGGAGGGTCGTCCCTACAAGGACAAGCTCACCCTGTTCTGGAGCGAGCAGGACATGGAGAACTCCGAGAACGAGGGCTTCCTGGCCGTGGGCGAGGATCACTTTAAGGTCCGCGTCGCCGGCACGGTCCGCACCGTCTCGGTCGATGCCGTCAACACCGGTCTTCCCGAGGCCGTCCGCCTGACCATCAGGGCCGTGCGCGACAACTATTCGTACCTTCTTAAGAAATAGGCGAGTCTCTTATGGCCAAATCCATTCAACATAACGTGGCCTACGTTGCCTGCGGAAGCGGCTGCGCCTCTGCAGGCGGCGACGCCCGCTGCAGCGAAGGCTGCATTGGCTGTGGCGCCTGCGTCACGGCCTGCCCCCACGGCGCCATTGCGCTGGTCGATGGCGTCGCCCGCGTGGACCGCTCCAAGTGCACGGGCTGTGGTCTGTGCGGTATGGCGTGCCCGCAGCACGTGATCGCCTTTGTTCCCGGCTATCAGAACATTCTGGTGCGCTGCAACAACACCGATAAGGGCGCCATCGCCCGCAAGATTTGCGACACGAGCTGCATCGGTTGCGGCATGTGCGCCAAAAAGTGCCCTGCCGGCGCCATCCGCATCGAGGACAACTGCGCCCACATCGACGGCGCGGACTGCCTGTCGTGCGGCATGTGCGCCGTTGTGTGCCCGCATGGCGCCATCCACGACCGCACCGGCATCGCCGCCGGCGTGTAGAAGGGAATCACCATGGCACAGGAATTCACTTTTACCGTTAACGGCGTGGAGCGCACGACGACGCAGAACAAGCCGTTGCTGCGCTACCTACGCGACGACCTGCACATTCACTCCGCCAAGGACGGCTGCTCCGAGGGCGCGTGCGGTACCTGCACCATCCACGTGGACGGTGCGGCCGTCAAGGCGTGCGTACTGACCACCGCGCTTGCCGCCGGCCGCAACATCGTGACCGTCGAGGGCCTGCCCCAGGACGTGCGCGAGGCCTTTGTGTACGCCTTTGGCGCCGTGGGCGCCGTGCAGTGCGGCTTTTGCATCCCCGGCATGGTCATGGCGGGCGCAGCGCTCATCGCCGAGGACCCCGAGCCCACCGAGGAACAGATCAAGTACGCCATCCGCGGCAACGTCTGCCGCTGCACCGGCTACAAGAAGATCATCGAGGGCATTTCGCTGGCGGCTGCGGTGCTCCGCGGCGAAAAGCAGATCGACGAGGACCTGGAGCGCGGCGATGACTACGGCGTGGGCAAGCGCGCCTTCCGTGTCGACGTGCGCAAGAAGGTGCTCGGTGAGGGCAAGTATCCCGACGACATCGACGAGCTCGATCAGCCGGGCCTGACCTACGCCAGCGCCGTGCGCTCCAAGTATCCGCGCGCCCGCGTGCTCTCCATCGACACCTCCAAGGCCGAGGCCCTGCCCGGTGTGGTGGGCATCCTGCGCGCCGAGGACGTGCCGGTCAACCAGGTCGGCCACCTTATCCAGGACTGGGACGTCATGATCGCTCAGGGCGATATCACCCGTTGCGTGGGCGATGCCATCGTGCTGGTGGTCGCCGAGGACGAGGCGACGCTCGAGAAGGCCAAGAAGCTCGTAAAGATTGACTACGAGCCGCTGGAGCCCGTGCGCAACATTGTCGAGGCCAGGGCCGCCGACGCCCCGCGCCTGCACGACAGCTTCTTTGCCTTTGGCAACACGGTGGAGCTCAAGGACAACGTGTGCCAGAGCCGTCATGTGACGCGCGGCGACGCCGCCAAGGCGCTGGCCGAAAGCGCATTCACCGTGACGCAGCGCTTTACCACGCCCTTTACCGAGCATGCCTTCTTGGAGCCCGAGTGCGCCGTCGCCTTCCCGTACAAGAACGGCGTCAAGGTGCAGTCGACCGACCAGGGTGCCTACGATACGCGCAAAGAGTGCGCCCACATGTTTGGCTGGGACAACGAGCCCGAGCGCGTGGTCGTCGAGACCATGCTCGTGGGTGGCGGCTTTGGCGGCAAGGAGGACGTGTCCATTCAGCATCTGGCCGCGCTCGCCGCCTATAAGTTTCAGCGTCCTGTGAAGTGCAAGCTCACGCGTGCCGAGTCACTCGCGTTCCATCCCAAGCGCCATGCCATGGACGGTACCTTTACACTGGGTTGCGACGCCGAGGGCAACTTTACCGGTCTGGATTGCGAGATCAACTTTGATACCGGCGCCTATGCGTCGCTGTGTGGCCCGGTGCTCGAGCGCGCCTGTACGCATGCCGTCGGCCCCTACAAGTACCAGAACACCGACATTCGCGGTTTTGGCTACTACACCAACAACCCGCCCGCCGGCGCGTACCGCGGCTTTGGCGTTTGCCAGTCCGAGTTTGCGCTCGAGAGTCTGATCGACTTGCTGGCAGAGAAGGTCGGCCTGGATCCGTGGGAGATCCGCTACCGTAACGCCATCGAGCCGGGCGAGGTCCTGCCCAACGGCCAGATTGCCGACTGCTCCACGGCGCTTAAGGAGACACTGCTCGAGGTCAAGGATGCCTACTACGCGCATCCCGGCCACGCCGGCATTGCCTGCGCTATGAAGAACGCTGGCGTGGGCGTTGGCCTGCCCGACGCCGGCCGCTGCAAGATTCGCGTCGAGAACGGCGTGGCCGTGGTCTATGCCGCCACGTCCGACATCGGCCAGGGCTGCAACACCGTCTTTTTGCAGGACGTTGCCGAGGCCTGCGGTCTGCCGCTTCGCTGCATTGCCAACGGCGAGTGCTCCACCGAGAACGCTCCCGACTCCGGCACCACGTCTGGCTCGCGTCAGACGGTCGTGACCGGCGAGGCCGTGCGCGGTGCCGCCTTCCTGCTGCGCGATGCCATGCTTGACATCGAGGCCGGCAAGTCTGCGCCCGCCGCTCCCGTGAATGCACATGGCGACGGCGTCAAGATCGAGTACGACGACGGTCGCGCCTATCAGCTGCACACGCAGGAGCTCGTCGCTGGTCAGGGTATGCATCCTCAGGATCCCGCGGCCGCCATCAAGGCACTCGAGGGATGCGAGTTTGGCTACGTGTACTTGGAGCCGACCGACAAGCTGGGTGCGGATGTTCCCAACCCCAAGAGCCACATCTGCTACGGCTTTGCCACGCATGTGGTCATTTTGGACGATGACGGCCTCGTGAGCGAGGTCTATGCTGCGCACGATTCCGGCAAGGTGGTCAACCCCATCTCCATCCAGGGTCAGATCGAAGGCGGCGTGCTCATGGGTATGGGCTATGCGCTTACCGAGGACTGGCCGCTCAAGGACTGCGTGCCCCAGGCAAGGTACGGCACGCTCGGGTTGTTCCGCGCGCCCGAGATTCCGGATATCCACGCCATCTACGTGGAGAAGGACGAACTGCTGCCCGTGGCATACGGCGGCAAGGGCATCGGCGAGATCGCAACGATCCCCACGGCGCCCGCCGTGCAGAACGCCTATCGCGCATTCGACGGCAAGCTGCGTCCGGATCTGCCCATGGTGGATACGCCGTACAGCCGCGCCCGTCACCGTGGGTAGGGCGCAGACGGCATTGCTGATGGGCTGTTCGCGCACAACACCAACTGTATATGCTGCACCTTTGGCCCCGGCTCCATCGCGAGCCGGGGCCTTTTGTTTGGAGCGGAAACTGTGTTCCGGATTCAAGCCTCAGAATGGGATGAACGGATGGCATGTTTGGCGGAAACTACGGCCCAGTTTTTGGCTCCAGAACGGGATGCATTTTCCGGAACGGTCCACGTGCGGTGGTGTACCGCCCCTTTCGTGTGCGCCGCTTGTCGAATTACGTTATAGCTAGCTATATTATAGGAAGGTATAATATAGCTAGCTATAACGCAAAGGAAGGATGGCCCTATGTTTATCGGAAGAACAGTGGAAATGTCCGAGCTCAATCGACTGTATGGCACGGGCTCCTTTGAGATGCCTGTGATTTACGGCCGCCGTCGCGTGGGCAAAACGCGTCTTATCACAGAGTTTATCCAAGGCAAGAAGGCTATTTACTTTCAAGCTCGTCGTACCAATGCAGAGGCAAACCTGCATGGCTTTAGCCAGGCGATACTTGCGGGCTCCGTTGGTGTTGCTGGCGTGTCGTTTCGTAGTTTTGACGAGGCGTTCGATGCGTTGGCTACCATGGCTCGCACGGAACGTTTGATTGTCGTGATCGACGAGTATCCTTATCTCGCCCAATCGAATCCCGAGATCAGCTCGTTGCTGCAAGACAAGATCGATCACTTGTACAAAGAGACCAAGCTTATGCTTATCCTGTGCGGGTCGTCGCTTTCGTTTATGGAAGAGCAGGTGTTGGGCTACGAGAGTCCGCTATACGGTAGGCGTACGGCCCAGTTTAAGATCATGCCGCTCGATTTTATGACGACCCTCGGCCTGTGGCAGAGCATGGGTCGCGAAGACGCTGCAGTTTGCTATGGCATGACGGGTGGCATTCCTGCATATATCGAGAAAGTCGATCCTGCCGCACCGCTCAAGGACAACATCAAACGTCTTTTTCTTACTCCTACGGGCTATCTCTTTGAGGAGCCGAGTAACCTGCTATTGCAGGAGTGCCGCAATCCCGAGCAATATGATGCGATCGTGCAAGCAATTGCTCAGGGGCGCTCGAAGATCTCGGAGATTGCGAGCTCTACGGGAATCCCTGCGAGCAACGTAAAGAGCTATGTGGATAAGCTGGCGTCGCTTGGGATTGTCGAGCGCGAGCTGCCCCTAAACGAGACGAGTAATAAGCGAGCCGTGTATCTGCTGAGCGATCAGATGTTTAGGTTCTGGTACAAGTTTGTTCCGCAGAACATCGGGCTGATTCAAAACGATATGGCCGAGATGGCGTATAAGCGCATTGAGCCACACGTATCGGATTACATGGGTACGGTCTTTGAGCTTATATGCAGACAATACGTGTACGAACTCGCGCGCGCGGGCCAGCTCGATGTGGTTCCGGCGAGCGTCGGGCGCTGGTGGGGGACGGATAATCGCACGCATACGCAGGAAGAAATCGACTTGATTGTTGACGATGGCGAGAGCACTGCTCTGTTTGCGGAGTGCAAATGGCGCAATGAACCGGTGGGCGAAGACGTGCTGCAAAAGCTCGTGCATCGAAGCGAGCTCTTTAGGCGGCAGCACAAAAGCTATGCGATCTTCTCGAAGCGAGGCTTTACGCAAGGATGTCAGGAAGCTGCGGCGAGCAGGGGAGATGCCAAGCTGATTTCGTTTGCCGAGATGTGCGAGCGGAGATAACCAAGCACGCTCTGATGTGATGCTCGGAATGGGTCGCGCTAAGGATGCCAAGCGTAAAACCTTCAATGAAAATGGCGTAAAAACTACATCTGTCATGGCGTAAAAACTACATTGAAAGTAGCGTAAAATCAGCATTGAGAATGGCGTAATTTCGCATATCGCGTGATAGAGAGGGACGGCCGTCTATGGATGCACCAAAGAGATTGACCCAAAAGGGATATAGGCCCCGGCTCATAGAGGAGCGCCTCGACACCCTTATGCGGGCGTTTGGCTGTGTGGAGATCAACGGCCCCAAATGGTGCGGCAAGACCTGGACGGCGCTCTCTCGCTCGGCGAGCGTCTCCAGGCTCGATGAGCCTGCGCAGCGTGCGGCGGCAGAGGTCGACCCAAGCCTGGCGCTCATCGGCGATGCGCCACACCTGGTCGATGAATGGCAGGAGGTGCCCGAGGTTTGGGATGCCGCCCGGCGTTTCGTGGACGCGAGCGGCAACGAACGGGGGACACTTTTGCTCACGGGCTCGACCGCGCTCAAAAGCGAGGAGCGCAGCCATGTTCGTCATTCCGGCACGGGTAGGATCGCCCGTCTGTCAATGCGCCCCATGGCCCTGTGTGAGTCGGGCGACGGCGAGCCGCTCGTGTCACTGACAAGCCTCTTTAAGGGCGAGGATTTTGCCCCTCAGCGTCGCGAGAGCACGGTGGATGACGTCGCCCGCTGGTGCTGCAGGGGCGGTTGGCCTGCAAATCTTGGGCTTTCGGAAGATCTTGCGCGAGAGACGGCAAGCCAGTACGTGCACTCGGTGCTCGACGTCAACGTGCTGGACGAGGGCATGTCGCCCGAGCTTGCACACGGCCTTTTGCGAGCTCTTGCCATGAACGAGAGCCAGGCTGTCACGCACAAGACGCTCGTAAAGGACGCCTCGTACGGTGAGGCGGGCCCCGACGAGAGGACCATCGCTGCGTACTTGGACCTCTTCAACAGGCTCAAGCTGACCGAGGACCTGTGCGGATGGGAGCCGCCCATGCGCTCGAAGGCCCGCGTTCGCGTGCGCCCCAAGCGCTACTTCTGTGACCCGTCACTTGCGGCGGCGTTGCTGGGGGCTACCCCTGAGCGGCTGCTTGGCGATATGCAAACGCTGGGGATGCTCTTTGAGAATCTCGTCCTGCGCGACGTGCGCGTGTTCCTTTCCACCTACGGCGGTGTCGACAACAGTGTCCATTATTTCCGAGATGAGAAGGGCCTTGAGGTCGATCTGATCGTTGAGCACGACGGGCGCTGGGGAGCCATCGAGGTCAAGCTGAGTGATGCGAAAGCAGACGATGGAGCGAGAAATCTCAAGGCGCTGGAGAGGAAAGTGCTCTCCAATCCTGCCGCCCAGAATGCCGCGCCGGCGTTTTTGGCGGTCGTGGTTGGAAAGGGGAGCATTGCCTACACACGCGACGACGGCGTGGCGGTGATTCCCATGGCGGCACTTGGGGCGTAGTGGTTTTGCGGGCGTGCCGTGCTTCCTTTACCGAAAATCCATTTGGTAAACCAGATGCTCGCGGATAGAATAAAGTTGACGGCAGCCCAAGGGTGATAGCTGGGCAGCGCCGTTGCTTGGTCAAGAGGTCAGTGCCTTAATGGCAGCGACTTGTTATGCTTCGAATGCTGCTTGAGTGCCTCGGAAAGTTCGATAAGCGCCGTGAAGAGCGAGACCAAAGCAACCAAGAGCTCTACGAGCTCTGATGGGCCCGGGATGACCGCTGATTCAAGTCACCGGGCCTAAATCTTTTTCATGCATTTGAATAGAGCGGGCGACTCTCTTGGGGCCGTCTGCATGGCGTGTGCCTGGCGCGCGTGGCATTGCGCTCCGATTTCATGTCCGCACGAGCGCCTAACCTTACGGCAATGTAGCCGCTTATGTAACAAGCGGCAAGCAACGGAGAAAGGCCCTAACCGTGTCAGCTGAAAAGACGCCGTGTATCTCGGCTATCGATACGACGAACTTTGCGCGCCAGATTGTGCTGGACTTTGAGTTTGCGCCGGTGCCAAAGCAGCGCCAGCGACGTGGGCTGCGTAATGAGATTATCGAGGTCGGCGCCGTCAAGCTCGATTACCACGGCAACGTTATGGGCGAGTTCTCGCAGTTTGTGCAGACGGAATTTACCGAAGGCGTTGCGTTTTCCGTCCGCGAGCTTACGGGGATATCGGCCGTGGACACTGCGATGGCCGATCCGCTCTACATGGTAATCAAAAGGCTCAGCGATTGGATCGGTCGCTACTCCGCACAGGTAGTTTGCTGGAGCGGGGCGGACCGTCGACAGCTTTTGACCGAGTGCCAGGCAAAGCACATCGATCTTTCCGCATTTCCTACGGATTGGGCCGACCTGCAGGCGTTTTACACCTCGATCATGGACGTGGGCAGCCACGGGTGCGTCTCTTTGAGTGACGCGGCGACGTGGTTTGGCATCGAGTTCGACGAGTCGACGGGTCACGCCCACAGCGCCCTTGCCGATGCGCGCGTGACCGCCAAGCTGCTCAAGCAGGTGATGGACGGGGACTACCGCGTGAGCCCGCGCGCCCAGGAAGTCCGCCAGCGGTGGGGGATGGGCGAGCGAGCTCAGACGCGCCTTTCTAGCAAGTGCCCCGAGCTGGGCGACCTGCTGCTGAAGCTGAAGGCGGCGGGAAGGTAGGCGGGTGCCCATTGGGCGTAAGCAGAAGGAATGGTTGCGGGAAGGATTCCAGAATCAGCATCAGAGGGCTGTGCTTGAGATGCTATTCAAGGACACGCTGACGCCCGCCGAGACCAGGCAGGTCAAGAGTATGGACACCGAGATGGCATCCATTGTCGAAGAACGGCTTGCTAACATGATTCGCTGGATGGGCAGGCATAGACCCGTGACGCTGCGCGCGTTATCGTTCACAATGAGGCGTACAGGCTGCCAGAGGTGAACAGTTCCGACGAGGTTCTGAGCAACTGCATCATCGAGATTATCGAGTAGTTCTACGAGAGGGATTTGGCGGCGTGGAGCAATCTAGTTTTACGCGTTTGCAGGAGGAAGCCGGTATGGCAGACGAACTTGTTTTTAGTGGCGGCGAGATAGTTTACACCATGCCTCAACTGCCCAAAGTTGCATCTGTGCCGCTGAACGGTAGCGCCGTGCTGGTTGGTTTTAAGGACGCTCCCGATGGGGAGGAGGTCCTCTTTGATTTTGACCCTCGGGCTGAAAAGGCTACGAAGCTCGACTATGAACTTGCAGCCGTTAGCGGGCTCCTCACGGGCGCGTTGAATATCCTGTGGCAGAAAGACTTCAACCTAGAGGGTGCCAAAGAGTGGGGCGACGAGAAGGTTGGCAAATTCGTTCTTACGATTGCCAAGTCTGCGGGTATGACAAAGGCGGATGCAACTCTAGAAGACGCTATTCGCTTTCTAGAGAAAGGGTTTCCTCTTGCCGCGGACAAGCTGACTGCCGAGTTTGGCGGCGGGCTCCAACATCATCTGCGGGATTTCTCGCACCACCCGAGCTTGGTTGGCCTTGCGTGTTCGATCCTCTCGCAATTCACGTGCAAAGGCTATGGCACCGATACGGCCGGCCGGTTTGTCGCCTTTGACCTGCCTGCCGCCGCCTTCGATCCTGACCGCCCTCTTATAGGCAGGAACGTTCCAGAGAAGATCGCGTTTGGCACTCTGTTCTGGGCAATGCATCTCGTGAGCGACATGGCGGGGTCTAGTTCAAACCCCGGTAAGGGGACGGGTATTCCCGGCGTTGTGCTGTCCCTGCTAAAGGAGCTCTCCTCCCTGCCTGTTTTTCAAGACATGCGGATTGCCTATAAGGGCAAGGATATTCGCATTCAGCAATGGATCTCAAAGCTGTTTAACGGAACGGCGTTCAAAACCGAGGACGGCAAGCCCATTCGCTTCGACCTTCGGACGGAAGTCGGTCTTTTCGATCAAGCTTTAAGCCAGGTGCCAGCAGTCGTGGCCAACGAGGTTATCGTTCGTTGTCTCTACATGCTTTCAAGGCTCAAGGCCGAGCTAGAACGTTGCGAAGTGAGTGATGTCTCCGGCTTGCGCAAGCTCAAGGCTTCGCATTTCATGCCCTACAACAGCAGGGCCCTCACTCGCATGGTCACGGTTTCGAGTACTTCGTTCGTTCTGGCGAATCTGGCGACGGCGGCGGTCAGGGCGGGTATCGAATGCGAGGGGAACAAGGTCGTGTTCGCCCAGAAGTTCTTCTTGCGAATAAACTACGTTGGAGTTGGACGCCTTGCGTTTGCACTCCATGCCGACTGGGGCTATATGGCGGAGGAAATGTCCGAGGCTTGGACTGAGCGCGCCAGGCGCCGCCAGGATATCTTCGATGGATTCCACTTTTATAGCCTAGATAGAGAGACGACGAGGATTGCCTTCTCGCTGAAGCTTGCCGCCATCAACTACGACTGCGGGAACGAGAAGAACGAAGTGCGCAAAGGGCAAAAGAGGAGCTGGGCCCGCGCGTGGCAGGATTCGGTCACGGATGGCCTAGGCATTGATGCAGACGGCTATTTTTTGAGCGAGGAAGATGCGTACGGAGCCCTTGAGGCTATTTCGCGGCAGCGAGGCGGCAAGGTGCGCGCCTTGCTGATCGCTCAGGAGCTGGTTGAGTTTCGCCCCTATTTCCAGATAGGAGATGAAGAGAAGAAGGAATACAAAGGTTTGAAGGGGAGCGGGGCTTGGGTTAAAGATGAATTTCCCAGGAGACAAGACGCGGTTGATTTGGACGCCGTGCGTTCCCTAGAGAAGCAATGCGGGGCGCATATCCGTGAGCTCTCAGGTACATTGCCAAAGGTCTTGGTAGGCGGCGCCATTGCCGTGGCGGCGGCCCTGGGCACAGGAGGAGTGGCCGCGGCATTGGCTCCGGATATTGCTGTCGGTATCTTTGGAGGCTCGTTTGTCGGCCTTCACGGGGCTGCGCTCGTCAATGCGAGTCTTGCTGCTGCTGGCGGCGGCGCCTTGGCCGCCGGCGGCATGGGCATGGCCGGTGGCACCGCTTTAATTGCTGGCGGCGGCGCTGCGTTTGGCCTTTTGGGTTCTAGCGGCGTTGCCCTGGCGGCGTCGATGGGGGAGGACTATGCGCAGTTCGTGCTCGTTGAATGCTCAAGGCTTCTCGCATTTCTTGATGTGGCAACTGACCGCTGCCCGCATGAGGGAGCCATTTTGGTGCAGAAGGCGGCCGAGGCCGTGCAGCGCAGCATCGCTGGTGTTGAGGAGGATGTCGAGAAGGAGAATGGAAAGGGGGACCGCAGGAATGGCAGGTTGCTTAAGCAGTTGAAGAAGGGTCTTGGGTATTTGACTTCGACCCTTAAGCAGATCGAGAAGATGCAGAAGCGCCTTGGTGCCGCCGGTGAGAGCGAGCCGCTCAACAGCTTGCCAGCATCGGGTGGCGAATAGGTCGGGGCGATTCGGCTGCAATTCCGTGTCATCATCGCCACCGCTTAAGATGGTCCCGTGTTTGCCCATCTTTTTGCGAGGCGCGATGAGCATGTCGGCGACTTGCTCGATGTCTGATTTGCCCTTCGATCAGTTCTTGTCGAGCTCCTTTGGGCGGGAGGGGCAGCGATCTAGATATCCGCTCTTGGCATATGAGACAAGAAACCCGTAAGTCCGTGGCAATGTCAAAAGGCATACACAAGTGTCAGTCTTTTGACATCGTATGATTTTGGGGAGTGGCGCGCAGCGATCGCGCGCCACCCTGACGGCGTAAGCGTTTGCTTGCGTTGTAAAATCTAACGATATGAGCATCCCGGTTGCTTCTGTGCTTCGATGCTCTCGTCTTTGGCACCCTCCGCTCAGTGGGGGACTGACTGCAAACGGCGTAAACAAGAAAGAGGAGACAACCGCAAATGAAAGCAACCGAGGCAAATCTACTCGACCTTATGGGCGTGGCGAAGATGCAGTTCGTCATTCCCGTGTACCAGCGAATTTACTCGTGGAGTGTAAAAGAGTGCGAGGTGCTTTGGGATGACGTCATGCGAGCGGGTCGTGATGGCGTATCGCACTTCGTGGGGTCAATGCTTTATATCCCCGAGTCCGAGAGCTCTGCCACGAGCATTTCGCGCGTGCTTCTGATTGACGGACAGCAGCGCATGACGACGTTTTCGTTGATGATTGCAGCTTTGGCTGACTATTTGGAGAGCAACCCCGACAAGGCTGGCTTCCTTGGCGACCTCAAAATCTCGGCGCTGAGGAAAAATTACCTCTTTAACGATGACGACTACAACGGTCTGGCACGCTACAAGCTGGTGCTCTCGCAGGACGATAAGGAGACGCTGTTCTCCATCGTGTCTAGGTCACCCGTGCCGGATGAAAAATCGGATCGCATTGTCGAGAACCACGCGTTCTTCCGTGAAAAGATGCACGGGAAATCATTCGACCCTGCAAGGCTTTGGGCGGGGCTAAACCGCGTGCAGGTCATCGACACTAAGCTCACCGCTGGCGTCGATAATGCCCAGCTCATATTTGAGTCCATGAACTCCAAGGGTAAGCCGCTCACGCCTATCGACCTCATTCGTAACTACGTTCTTATGTCGCTTCCCAACGACGAGCAGACCAAGCTCTACGAGGGTTACTGGCATCCGCTCGAGCGCTTGTTCGGAAAAGGCGGCGAAGAAGAGTTCAATGCATTTATCTGGTACTGGCTGTGGCTTAAAGTTCCCAATAGGATGCCGAAGGAGAACGAGGCCTACTACGAGTTTAAGCGCTATTTCGCCGACGACTACGATGGTGACACCGAGGGTCTGCTTAAGGAGCTGCGTGGGTATGCACATAGATACGCCAGTCTGTTCCTTGGTAAGGAGAAGGACGACGGACTGCGCCGAGTGTTCGGCAGAATCGTAAGCCTCGACGTGAAGCAGATAAGGCCCCTCTTAATGTTGCTTTATTCGGTTTACGAGGGGAATGGACTAGACCGCAATGCGTTTTTACGTATCTGCGAGACTATCGAGTCGTTTCTGTTCAGGCGAGCGGTTTGCGGCAGACTTACCACGGGCCTAAATAATTTCTTTGCCGGCATGTATCGCAATCTAGAGCAGCAGGACGATATCGAGGAGTACGTTACGGCGATGCTCCTTATCCACAGCAGCGGTATGACCGCATACTTTCCGACAGACGAGCATTTTGTCGAGGAGTTTAAGACGCGTGACTGCTACAACCGCTTCTCTAAAAAGCGCTATTACCTGGAACGCATGGAGAACTGGCACCACCCGAAGGAGTCCATCTCAGCCGACGATTACCAGATCGAGCACATCATGCCCCAGACGATCGATGATGAGCACGGCTGGAAGGAATCGCTTGGTGAGAACTGGGAAGACGTCCACGACAGGCTGTGCAACAACTTGGGAAATCTTACGCTGACGGGCTACAACCAGGAGTACTCAAACCGGTCGTTCTCGGACAAGCTCAATCTGCCTGACGTCGGATTTAAGTGCAGCCCGCTCTACCTCAACAAATCGATTGTCTCGCATAAAAAATGGGGTGAGGAAGAGATTGGGCAGCGCGCGGACGAGCTGGCGAAAGAAGCGTGCGAGATATGGAAGTATCCCGACCTTCCGGCAGACGTCGTCGACAAGTACCGTCCTTCTCGTGGGGAGTCTGACGAGGCTCCTGTCTGGACTCTGCAGGAGAACCACCCCACCTTTGCCGAAGGTGGACTCAATCAGAAGCTTTTCGATGAGGTGCGCGAGTCCGTTCTGAGTGGTAACCCTTCGTGGGAGTCCTACATAGCTAAGTACTATGTAGGCTTCAGGTCGGGCAAGCGAAAACTGCATGCCGTGCTAGAAGGCAGGACCAGCAACGGTGGTTGGATTG
The DNA here is from genome assembly GCA_900544205.1 of uncultured Collinsella sp. Classification (GTDB taxonomy): domain Bacteria; phylum Actinomycetota; class Coriobacteriia; order Coriobacteriales; family Coriobacteriaceae; genus Collinsella. The sequence goes on from UQUG01000002.1 coordinate 66,363, forward strand.
CCGTTGGCTTGGCAAAGAGTGTGGATGATCTAACGGATCCAGAGGACATGTGCCAGGACAAGCGTACGCAGGGTGGATTTGGCCCGGGCTTACCCACTTACGTTGCGCTTCGGAATGCCGATGACATTCCTGCGGTGCTCGATCTTATAAAGCAGTGCTAGGTTGAGGGCCGGGAATCTAATTCCCGGCCCTTGCCATCTCGGAATTGCCGATGGCTTATCTGCCCACCTACACCTCCGCAATCCCGCGGGCCGCGCTCAGCAGCTCGTACTCCCTCTGGCTCCACTGGGGCAGCTTGGCCGCGCGCACGGCGTCGCGGCACAAATCCAGAAACACTTCGGCTCCCTCGCAGAAGCATTTGCGGGCAAAGCTGCCCGAGCCGCTTGCGATGCACGCGCTGTCGGCGAAGAGCTATCGGCTAGACGATTCGCGCGGACAGCGGCTAAAGCGGGCGTGCGATAAATCGATAATTGATGAGAACGAACATGTGTTCGTTTATATGGTAAGATATATGCCAGCGGGAGCGATTTCATTCGATATCGTTCTTGCCTGTACTTTTTACTTTCGCATGCTGTCGGCGCGGGCTTCGAATTCAGAGAGGGCGATTGCAATGCTATACGAATTTAAATAGATCTCTAATGCTTGATTAAGACCATGTCTATGTCAAAAGACATACAAAAGTGTTAGTCTTTTGACATGAAACACTTTGATGAAATATTCGAACTGGCGGCAGATGGCTACGGCATCGTGACTGCTGCGCAGGCGCGCGAGATTGGCGTAACCACCGGAGAACTGAGTCGATGGTGTGCCACTGGGAAATTGATGCGCCGAGGACATGGGGTGTACAAGCTCGCCCAATGGGTTCCGACGCCCCGTGATGTCTTTGCGGAGGCAGTGGCTCTTGTTGGTGGCGAGGGTTTCCTGTGGGGCGAATCAGTGCTGTCTATGCACGCACTTGCACTTGTTGATCCTCGTGCCGTGACCGTGGCAACACCAAAGCGTATTCGCCGCAAACTGCCGGCTTGGGTAAAAACAGTGTGCGCTCCAGAGAATGCGAAAACGACGTTCTATGAAGGAATCCCTTCTCAATGCGTTGCCGATGCGATTGAGGCTTGTAAGGGGTCCGTTATGACCGAACGCCTCATCGAGGCAACCAAGCACGCTCAAGCCGAGGGCCTTATTACCTCCAATGAGCATGAGAGACTGATGAAGGAGCTGTCGTGAAGGAAGTCAAGAAGCCAACCAGCAGACGTAACCTTGACATAGCGATAGACCGACTCTGCACTGATTTGGGCGAAGAACCGGGCCGCGTTAAAAGGCTCATTGCGGCCGTTGTTGTTGGGCAAATGCTACCCGATGGAGCCGCAAAGGGTGGAAATGCCCTGAAGATTCGCTTTGGGAAGGATGCCACGCGGTTCTCGCGCGATCTCGATACCGCCAGGGCATCCTCACTGAACGATTACATGACGAAGCTTGAAGATTCGCTCACTATGGGCTGGAACGGATTCTCGGGTGCCATTGTTCCGAGGGAGTCCGCATCTCCGAAGGGAATTCCAACTGCTTACGTCATGCGTCCGTTCGAAATCAAGATTGCCTACAATGGTAAATCGTGGATGACGCTGCCGCTTGAGGTCGGTCATAACGAAATCGGCGACGCTGACGATCCCGATATGGTTTCCTCGCCTGAAGCTGCGGCAATATTGAAAGGTCTCGGGTTTCCCGAACCGGGGCCGGTTCCGTGCATGAGGCTCGAGCATCAGATTGCCCAGAAACTTCATGCTGCGAGCAGCCCCGGCAGCGAGCGCGCCCATGATCTGATAGATCTCCAGATTGCAATTTCCAACGGGGAAATTGATTACCTAAAAACTCGAGAGGTCTGTATCAGACTCTTTGCGTATCGTGCGGAGCAGGAGTGGCCTCCAATGATCTCGAGGGGAGTGGGCTGGGACTCACTGTATTTCTCCCAGGCGGAAGGACTTAACGTTTTGCCGACTGTCGATGATGCCGTGGCATGGGCGAACGACTTGATTGCAAAAATCGATTCTGCTCGTTAGTGACACTGCTGAGATCTCTCGTTTACGCCATAGCAATCCCGCGCGCTGCACTCAACAGCTCATACTCCCTCTGACTCCACTGGCGCAGCTCGGCAGCCTCGACGGCGTCGCGGCACAGGTCCAGGAACACCTCGGCTCCCTCGCAGAAGCACTCACGGACAAAGGCGCCGGATCCATCCGCAACGCACTTGCCGTCGGCAAACAGCTTCCAGCTAGACGGCTCGCGCGAGTCATCTCCGAGTAGCTTGATCTGCAGCACATGCGGGCCGCCAGCGGCACATGGCCCTTCTTCCAACGCCTGCACCGTAAAGCGCATCTGGAGGGACAGAGTATAAAATCCGGAAAAGTGTCGAAATAGGCACCTTAAAACTTCGGAAAAGTGTGGCTGGATGACAAAACAGCACTTAGAAGCCGGTGCTGGATGCGGGATCCTGCGGCCGCCTTCAGCTCTCGCTACTCGTCGTCCTCGTCGTTGGGGTCGCCCTTGAGGGTGTTGATGTCCAGGTACTGGTTATCGTCCTCTTTTTGCTGGGTCTCCGACTCCGCTTGGGTGGGGCCGCGGAACAGCTGGAATCCCTCAAACGCAATGACGCCGAGCAGGGCAATGACAATGGCGATAAAGGCAACCTTGACTGCCTGCGGAAATTCCGAGAAACGTAGCGCCTTTTCCTCGGCGTAATAATCGGCGAAGCGCTCTTCGCCCGTGCTTTTGGTATACGCCGGCGCGGACGCGGCCTCCGGGTCATATTCCGGTGCAGGCGTGGCAGCGTACGGATCGTTGAGATAATCGCTCGATGCGTTGCCATAGTCCTCGGTCTCGATGCGACCGTTGCCAGCATAGTCATCGGAATAATCGGAATATGTCGCACCGCCCTCATAGTCCGCGGCGCTCGTGTTGGCGGCAAAAAGCGGGTTAACTGGAACGTCGAGCGCCGGCATGCCGGTAGAGGTCTCATCCAGATCGGCTGCAGCCCACGAATCGTAGGCAACCTGACGGGCAACGGGCTCATCGAGCCTTGCGACCGGAGGCTTGCGTGCCGCAGGAACAGGCAACTGCTGGGCGCTGTACATAACAGTGCTGTCGGCCGATTTGCCCTGCGTCGCTGCAGCGAGAAATGCCGCCGTCTCGGACGGGTCGCTTGCGGGGCGGGGAGCGGGTGTGGGCGCCGAAGTGGGTGCGGGCGTAGGCGCGGGCGTCGAAACAGGCGACTGCGCAGGAGTCGGCGCAGGTGTGGACTTAGGCGCAAGTGCGGGATTGGGGCTTGACGGGCGAGCCCCGCCGCCCATGAGTTCGTCGGCGGTCCACGGGCGATCATCCATCACGTCGTCAAGGCTCAGTGAAAACAGGTCGTCTTCACCCTCATCGAACATGCGGTGCACATGTCCACCAATTGCCGGAATCAATCCGCGACCGGTGCATGATGCCTTGCTCAACGCCATTCTGTTCCATCCTTTCGAAATACTAATGACATCGATTATATGGAACTTCCCAAGCGGCTCGGTCTTGGATTCGTGCTTTCCAGAACTCGCGCCCAAAAGGGGAGGGGCAGTCCAGGCGAGTGCCTACTTGTCGCCGGCCGCCGCCTTGGCCTCATTGAGGTAGCTATAGAAGCTGTACTTGGAGATGCCAAAGAACTCGCAGGCGCGCTCGCTCGACTTGGAAATGAGGAAGGCGCCGCGACGGTCGAGGTAGCCAATGGCACGAATGCGCTCGTCTTTGGTCATGAGTGCCGCGGGCTTGCCCACAAACTGCTCGCACTCGTGCAGCAGGTCCTCGAGTAGGTCGCCGATGTTTTTGGTAATGGGCTCGGGCTCGGTGTAGCCCGTGCCGCCGGTGCCGGTAAAGGCGTCGAGCGAGCGCTCAAAAGCCTTCATGAGCGTAATGTCAAAGTTAATGCCCAAAATGCCGACGGGCTTGCCCTCGTCGTTGCGGATAAAGATCGTCGACGATTTGAGCAGCTTACCGTCGGTGGTTTTAGTGAGGTACGGCTCGCGGTCGTGTACATCGGTGGCGCCCTCGTGCATGGACTCAAACACGATATGGCTGGGGCCGTCACCCAGTTTGCGCCCGCTGACGTGGCCGTTTTCGATCACTACGATGGAGTGGTCCACGTCCTCGGTCTCCAGATCGTGGACGACGACTTCGCAGTTGGGGCCAAATTGGAGCGCCAGACCGTGTGCGAGGCGCTTGTAAAACTCAATCTGTGCGGGGGTCATGGGTACCTTCCTAAAAATTAGTTTGGGCTCACTGTGCCATAAACCACACATGACCGCAAACAAATCCATCAACAAGGCAATTCATGACCGTTCGGCGGCGAAAAAGTACCGATTACGGCAACAAACAATTCGTTAGATATACCAATCAAAAAGTGTGATAGAACATTACTAACAAACTTTTTGTTTGGCATCCACATAAAAGTTCAGTCGTGTGAATGGGATCGGGCTGAAACGCGTATGCGGGGGCCGGCAAGAGAGGACTTAAGGAGTTCACCGTATGGCCGATAAGATCCAGTGGGCGGGCAACACGATGCCCAAGAGCGATGACAAGCACTTGGGAATCATGAGCCTCGACCACGTGAAGAAGGCCCGCGCCTTCCACCAGTCGTTCCCCCAATATACCGTCACTCCGCTTGCCCGCCTGGACGGTCAGGCCGCGCGCCTGGGTCTGTCCAACCTGTGCGTTAAGGACGAGAGCTATCGCTTTGGCCTCAACGCCTTTAAGGTCCTGGGCGGCTCGTTTGCCATGGCCAACTATATTGCCGACGAGACCGGCAAGGACGTTGCCGACTGCACCTTCGATTACCTGACCTCCGATCAGCTTGCCAAGGACTTTGGCCAGGCCACCTTCTTTACCGCCACCGACGGCAACCATGGCCGCGGCGTGGCATGGGCTGCCAACAAGCTGGGCCAGAAGGCCGTCGTTCACATGCCCAAGGGTTCCACTAAGCCCCGCTTCGATAACATCGCCGCCGAGGGCGCAACGGTGACCATCGAAGAGGTCAACTACGACGAGTGCGTGCGCATGGCCGCTGCCGAGGCCGACGCCTGCGAGCGCGGCGTCATCGTTCAGGACACCGCCTGGGAGGGCTACGAGAAGATCCCGTCCTGGATTATGGAGGGTTACGGCACCATGGCTTCTGAGGCTGCCGAGCAGCTGCGCGAGATGGCCATCAACCGCCCGACGCACGTGTTTGTCCAGGCTGGCGTGGGTTCGCTCGCCGGCGCCGTGGTGGGCTACTTCACCAACCTGTATCCCGATAACCCGCCCACCTTCGTCGTGGTTGAGTGCGCTCCGGCCGCCTGCCTGTACAAGGGCGCTGCCGCCGGCGACGGCGATCCGCGTATCGTGGACGGCGACATGCCTTCCATCATGGCCGGCCTGTGCTGCGGCGAGCCTAACATTCTGGGCTGGGATATCCTGCGCAACCACACCACCGCCTTCGTGTCCTGCCCCGACTGGGTCACCGCTCGCGGCATGCGTACCCTGGGCGCTCCCGAGAAGGGCGACCCGCGCGTCATCTCCGGCGAGTCCGGCGCTGTGACCACCGGTCTGGTCGAGACTCTCATGCTCGATCCCGAGTACGCCGAGCTCAAGGAGCTCATCGGTCTGGACAAGATGAGCTCCGTGCTCTGCTTCTCCACCGAGGGCGACACCGATCCCGACCAGTATCGCCGTATTGTTTGGGAAGGCGAATATCCCACTTGCTAATCGTTAGGGCGGAGTAAATAGGTATCGCTCCGCCACCTCACAGGTAGATTCCTTTGTATGAAAGGTTATGAACAATGGCTAAAGAACTCGATTTCGACGCTATCAAGGCTGCTGCTGAGTCTCACCGCGCTGATATGACTCGCTTCCTGCGCGCTATGATCTCCCATCCCTCTGAGTCCTGCGAGGAGGGTGAGGTTGTTGCCTGCATCAAGGCCGAGATGGAGAGCCTTGGCTATGACGAGGTCAAGGTCGACGGCCTGGGCAACGTTATGGGCTTTATGGGCGAGGGCGACAAGATCATCGCCATCGACTCCCACATCGACACCGTCGGCATCGGCAACATCGAGAACTGGGATGCCGATCCCTATGAGGGCTACGAGACCGACGAGATCATCTACGGTCGCGGCGGCTCCGACCAGGAGGGCGGCATGGCTTCTGCTACTTACGCTGCCAAGATGATGAAGGACATGGGCCTCATCCCCGAGGGCTACAAGATCATGGTCGTCGGCACCGTCCAGGAAGAGGACTGCGACGGCATGTGCTGGCAGTACATCTACAACAAGGACGGCATTAAGCCCGAGTTCGTCATTTCCACTGAGCCCACCGACGGCGGCATCTATCGCGGTCACCGCGGCCGTATGGAGATCCGCGTCGACGTTCACGGCACCTCCTGCCACGGCTCCGCTCCCGACCGCGGCGACAACGCCATCTACAAGATGGCCGACATCATCGCCGACGTCCGCGCCCTCAACAACAACGGCTGCGACGAGTCGACCGACATCAAGGGTCTCGTCAAGATGCTCGACCCCAAGTACAACCCCGAGCACTACGAGGATGCCCGCTTCCTGGGCCGCGGCACCTGCACCGTCAGCCAGATCTTCTACACCAGCCCCAGCCGTTGCGCCGTCGCTGACTCCTGCGCCATCTCCATCGACCGTCGTATGACCGCCGGCGAGACCTGGGAGTCCTGCCTGGACGAGATCCGCAACCTGCCGGCCGCCAAGAAGTACGGCGACGACGTGAAGGTCTCCATGTACATGTACGACCGTCCGTCCTGGACCGGCGAGGTCTACGAGACCGAGGCTTACTTCCCCACGTGGATCAACAAGGAGACCGCTCCGCACGTCAAGGCCCTCGTCGACGCCCATGAGGCTATGTTCGGTGACGAGCGCATCGGCTGCGAGCCCAGCATGGACAAGCGCACCGGTCGCCCGCTGTGCGACAAGTGGACCTTCTCCACGAACTGCGTTTCCATCCAGGGCCGCTATGGCATCCCCTGCGTCGGCTTCGGCCCGGGTGCCGAGTCTCAGGCTCACGCTCCCAACGAGGTCACCTACAAGGACGACCTGGTCACCGCTGCCGCCATGTATGTTGCCGCTCTGAACCTCTACGATCCGAGCCAGGCCGATGGCGATGCCACCGTGTTCCGCGCCGGTCTGACCAACAACAAGATCGACTAGTCCCATTCCTTGATCTTGTTGAGCCGGGGGCCGCTCGTGCCCCCGGCATCCCCTGTTGACTTGGGGCCCGCGGTCGTTATCTCCCATGCTTCCTCAACGGTGGCGGGTCCTCGTCATGGTGCTCTGCATGTTCTAGCCACACGCGCATGCCGGAGCACATCTACTCATTGCGATCGTTTCATCTTTAGAAAGGATATTTACATGGACGCCAAGTTTACCGAGCTCGTCGAGCAGCTGAACGGCCTCGATTTTAAGGGCATGTACGGCAGCGACTTCCTGCACACCTGGGATAAGACCACCGATGAGCTCAAGGCGCTCTACATCGTCGCCGACGCCCTGCGCGAGCTGCGCGAGAACAACGTCTCGTCCAAGATCTTCGATTCGGGTCTGGCCGTCTCCCTGTTCCGTGACAACTCCACCCGTACGCGCTTCTCCTTCTCTAAGGCCGCTAACCTGCTCGGCCTTGAGCTGCAGGACCTGGACGAGAAGAAGTCCCAGATCGCTCACGGCGAGACCGTCCGCGAGACCGCTACCATGATCTCCTTCATGGCCGACGTCATCGGCATCCGCGACGACATGTACATCGGCAAGGGCGACGCCTACATGGCCGAGGTCTCCGAGTCTGTCCAGCAGGCCTACGAGGACGGCGTTCTGGATCACCGTCCCACGCTCATCTCTCTGCAGTCCGATTCCGACCACCCCACGCAGTCCTCTGCCGACATGCTCTACCTCATCAACGAGTTTGGCGGCCTTGAGAACCTCAAGGGCAAGAAGGTTGCCGTTACCTGGGCCTATTCGCCCTCTTACGGCAAGCCGCTGTCCTGCCCGCAGTCGCTGATCAGCCTGCTGCCCCGCTTTGGCATGGACGTCACCCTGGCTCACCCCGAGGGCTACGACCTCATGCCCGAGGTCGTCGAGCGCGCCAAGGGCTATGCCGCCGAGTCCGGCACCACCTTTAAGCAGGTCAACACCATGGCCGAGGCCTTCGAGGGCGCCGACATCGTGATCCCCAAGAGCTGGGCTCCGTTTGCCGCCATGGAGAAGCGCACCAACCTGTACGCCGAGGGCGACGACGCCGGCATCGCAGCGCTCGAGAAGGAGCTGCTTGCCCAGAACGCTACGCATCAGGATTGGTGCTCCACGACCGAGCTCATGGAGAAGACTGCCAACGGCCAGGACACCATCTTTATGCATCCGCTGCCCGCCGACATCTCCGGTGTCTCCTGCGAGCACGGCGAGGTCAACGCCGACGTCTTCGACATGCACCGTGTGGGCATGTACAAGGAGGCCAGCTACAAGCCGTACGCTATCGCAGCCATGATGTTCCTGCAGAAGGTTGCCGATCCCGCCGCCGCCCTCAAGGCCCTCGACGAGCGCAACACCGCCCGTTGGTTCCAGGCCTAAAGCTGGGCTGAGGTAAGCCATGTAAAGGGGGCGCTCTGCCAACCGGCGGGGTGCCCCCTTTTGCATCGTGGGCGTGCGGGATAAGCGCTTTCGATGTAGATGCCCCGCGGCGCGAGTTATGGGTACGATGGTTTCAGGGGAGGTATCGCCATGAAACTTGGTTGCGTCATTATGGCTTCGGGCGAGGGTAAACGGTTTGGCTCTAACAAGATGCTTGCCGATATCTATGGCGAGCCGCTGATTGCCCGGACCATCGATTCGGTTCCCCAGGGCTTTGACGTCGTGGTTTCGACGCGTTGGCCCGAGGTCGCTCAGATTTGCGAGGACAAGCATTGCCCGTGCGTGCTGCACGATGCCGAGCTGCGCAGCCAAAGCGTCCGTGCGGGCCTTTCGTGGGGGGCACAACGCAACTGGAAAGGCTGTCTCTTTTTGCCGGGCGACCAGCCGCTTGTGAGCGCGGATTCTTTTGAGGCCATGGTTCGCGCGTTTGAGGAGCGTGGCCGTAAACACCCGGTGCGTCTTGCGTGCAACGGTGAGCCTTCGAGCCCGGTGCTCTTTCCGGCGGAACTGTTCGATGCACTTATGTGTCTTGAGGGCAAGGACGGCGGCGGTTCGACCCTCAAGGGCCGTACCGACGTGGTGCTGGTCGAGGCACGTGCCTACGAGCTGTGGGACGTCGATACCGCCAAGGGACAGCGACGCATAGCGGAGCATATCGCCGCCTGCTCGTATTTTGATCGCGTGGCCAACAGCATCAATCAATAAGGAGCAATTATGATCATCATCAAAAACGGCGCGCTCGTGACGCCCCAGGGGCTTCGCCGCGCCGATCTTGCCATGGATGGCGATAAGATTGCGCGGATTGCCGCGGCAATCGAGCCGGGCGAGGGCGATACCGTCCAGGACGCCACCGACTGTTGGGTGTTTCCCGGCTTTATCGACGGCCACACGCACATGCAGTGCTGGACTGGCATGGATTGGACGGCCGATAGCTTTGAGACCGGCACGCGCGCGGCTGCCTGCGGCGGCACGACGACCATCGTGGACTACGCGACGGCCGATCGCGGCGTGACCATGCCCGATGCCCTTGCCGAGTGGCATCATCGCGCCGACGGCACCTGCACGGCAAACTACGCTTTTCATATGGCACTCGCCGAGTGGAATGAGCGCAACCGCGCCGATCTTTCGGCCATGCGCGAGGCGGGCGTATCGTCGTTTAAGACTTACTTTGCCTATGACCACCTGCGCTTGGACGATGCCGAGACACTCGAGGTGCTGGAGGAGCTCAAGCGCCTGGGCGGTATCCTGTGCGTACATTGCGAGAACGGCACGTTGGTCAACGCGCTGCAGAAGCGTGTGTACGAGCAGGGGATCCATGGGCCCGAGGGGCATGCGCTCAGCCGTCCGGACGTGTGTGAGGCCGAGGCCGTGAGCCGCCTGCTGTATCTGGCGCACTTGGCCGGGGACGCTCCGGTCAACGTGGTGCACCTTTCGACCAAGCTGGGGCTCGAGGCCATTCGCGCTGCCAAGGCGCGCGGGCAGAAGAACATCTATGTCGAGACCTGCCCTCAATATCTGATGCTCGACGACACCTGCTATTTGGAGCAGGGGGAAGACGGCTTTGCGGGTGCCAAGTATGTGATGAGTCCGCCGCTGCGCCATGCCGGCGACCGTGCGGCCCTGCGCGAGGCACTTGTGGCCGGCGAGATCGATACCATCGCCACCGACCACTGCAGCTTTAATCTGCACGGGCAAAAGGACCGCGGGCGCGACGACTTCCGCGCGATTCCCAACGGCGGGCCCGGCGTGGAGCATCGTCCCGTCGCGATTGCCACGAGCTTTGAGGGACGGCTGGGCCCCGAGGACCTCTGCCGCCTGATGAGCGAGAACCCGGCGCGCGTGTTTGGCATGTACCCGCGCAAGGGTTGTCTTGCCGAGGGTGCCGATGCCGACGTGTGCGTGTGGGATCCCCAGGCGCGCTGGACCATTAGCGCAGCGACGCAGCATCAGGCTGTGGACTACACGCCGCTCGAGGGTTTTGAGGCACATGGCCGCGCCAAGGCTGTGTTTGTGAACGGCGTGCTGGCCGCGCGCGACGGCGAGCCCACCGGAGCCCAGCCCGGTCGCTACGTGCCCCGCTAGCAGGAGGGGGTGCCGGACCCCCGCAGTTGCGGTGAAATAGTTCCTGTTTAGCCGCCAAATAGGCCGTTTCAGGAACTATTCCACCGCAACTTATAGGTCTGCTGGGGCAGCGCCGGCTATTTGAGGCTGGTGGCGACGATGGGGCGGCCGAGGGCTGCCTCGAAGCGGTCGGCCATCGTGGGGTCGCTGAGTGCGTCGACTTGGTTGAGCATAACGCGTGCGGCGCTGAGTTTCAGCGCCTGCATCTCGGCATTGAGCACCTGGGCGACGCGCTCGGGCGTGGCGATGTCGGTGAGCTCGCAGCCGCAACGCTCGCAAAAGAGCTCGGGGCGGTGGACAACCTCGGTGACGGGCTTGCCCAGCCCCGAGGCGCCGACGACCCAGACAACGTTTGCCGCGGCGGCGGGAATTACCGGCTCCCAGGCGGCATGCGCCTTGAGCGGGAGTCGCTTGCTGCCATCTGCCTCTGCCAACACATAGTCAAAGCGTTGCGCCAGCTCGTTGAGCGGCTCGGCGGGGGCGGAGAGCTTGCCTGTCTCCGGGTCCAAAACACCCGCCTGGCAGATACTTCCGCGGCTCATGCCCGCGCATGCCTCGCAGGTGCAACCGGGGACATGCGAGGCGCCCGGCTTCCAAGGCGCGGCGTCCAGACGACGGCTCGACCCGTCCCACGGCACGCCGGCGACGGGAAACATGTGCGTGGTGGTACAGAGAAGCACCCTGCCGCCAGCGCGCATGAGCTCGAGACCCAGCGCCTTCAGCAAGGTCGACTTGCCTCCACTGCCGATAATTGCGGTAATGCCCGGCTCGATCTTGAGCGCGGAGGCAAGGTTTCCGCTCGTCGTTTCCATCTGTTCACCGCCGTATAATACTGTGATAATAAATAATCATCAGAGTAGCGGTCGAACCGCATTTGCTCTGCTCAAACCGTAGCACAGGGAGGTGTCCCGGGAATGCTCGTTTATGTTCGCGGCGCCGGCGATATCGCCACGGGCGTCGCCGCTCGCTTGGTGCGCGCCGGCGTGTCGGTCGTTATGGCCGATATCGCGGTTCCCACGTGCATCCGCCGCACAATCAGTTTTTGCGAGGCCATTCGCCTGGGCGAGGTCCAGGTCGAGGGCATTCGCGCTCGCTTGGCACAGACGCCGGCTGAGGCGCTTGCGATTACCGAGGCTGGAGACGTCGCCGTTGTGGTGGACCCCCAGGCCAAGATGCTCGGCGAGCTGAAACCCGCGGCTGTGGTCGACGCGATTTTGGCCAAGCGCAACCTGGGCACCACGCGCGACATGGCGCCTGCCGTTATCGCCGTGGGGCCGGGCTTTACCGCGCCGGTTGACTGCGACGCCGTGGTCGAAACCATGCGCGGGCATTTCCTGGGCCGTGTCATTACCCAAGGCTCGCCGCAGCCCAACACGGGCGTGCCGGGTGTCATCGCTGGCTATGGCAGGGAGCGCGTTATCCACAGCCCCGCCGCCGGCGTGTTTCGATCCGACCGCGCAATCGGCGACATCGTGAGCGCCGGAGACGTGATTGGCTACGCGGACGATACGCCCATGTGCACGCAGATCGATGGCTGCCTGCGCGGGCTTTTGGCGAACGGCGTGCAGGTGACTGAGGGCTTTAAATGCGCCGATGTCGATCCGCGCGGCGACGCCAGCTATATCAACTATATTTCGGACAAGGCGACGTCGGTCGGCGGTGGTGTGCTCGAGGCACTCGCTATGCTCACCGATGTCTTTAGAGGATAGAAGGCGGCAATGGAAAAGCTCGATGTTGTGAATGCGGCGCTTGCCGCCCTGCGTGCTGGCGAGACGTGCGAGCTGGTGGTCGTGGCCGGCACGGCAGGGTCGTCACCGCGCGGCGTGGGCGCCTGGATGGCCGTCTTTGCCGACGGTAGCCAGGCAGGCACCATCGGCGGCGGCAAGATTGAGCTCTTTGCGCTGGACGAGGCGCGAGAGCTGCTGGCCGCGGGGCAATCGCGTCTGGTCCGCTACACCATGGGCGGCGAGAACTCCGATACCGGCATGATCTGCGGCGGAGCTATCTGCCTGTGCTACCTGCATCTGGATATATCGCAGGTGCCGTTGTTCCAGTCGGTTGCCGACGTCTTGGCGTATCGACGCATCGGCGACTTCGTTATCGACTTTGAGCCGTTTATCGCGAGCGCGCTCGAGGGCGATGCGGCCGAGTACCATGGCGAGGAGTCGCGCCGTACCATTGTGGGCTGCCCCGGGCTTTCGCTGGTGGAGGAGGGGGGTAAGGTCACCTACACCAACGCGGCCTCTGAGATTCCCGCGGCGCACATCGAGACGCTCTGCCCCGAGGGCCTGACCTATATCTTTGGCTGTGGCCACGTGGGCGCCGCGACGGCGCGGGTGCTCACGGCGGCGGGCTTTGCCGTCGTGGCGTGCGACGACCGCCCCAGCACGTTGACGCCCGAATGGGTGCCCGGTGTCTACGATCGTCGCTTGGTCGATTACAAGAACCTGAGCGAGCTGTGTCCCATCGGTCCGCGCGACTTGGTGGTTGTGGCCACAGCAGGCCACAAGTCCGATATCGACGTGGTGATTCAGGCCATGCGCGCCAAGCCTGCCTACCTGGGCTGTCTGGGCTCGCGTCGCAAGACGGCCTTTGTGCGCGCCCGCCTGGAGCAGGAGGGCTTTACGCAGGACCAGATCGACGAGCTGCACCTGCCGATCGGCGTTGCCGTCGAGGCCGAGGATCCCGAAGAGATCGCTATCTCCATCGCCGCCGAGATGATCCACCTGCGCCGCACCAAACTCGTCCCCCGCAAGCGCTAATCGCATCCCCACCAATTAAGTTGCGGTGAAATACGGATTGTTTAAGCCTGTTAGGCCGCCCAACAGTCCCTATTTCACCGCAACTGCTTTTTGGGACCCATTTGTGCGGGGGAGTTGTGGAGTTGTGCAGGCAGACGAGGTTTTTCTGGAAATACACACCCAATGCGCGTATAGTACCGATTGTTTTGTCGGCTCCTGCTGCGTCGAGTCCAAACCGCAAAATGCCATGAGCGGCGCGGATGCAGTCAGGAGGCACGAGGACAACCCGTCGTGGCCACGCCCCGTGCTTAAAACCCCAAGAAGGAGTGAACAATGGCAGAAGAGAAGTATGTGCCGCGTCTGAAGACCAAGTACAACAACGAGGTCAAGCAGCAGCTTCAGGACAAGTTCCAGTACGAGAACGTCATGATGATCCCCAAGTTTGAGAAGATCGTCGTGAACATGGGTGTCGGCGAGGCCGCTACCGATTCCAAGGCCATCGACGGTGCCGTGCGCGACCTGCGCGCCATCACCGGCCAGCAGCCGATGATCACCCGTGCCCGCAAGTCCATCGCTACCTTCCGCCTGCGCGCTGGTATGCCGATCGGCTGCAAGGTTACCCTGCGTGGCGACCGTATGTGGGAGTTCTTCGATCGTCTGACCTCCGTCGCGATCCCCCGTATCCGCGACTTCCGCGGCATCTCCGCCAAGAGCTTCGACGGCCGTGGTAACTTCTCCATGGGCGTCACCGAGCAGCTCATCTTCCCCGAGATCGACTTCGACTCCGTCGATCACCAGCGTGGTATGGACATCACTTTCGTGACCACCGCCAACACCGATGAGGAGGCCAAGGCCCTTCTGGACGCCTTCGGTTTCCCGTTCAAGAAATAGGTTCACCTGCCCTAAAAGCGCCGTTTCCAAAAGGGGACGGCGCTTAGGGCGAACAATACTCTATGTGAGGAGGATATAAGTGGCTAAGACATCGATGATCGTCAAGTGCAATCGCAAGCAGAAGTTCTCTACTCGTGAGTACACGCGCTGCCAGCGCTGCGGCCGTCCGCACTCTGTGTACCGCAAGTTCGGCCTGTGCCGTGTCTGCTTCCGTGAGCTTGCACTCAAGGGCGAGCTTCCCGGCGTTAAGAAGGCCAGCTGGTAAGTCACTACCAGCGTTTCAAGCATCCGTTTGGAACAGGGAAAACGCGCTAGTTAGGCTTTGCCGTTAAGGGCGGCGAAGAACCAAGAGCACGTGTTCATCAAGAACGAAGGAGAATCTGTATGAACCTTACAGACCCGATCGCAGATATGCTTACGCGCATCCGTAACGCTAACTCTGTGAACAAGGCCACGGTCTCCATGCCGAGCAGCAAGAAGCTCGTCGAGATCGCTCGTGTTCTGCACGAGGAGGGCTACATCGAGGGCTACGATGTCGAGGACACCGTTCCCCAGAAGACTCTGCACATCACGCTTAAGTATGGTCCCAAGAAGGCTAAGGTCATCAACGGCATCCGCCGCATTTCCAAGCCGGGCCTGCGTAAGTACACTGGCGTTGCCGACATGCCCCGCGTCCGCGGTGGCCTTGGTACCGCCATTATTTCCACCAGCCATGGCGTCATGACCGACCGCGATGCTCGCAAGCACAACGTCGGCGGCGAGATCATCGCTTACGTCTGGTAATTCGCTCGGTAGGTAGAAGGAAAGGAGATCACCGTGTCTCGTATCGGTAATAAGCCTGTCCAGATTCCCGCCGGAGTCGAAGTGGCAGTCAACGGCAACAACGTTGTCGTCAAGGGCCCCAAGGGCCAGCTCGAGCTCGATGTCTTTGAGAAGCTCGCTATCAACGTCGAGGACAACGTCCTCACCGTTTCCCGTCCCGACGACGAGCGTGAGACCCGTGCCCGCCACGGCCTCACCCGTGCCCTCATCCACAACATGGTTGTTGGCGTTTCCGAGGGCTTCGAGAAGAAGCTCGAGCTCGCCGGCGTCGGTTACCGCGTGCAGCAGAAGGGTAAGAACCTCGAGTTCTCCCTCGGCTTCTCGCACCCCGTGATCGTCGAGGCTCCCGAGGGCATCACCTTCGAGGTTCCCGACAACACCCACGTGAACGTCAAGGGTATCAACAAGCAGCAGGTCGGTCAGATCGCCGCTGAGATCCGCGGCCATCGTCCTCCCGAGCCTTACAAGGGCAAGGGTATCCACTACGTTGGCGAGCACATCCGCCGCAAGCTGGGTAAGGCCGCCAAGTAGTCGTAACCGACTCACTCGCATAAGACCAGCACCCCGTCAGGTGCTGGCAAGATCAACCTTTTTAGGAGTTTACGTATGAACAAGCATAAGGCGAAGCTGGAAGGCCTCAAGCGTCGTCAGCGTCGTGTTCGCGGCAAGGTCTCGGGTACCTCCGAGCGTCCGCGTCTTCGCGTGACCCGTACTAACGCCAACATCTATGCCCAGATCATCGACGACAGCAAGGGCTCCAGCCTGACGCTCGTCTCTGCCTCGACCCTCGAGGCCGAGTTCAAGGGCACCCACACCTCGAACAAGGAGGCTGCGGAAAAGGTCGGTCAGCTCGTTGGCAAGCGCGCCATCGAGGCCGGCATCACCAAGGTCGCCTTCGATCGCGGTGGCCGTATCTACCATGGCCGCGTCAAGGCCCTCGCCGACGGTGCTCGTGCCGCCGGTCTCGAGTTCTAGGAGGTATGTAGCACATGGCTCGTAATCAGAAGCAGCAGCGCGAGGCCTCCGAGTTCGAGGAGCGCGTCGTTTACATCAACCGCGTGTCGAAGACCGTCAAGGGCGGTCGTCGCATGAGCCTCGTCGCTCTCGTCGTCGTTGGCGACGGCAAGGGCAACGTCGGCGTTGGCATGGGCAAGTCCGCTGAGGTGCCCATGGCCATCTCCAAGGCGTCTCTCGATGCCAAGAAGAACATGTTCCACGTGCCGGTGACCGATCAGGGCACCATTCCGCACGAGGTTCTCGGTCACTTTGGTGCCGGCCGCATCATCATCAAGCCCGCTGTCGAGGGTACCGGCGTTATCGCCGGCGGCGCTGTGCGTCCCCTCTTCGAGCTTGCTGGCATCAAGAACGTCCTGTCCAAGTCCCTCGGTACCGACAACGGCCTCAACATCATCAAGGCTGCCGTCGAGGGCCTCAAGGAGCTCTCCAGCCCTGAGGACGTCGCGGCTCGCCGTGGCCTGACGGTCTCCGAGATGTTCGTCGGTAAGGAGAACTAAGCATGGCTGACACCATCAAGATCAAGCAGGTCCGCAGCACCAACGGTTGCAAGCAGGACCAGGTCCGTACTGTCCGTGCCCTCGGTCTCCACAGGATCCGCGAGGTTCGCGAGATTGCTGACAACGAGTCCGTCCGCGGCATGATCTTCAAGGTCAAGCACCTTGTCGAGATTGTAGAGGAGTAGCAAATGCAGCTTCACGATCTTACTCCCGCGCCCGGTTCCACCAAGAACCGCAAGCGCGTCGGCCGTGGCAATTCTTCGGGTCACGGCACCACTTCTGGCCGCGGTCAGAAGGGCCAGGGTTCCCGCTCTGGCGGCACCAAGGGTGCCGGTTTCGAGGGTGGCCAGACTCCGCTGGCTATGCGCCTGCCCAAGCTTCCGGGCTTCCGCAACCCCCGTCGTATCGAGTACACCGCTGTTAACGTTGAGCGTCTCGAGCGCAAGTTCGAGGACGGCGCTGTGATCGACGGTGCCGCTCTTAAGGCCGCTCGCATCACCAAGAGCGAGTTCGAGCCCGTCAAGGTGCTCGGCAATGGTGAGCTCACCAAGAAGTTCACGGTCAAGGTCGACAAGGTCAGCGCTTCTGCGCAGGCCAAGATCGAGGCCGCCGGCGGAAAGGTCGAGCTGCCGTGCTAAATGGTCTTAAGAATGCTTTCCGCATCAAAGAATTGCGCGAAAAGATTCTTTTTACCATAGCTATGCTCGTCGTGTACCGCATTGGTGCGCACGTTCCTGTGCCCGGCATTCCCTTCCAGGGGATGCTGGGCCTTTTCTCGACCGATAACAATTCGGTCGCCGCAGGTGCTATGGCCCTCCTGAATCTTTTCTCTGGCGGCGCTTTGAGCTATGTGTCGGTGTTTTCGCTGGGCATCATGCCTTACATCACCAGCTCGATCATCCTCCAAATGCTCCAGGCCGTTGTGCCTTCCCTGCATGAGCTTGCCCGCGAGGGCGAGGTCGGTCAGACCAAGATTACGCAGTATTCGCGTTACCTCACCCTGGCTCTGGCAATCCTCAACTCCGTGGGTTACCTCTTCCTCTTTAAGAGTTTCGGCATCAGCTTTAATGGCGCCGGCGCTCCCGAGATCATCTTCGACCTCATGATCGTCGGTACGCTCACCGCGGGCGCCATGCTGATCATGTGGATTGGTGAGCTCATCACCCAGCGCGGTATCGGCAATGGCATGTCGCTGATCATCTTCGCGAACATCATGGCCGGTCTGCCGCAGGCTATCTTCTCCAGCACCGAGGGCAACGCCGGTGGCATCATCACCATGGTGATCATCTGCGCCATCATCCTGCTGGTTATCCCGCTGATTGTTTTCCTTGAGCGCGGCCAGCGCCGCATCCCGGTCTCCTACGCTAAGCGCGTCGTGGGCCGTCGCATGATGGGTGGCCAGACCACCTACCTGCCCATCAAGGTCAACACCGCGGGTGTCGTGCCGATCATCTTCGCTTCGGCGCTGCTGTACTTCCCGGCTCAGATTGCCGTGTTCTTCCCCGGCATCGGCTGGATTCAGGCAGTTGCCTCTGCGCTTTCGACCGGTTGGCTCAACTGGGTGCTTAACGTTGTCCTCATCGTGTTCTTCGCGTACTTCTACACCTCCATGGTGTTCAACCCCGATGACACGGCCGATAACCTTAAGAAGCAGGGCGGCTTTATTCCGGGCGTCCGTCCGGGTAGGGCTACCGCGGCCTACATCAAGAACGCGCTCAACAAGATCACGCTTCCCAGCGCTGTCTTTTTGGCGCTCATCGCCATCGTGCCTTCGATCATCTTCTCCTTCACGGGTAACCATCTGATCCAGGCATTTGGCGGCACGTCCATCCTCATCATGGTCGGCGTCGTGCTCGACACGGTCGATAAGCTCGAAGGCCAGATCAAGATGTATGATTACGATGGATTCTTTAAATAGGCTAGAGGAGGATTGCTCATGAACCTCGTATTGCTCGGAGCTCCGGGTGCCGGTAAGGGCACCGTCGCACAGGAGCTCGTCGCCGAGTTTGGCGTCGCCCATATTTCCACGGGCGACCTGCTGCGTGCTGCCGTCAAGGGTGGCACCGAGCTTGGTATTCAGGCTAAGAAGTACATGGACGCTGGCGAGCTCGTTCCCGACCAGCTCGTGATCGACCTTGTCAAGGAGCGCCTTGCCGCCGATGACGCCCAGCAGGGCTTCATCCTCGACGGCTTCCCGCGCAACACCGCCCAGGCTGTGACGCTCGATTCCGAGCTTTCCGCCATGGGTCGCGAGATCGACTGTGCCCTTCTGGTCGATGTGGCCCCCGAGGTCATTATCGATCGTCTGTCTTCGCGTCGCACCTGCCGCGCCTGCGGTTACACCGGCACCGCTGCCGATGCCACCTGCCCCAAGTGCGCAGGCGAGATGTATCAGCGCGACGACGACAAGCCCGAGACCATCAAGAACCGTCTCGACGTCTACGAGAAGTCCACGAGCCCGCTCGTCGACTACTATCGTGGCCAGGGTCTGCTCAAGTCGGTCAACGGTGACCAGGCTCGCGAGACCGTGTACGGGGATGTCAAAGAGGCTCTCGGTCTATGATCAAGATTAAGTCTGCAACGCAAATCGAGCAGATGAAGAAGGCAGGAGCGCTATCTAAGATGGCGCTCCGCCACGTTGGAGCCATGGTGCGCCCCGGCGTTTCGACTTTTGAGCTCGATCAGCTCGCGGAGCAGATTATCCGCATGCATGGCGGCACCCCTGCCTTTAAGGGTTACGGCGGGTTCCCGGGGACCATTTGCGCATCGATCAACGATGCCGTGGTCCACGGTATTCCCAACCCTGACATGATCCTGCGCGATGGCGATATCATCTCCATCGATACGGGAGCCGTTGTCGACGGTTGGGTCGGCGATAACGCATGGACGTTTTTCGTCGGCACCCCCACGCCCGAAGCCAAGGCTTTGTGCGAGGTCACGCGCGATTGCCTTAAGGCTGCAATCGAGCAGGCTGTTCCCGGTAACCATATCGGGGACATTGGCTATGCCGTCCAGTCCCTCGCCGAGTCTCACGGCTATGGCGTACTTCGCGATTACGTAGGGCACGGCATTGGTCGCGTGATGCACGAGGACCCCAACGTTCCTAACTATGGAAAGAAGGGGAGGGGCGTTCGCCTCCAGGCCGGCATGGTCATTGCCATCGAGCCGATGGTTACGATGGGTTCCAACCATGTGAGCACGGGCTCCGACGGTTGGATTGTTACGACCAACGATCACCTGCCCGCCGCGCACTACGAGAACACCGTCGCCATTACCAATGACGGTCCGGTGATTCTCACCACGGATGCCCAAGGTGCTTGGTGCTCCCTCCAAGGCGGAGAAATGTAACAAGTTCCATTTAGTTGTGGAGCCATTACGAAGTTATTACGATGCGTGCATACGTGTTGTAGAATACTCAATCGCTGTCGTTTTCTAGAGAAAGATGATTGCTTGTGAAGAAGGAAGACGCAATTGAGCTCGAGGGTACGGTAAAGGAACCGTTGCCTAACGCCATGTTTAAGGTTGAGCTCGAGAACGGTCATTCGGTTCTGTGCAACATTTCTGGCAAGATCCGAATGAATTACATCCGTATTCTCCCCGGTGACAGGGTTGTCGTGGAGCTTTCCCCGTACGACCTGACCCGCGGCCGCATCACCTATCGCTACAAATAGCGGCACGCATACACGCACTCCATTTCCGACTGCAGGCTTAGCTCAACCTACGGTCGGATTGTGTGTGAAGACCAGCCATAGTTTTAAACGCCTGCGGCTGGGCGAGTAGATAGTAGGGAAGTAGTTTGAGCGCTACCGAAAGGAAGAACGATGAAGGTACGTCCTTCGGTCAAGAAGATGTGCGATAAGTGCAAAATCATTAGGCGCCATGGCAAGGTCCTCGTCATTTGCGAGAACCCCCGTCATAAGCAGCGTCAGGGTTAAGAGAGGAGACTACGTTGGCCCGTATTAATGGTGTCGACCTCCCGCGTGAGAAGCGCGTTGAGATCGGTCTGACCTACATTTACGGCATCGGCCGCACCACTGCGACGAAGATTTGCGTCGAGTGCAACGTTAACGTGGATACGCGCGTTAAGGACCTCACCGAGGATGAGGTTAACGCCATCCGCGATTATATCGATAAGAACCAGATCATGGTTGAGGGCGACCTCCGCCGTGAGCGCAACCAGAACGTCAAGCGCCTTATGGACATCGGCTGCAACCGCGGCCTTCGTCACCGCAAGGGCCTCCCGGTCCGCGGCCAGCGCACCCACACTAACGCTCGTACCCGCAAGGGCCCGAAGCGTCAGATCGGTGCTAAGAAGAAGAAATAAGGAGCGCTAGATAGATGGCTACTGCTAAGAAGAACGTTCGCGCTGCCCGTCTGAAGCGCGCGGACCGTAAGAACATTTCCGTGGGCCAGGCTCACATTCGTTCTACGTTCAACAACACGATCGTTTCGATCACCGATCCCCAGGGCAACGTCATTTCCTGGAAGTCGGCTGGCCAGGTGGGCTTCAAGGGCTCCCGTAAGTCCACGCCGTTCGCTGCCCAGATGGCTGCCGAGGCTGCTGCCAAGCAGGCCATGGAGCACGGTATGAAGAAGGTTTCCGTCTTCGTCAAGGGCCCCGGCTCCGGTCGTGAGACCGCCATCCGCTCCCTCCAGGCTGCTGGCCTCGAGGTCTCGAGCATCCAGGACAAGACCCCCATTCCGCACAACGGCTGCCGCCCCAAGAAGCGTCGCCGCGTGTAACTGAAAGGATCGTATCAATATGGCAATCGACAGGACTCCTGTTCTTAAGCGCTGCCGTCAGCTCGGGATCGATCCCGCTGAGCTCGGTTACAGCAGCAAGAAGGAATCTATCCGTCAGCCCAAGCGCCGTCGCAAGGAATCTGAGTACGGCATGCAGCTGCGCGAGAAGCAGAAGGTCAAGTTCATCTATGGCGTTCTGGAGAAGCAGTTCCACGGCTACTTCAACAAGGCCCGTAAGATGAACGGCGTCACCGGTGAGAACCTCATGATCATCCTTGAGTCTCGCCTCGACAACGTCGTCTTCCGTCTTGGCTTCGCCCGCACCCGCAAAGAGGCTCGTCAGTCCGTCCGTCACGGTCACTTCACCGTGAACGGCAAGCGCGTGGACATCCCGTCCTACCGCGTCAAGGCCGGCGACGTCGTCGCTGTCGGCGAGAAGTTCCGTGACCTCCTCCCCATCAAGGAGGCCCTGATTTCCTCCGAGCGCTTTGAGGTCCCTGGCTGGCTCGAGGTCGATATCGAGAAGCTGTCTGGTAACGTGCTCGCTCTGCCGACGCGTGAGCAGATCAGCGGTGATATCAACGAGCAGCTCATCGTCGAGCTCTACTCTAAGTAGTCCATCCGGGCTGCTGAGGCTGGAGGTAATACATGTCAGAATTCATTAGGCCTCAGGTTCAGGTCGAAGAGATCAACGAGACGTCTGCTCGTGTCTCCGTCGAGCCGCTCGAGCGTGGTTACGGCGATACGCTGGGTAACTCCCTTCGTCGCGTTCTTCTGTCCTCGCTCGAGGGTGCCGCCGTCGAGGCTATTCAGATCGATGGTGCGCAGCACGAGTTCATGACCATCCCTAACATGGTCGAGGATGTCACCGACATCGTCCTGAATGTCAAGGGTCTTGTCTTCAGGGCTCTCGGCACGACCGACGAGGCGACCGCCACCATCTCGGTTGACGGCCCCTGCGAGGTCACCGGTGCGGACTTCTTTATTCCGTCCGAGTTTGAGCTGGTCAACCCCGAGCAGCACATCGCTACGCTCACCGAGGGTGGCCATCTCACCATGAGCATGCGCATCGGCTATGGCCGCGGCTATGTTTCTGGCGAGGCCAACAAGCGCGACAACGATCCCATCGGTGTGATCCACGTCGACTCGCTGTACTCGCCGGTTTCCCGTTGCGCCAAGCTCGTTGAGGCTTGCCGTGTCGGTCAGCACACCGACTACGACCGCCTTGTCCTCGAGATCGAGACCAACGGCTCCATCGCCCCGCGCGACGCCGTGGTCCAGGCTGCCAATATCATCAACCAGCATATGGCCGCCTTTATGAACCTTGCCGAGACCCCCGAGGTCGAGGAGGAGGCTTCGATCTTCGCTCCCGAGGTCACCAACGACAACGCCGAGCTGGACAAGCAGATTGAGGATCTGGACCTTTCCGTCCGTTCCTACAACTGCCTTAAGCGCGCCAGCATTCACTCGGTTCGTCAGCTCGTTGAGTTCTCGGAGAACGATCTGCTCAACATCCGTAACTTCGGTGTTAAGTCGATCGAGGAAGTGAAGGACAAGCTTGAGTCCATGGGCCTGAGCCTGAAGGCTTAATGCTTCGCATATTTGAGGAGAAACTAGACCATGCGTCACAACGTTAAGAAGGGCCTGAAGCTCGGCACCGATGCGAGCCACACCAAGGCCATGAAGAAGAGCCTGGCCAAGGCCCTCTTCGAGAACGACCGCATCAAGACCACCGAGACCCGCGCTAAGGCGCTGCGTTCGGTCGTCGAGCCGATCATCACCTGGGCCAAGAAGGGCGACCTGCACTCTCGTCGTCTGGCCATCGCCAAGCTCGGCGATAAGCAGCTCGTTGCCGAGATCTTCGACAAGGCTGCCCAGGGCATGTGGCAGGACCGCAACGGCGGTTACACCCGCATCATGAAGCTCGGTAACCGTAAGGGCGACAACGCTCCTATCGTTATCATGGAGCTCGTCACCGAGCCTTGCACGCCTAAGGCCAAGAAGGCTGCTCCGGCCCCCAAGAAGGCCGCTGCTCCCAAGAAGGTCGAGGCTGTCGAGGAGACCGCTGCCGAGGAGGCTCCTGCTGAGGAGACTGCTGAGTAGACATTCCGTCTGCATAGGCTATATTCGAGGGGTACGTTCGCGTACCCCTCTTTTTTTGTCGCGATACCGTTGATTGTTTGTTGGGAGCACCCATGACCGCGCCGTCTGATTTCAATTCGATTCCCGAGCTCGATGCCACGTTGGTGTTTCGCGTGGCCTATGATGGCTCGTCCTATAGCGGATTTGCCGAGCAGCCGGGACAGACGACGGTTGCGGGCGAGCTTCGTCGTGCTATCGAGACGCTGTTGCGCCGCCCGATCGACCTGACGTGTGCGGGGCGTACCGATGCCGGTGTGCACGCGGTGGCTCAGTACATCAGCGTGCCCGTAACGGACGCTGAGCTGTCTTTAACGCGCCGTAGGTGGCTGCGGGCTATGGATGCTCTCCTGCCCAAAGATATCGCCATAAACGAGGTCTACAAGGCTCGTAAGGGCTTTTCCGCCCGCTTTGATGCACGCTCCCGTACGTATACGTATCGCATTGCCGATCGTGATGCGCGTCCCGTGCTCTCGCGCGGTGCGGTTTGGTGGCACCGCTATCCGCTCGATGTCGATGCCATGGAGGCGGCTTGCCCCGCGCTCTTGGGCGAGCAGGACTTCAAGAGCTTTTGCAAGGTTGCCTCGGCCGTTGGCAAGCCCACGCACCGCTGCGTGATGCGTGCCGAGTTTGGCCATGAGGTTGCGTTTGGCGAGGACATCCTGACGTTTACCATCGAGGGCAATGCGTTTCTGCATTCGATGGTCCGCACGATCGTGGGCACGCTTGTCGAGATTGGCATGCATCGCCGTGAACCCGAGTGGATGCGCGAGGTCATCGATGCTTGCGACCGTACCGCTGCGGGCCCCACGGCTCCTGCCTGCGGCCTTACGTTTATGGGCGTGGATTACGATCCCGCCGAGCTTGTCGTGCTCGACTAGGGGAGGGCTCGACGTGTCGTGCGTCGACACCTGTCATCTGTGGGCTGCGCGTGTGCAACATCTGTTCTTGGCGTGCAATGCAACCGGTGTCTCATTGCTTTTATTGCCGGGGTGTACCATGAACCACGGTTTGATTCATTGCTGTCGAGAGGACGGATAATTTGGTTCGACGTGGCTCGCATCCGCGACTTTCGGTGATCCTTGTGGTAGAAGGTTCGCCCAGCTATGCGATGCGTGCGCTCGAGAGTATCCAGAACCAAGACCTCTACGATTTGCAGATTGTCGTTGTCTGCCGCGATGCTGCGCCCGGTGTGCGCCATTCGCTTCAAGTTGCTGCCGATAGGGACATCCATATTGATTTGATTGACGTCGAGGACGCGAAGCGCGGCGCTTGTCTTCGTGCCGGTTTTGATGCCTCGCGCGGCTCTCAAATCATCGCCATGAACGCCGATGAGTGGTTTGCTCCGCAGGCCCTTTCCAAGATGGTCGATATCGCGTGCGATACTGCGGCAGACATTGTGCTCCCCTCGGTGTCGCTCGATCGATACGATGCGCATCGCGAGCGTCATTCGCGCGTCTTGGATGCTGCCTCTATTGCCATAGAAGACGAGTCTTCTATGGTGACTGGGCTGCCTCAGTTGATTTTAGGCGGCCTGGTTGTTCAAACCTCTGGCGTGATGTTCAGCCGGTCGCTGTTTGAGGCATGCCTTTTGTGCGATAAGACGTTTCGCACAGTTGGGTTTATGGCGTGCGCACTCTCGCAGGCGCAGCGCGTCTCCGGATGCGGCGATGCTTGTTTCCACGCGGTGGCACCTAAGCTTACAGATGCCTTTGATCCCACCATGTATGCCAGGACATCCGATGACACTCGAGCGCTCGACGAGCTTGCGGACTCACTCTCGGAAGCAGATAGCGGTGGTCGGCTCAAGCTGGCAAGCCAAAAGTTCTACTTTGCCGGACTGGTCGCCTGCATCGAGAATTTGTGTCTGAGCCCGCATGGAGTGTCGTCAATCGAGCGTTCCACCCGCATGCGTGATATGCTCGAGGCGCCTCGAACCCGTCAGATGGTCGCCGCGCTCAAGGATAACCATCGGGGACTCGGTCTGTTGTTTGGGCCGATCGCCAGCGCCAAGCCCGCGCGCTGCGTGATGTGTACGCATCTGGCAGCTTTTCTTAACCGGACGGGCGCAAAAACCGCCTAAACGGCTC
Source organism: uncultured Collinsella sp. (assembly GCA_900544205.1). Taxonomy (GTDB): domain Bacteria; phylum Actinomycetota; class Coriobacteriia; order Coriobacteriales; family Coriobacteriaceae; genus Collinsella. The sequence continues at coordinate 92,111 of UQUG01000002.1, forward strand.
ATTTCGAAACAAATTTGCATAGAATTGTTTCGAAATGCGTTCTTATACACAAAAGCCTTCAAATAGCGTTAAACTATTCAATCACTGATTGATTGTCTCCGCCATCTTTTGGAGAGAGGGTTTGTATGGCTAAAAAACGCAATGGGCGCCAGGATGCCATTAGAGATATTGTGCGCAATAAGGACGTCCGCACGCAGCGCGTGCTGGTCGATGAGCTCCGCGCTATGGGCTTTGATTGCACGCAGGCGACTGTCTCTCGCGATATTGCCGATATGGGGCTGCGTAAGCTCCCTGAGGGCATCTATGTTCTGGCAGAGGACCTGCACCTGCAGCGTATGGTTTCCGAGCTCGTAACGGGCGTTCTGCGCACCGATAATCTGGTTATGATCAAGGCTCAGCCTGGTACGGCTTCCGGCATCGCCGCCGCTGTTGATGCGGCAGAGCTGCCCGATGTGCTTGGCTCGCTTGCCGGCAACGATACGATTTTGGTTATTGCCCAGACGGCCGAGGACGGCGAGCGTCTTGAGGCGCTGGTCAATAAGCTGAGCAATTCTCGCAAGTAGGCGTGCGGGTCGTGCGCTCGGCACTGTACGCGCTGACATAGTGGCTTGTAAGGGGTATCGACGTTGGTCGGTACCCCCTTTTTGTCTGCCGGTATAAAGATCGCCCATCAGGTCGCTTTAAACTAAAAAGGCCCCCGAGCAGTTTAATAAGCTGCTCGGGGGCCTTGTTGCTAATGGCCGGATGAATTTCTAGCCAACAGTATCGTCAGGCGTGGGCGAGGGGTCGGGAGTGGGCGTAGGCGTGGGCGTAGGCGTGCCGCCATCGCCGCCGGTCGAACCACCAGTGGAGCCGCCCGTCGAGCCACCGGTCGTTCCGGTGCCGCCGGTGGTGTCGCCGCCCGTGGTCTCGGTGGTCGTGGTCGTCGTGGTAGTCGTTGTGGTGGTTTCCTCTTCGTCCTCGTTCTCGTCCTTGTCGTCGTTCTCCGTCTTCTTGGTGTTGTTGGTGCCGTAGAACTTCCAGACGCTGTTGTTCTTGTAGGTGGGCGCCGTTCCGGTCGCAAACTCCTCGCGCTCGGTACCGGTCAGAACGGTGTTCATAAACCGCTTAAAGACAGGCAGGTTGGTGCTGTCGCCCAGCAGGTCTGTGCCGTATTTTTGGATGGGAATCTCGCCCGCGGAATAGCCGGTCCACAGGGCGCACGCCAGCTGCGGGGTATAGCCGCAGAACCACAGGTTGGTGGTGTTGTCGGTGGTGCCCGTCTTGCCGGCATAGGGCTGGTTGACGCTCAGGGCGCCGGCAGCACCCGTACCGCCGCCCTGCATGACGCCGGAAAGGACATCGGTGACCGCGGCGGCCTCGCCCTCGGTGAGCACCTGCTGCGGGTTATCGGTGTGCTGGTACAGGACCGAGCCGGTGCGCGAGTCGATCTCGGTAATGGCGATTGGCTGGCGGTATTTGCCTCCGTTGGCAAACGTCGCGTAGGCGGACGCCATCTCGAGCGGAGAGATCGAGCCGGTGCCGAGCGTCATGACGGGAACGTCCTCGATATTGTCCTTAGAAGGATCGATGCCGAGTTTTTTGACGAGCGAGATAATCTTGCTGTTGCCGACGGCCTCGGCCACCTGGATATAGCCGGTGTTGGAGGAGTATGCCGTCGCCTGCTTGAGCGTGATGTTGCCATAGCTCTGGTTGGCGTAGTTTTGGACCTCGGTCGTGGTGCCCTTAGCCTTGAGCGGCGAGTTGCAGTTGAGGGTGACGTTGGGGTTCATGCCGTTTTGGATGGCAGTTGCCAGCGTAAAGGCCTTAAAGGTGGAGCCGACGGGACGCTTGGCCGTGGCATGGTTTACGTGGTTCTCGTCGGCGTTGTAGTCGTAGCCGCCCACCATGCACTTGATGTAGCCGGTCTTGGGGTCGACGACGACCATGCCCATGTCCAGGCCGTCGAGCGAGAGCGTGTCGAGCTGCTCGCGGACGGCATTCTCTGCCACCTGCTGCATCGTGGGGTCGATGGTGGTCTTGACGGTCAGGCCGCCCTTAAAGAGCACGTCGGTCGAGAACTCCTGCTCCAGCAGCTGCTTGACGTAGGAGACAAAGTAGGGCTGCGAGTAAACGTCGACGCCGCTGCCCGAGATTTCGGTCACGTTGAGGGTGATGGGCTCGGCCTGTGCGGCATCGTGCTCCTCCTGGGTGATGTGGCCCAAGCGCAGCATGTTGTCGAGGACCTTATTGCGACGGGACAGCGCCAGGTCGGGATTGACCGTGGGGTCGTACTGCGAAGGCGAGTTGGGAAGGCCGATCAGCAGCGCGGCCTCGCTCAGGGTGAGGTCGGCGGCGCTCTTGGACAGATAGGTTTCGGCTGCGGCCTCGATGCCGTAGGCGCCGTGGCCGTAGTAGATGGTGTTGAGGTACATCATGAGGATCTCGTCTTTGGAGTACATATCCTCCATCTTGATGGCGATGTAGGCCTCGCGTACCTTACGCTCGATGGTCGAGTCGAACTGCTCCTCCTGCAGGATGGTGTTGCGCACCAGCTGCTGGGTGATCGTCGAGGCGCCCTCGTGGCCGCCGCCGAGGGTTGCCACCGCGGCACGCGCGATACCCCACAGGTCGATGCCGCCGTGCTCGTAGAAGCGCTCGTCCTCAACGTCGACGGTGCCCTGCAGCACGTACGGGGAAACCTGGTCCTTGGTGATGGACTTGCGGTTTTGCGTGTAGAAGCTCGCGATCTTGTTGCCGTTGCAGTCGACGATCTCGGTGGGCTCGCTCACCAGATAGGCGTTGGCGTCGGTGTAGTCGGGCAGATCGGACAGCCAGCGGTTGACGTTGCCGACCATGCCGATGCCAAACGCTACGCCTGCAATCAGCAGAAAGCCCAAAAACGAGAGCAGGATCATGGGCAGGGCATGCGTCTTTGAACGGCTGCGTCCCTGTCGTTGGCGAGGACCCATATATTGACCTCCAGGTATGTCGTGCCGGGCGGTGGATGTGCCGTCGGGGCAGGATGGACATAAGTTATTACACGATAAACCAAACGGGGCGCCCGAGCCCTCGTGTATGCTGGAAGACGGCATTTTTCAGAGTGAATGCATACCTTGGTAAGGAGTTTGTCGATGGCGATTCGGGCGATGGGGCCGAACGGACAATGTATGAACGGGTCGGGGGCCGCTGGGGCGGCGCTGCCCGAACTGCTGGCGCCGGCGGGCGGACTCGACCAGATGCTCGCGGCTGTTGCGGCGGGCGCCGATGCCATCTATGCGGGCCTGGGCGGTTTCAACGCACGCGTGAGCGCGCATGGCTTTACGGATGACGAGTTTGCGCGCGGCTGCGCCGTGGCGCATGCCCATGGCGTGCGCGTGTACGTGACGCTCAATGTTTTTGTGTTCGACGACGAGTTGGCAGACGCGGTGGCGCTGGGAGCGCACGCGTATGCGTTGGGTGCCGATGCCTTGATTGTGGCAGATGCCGGGCTGGCTTGCGCGTTGCGTGCGGCGATTCCCGGGGTCGAGATTCACCTGTCCACGCAGGCGGGCGTACATAGCGAGGGCGCAGTGCGACTGGCTGCCGACGAGTTGGGAGTCGAGCGCGTGACGACGGCACGCGAGCTGATGGTCGACGAGATTGCCGCGCTGTGCGCTACGGGCGTGCCGATTGAGGTTTTCTGCCACGGTGCTATTTGCATCGGTTACTCGGGCGCCTGTGAGTTCTCGGCCCTGCGGCGCGCTCGCTCGGCGATGCGCGGTGACTGCACACAGCCCTGCCGTCTGGCATATGACTTGGTGGACGAGGCGGGGGAGAGCGTTGTTTCCGTTGAGGGCGACCGCCTGCTGTGCCCACGTGACTATCTGGGCATTGCACACCTGCCCGAGCTTGTTGCCGCCGGCGTGGCGTCGCTCAAGATCGAGGGGCGCATGAAGAATCCCGACTATGTGTTCAACGTAGTGCGGGTGTGGCGCCGGGCGCTCGATATGGTGCGCGACGGCGCGTGGGAGCCCGATATCGTGGCGGAGCTTGAGCGTGAGCTGGGTAGGTCGTTCAACCGCGGGTTCACCGATGCGTATCTGCGGGGGAGATCGGATGCCGAGCTCATGAGCTTTGAGCGCGCGATTAACCAGGGCGTCCGCGTGGGCTGCTTGGTGGCTGTGGGCCATGAAGAGGTGGCCGTCGAGCTCGATGCCGCCGTGGCTGCGGGCGATACGCTCGAGATCCGGTTTTATCCGGGCGTCGACGCGCGGCCCGACGTGCCCAAGCGCTGGCCTCAGGTGCCCTGCCCGGTGAATGCCGCGGCGGGGGAGCGCGTTGTCGTTCACTGCAAGCGCAAGGTGGATACGGGCTGCGAGGTCTATCTGATTCGCAGCGCCGGTGTGCTGGAGCAGACGGCGACGGCGCTGGAGCGTATGCGGGTCGAGGCGGACGCGGCCGTACCTATTGAGCGCATCGTTGAGGTTCTGCCGTTTGAAGGCGATGCAGTGGATGGCGATGCATCGAAGGGGGAGCTGATGGAGTCGCCGGGGCAGGGGGTTCCCACCCGCGTGGCTTTTGCCTGGCAGCTGATGGATGCCGACCCGCACGACGAGCTCGATCTGTCCGATGCGACCGTGGTGCTCGACGAGGTCTGCCGCGCTGGCGATGCCGAGCGGACTCGGTCGCTGATGCGGCGTGCCGGGCGCGTGGTCTGTCGCAACCTGGGGCAGGTGGCGATGGCTCGTGAGCTGGGCGTGATGTTTGACGTGGCAGCGCCGGTGTTCTGCGCGAATCGCACCACGCTTGCTTGGCTGCGCGGGCTTGGCGCACGGCGGGTGTACTTGCCTGCCGAGCTTGTCGCCAACGACGCTGGGCGCGTTGCCGGCCTCGCCGATCGCCCTGGCGTCTTGGGCCCCGTCGATGCCGACCGCCCTGAGCTTATGGTGTGCGAGCACTGCCTGCTGACCGCCGAGGGTACCTGTGCCACCGATGCAACGGGGCAGGTCCATTGTCGTGACTGCCAACGCCGTCGGCAGATGCGCTACCTAGTCGAGCGCGACGGCACGCGTCTGCCGGTCGCTGTCGATGCATGCGGCAGGACGAGGATTTTCCTATCGTAGGTGCCGCGTCGCGTCAGTTTGTTATCATATGAGAGTTTATGGACTTCCAGCACCGCCGTATCCGGCGAGGGTGCTATAGCAAAAGGAGGATACCCAATGCTGTCTGTTGACGAGCAAATGCGTATCATCACCTCGGGCGCTGCCAAGATCGTCCCCGAGGCCGACCTTCGCAAGAAGCTTGAGAAGGGCGAGCCCCTCAACATCAAGCTCGGCGTCGATCCCACCAGCCCCGACCTGCACCTGGGCCATGCCGTGCCCCTGCGCAAGATGCGCCAGTTCCAGGACCTGGGTCACAACGTCACCCTCATCATCGGCAACGGCACCGCGCTGATCGGCGACCCGTCGGGCAAGAACTCCACCCGCCCGCAGCTTTCGCAGGAGCAGATCGAGGCTAACGCCGAGACCTACGTGAGCCAGGCCATGAAGATCCTGGATCCCGAGAAGACCACCATCGTGCACAACGGCGACTGGATCCTGTCGATGGATCTGGCCGGCCTGCTGCAGGTGTGCTCCAAGTTCACCGTCGCCCGCATCCTCGAGCGCGACGACTTTACCAAGCGCTACCAGTCCCAGACGCCGATTGCCCTGCACGAGTTCCTGTACCCCGTGATGCAGGCCTTCGACTCCGTGCAGATCAAGGCCGACGTGGAGATGGGCGGCACCGACCAGCTCTTCAACCTGCTCGCCGGCCGCGAGCTCATGGAGAAGATGGGCATGGAGCCGCAGATCGCGCTTACCATGCCGCTGCTCGAGGGCACCGACGGCGTGCGCAAGATGTCCAAGTCGTACGGCAACTACATCGGTCTGACCGACGCTCCCAAGGATATGTTCGGCAAGACCATGTCCATCCCCGACGAGATGATCGGCAAGTACTACCGTCTGGCCAGCTCGCTCACCCCGGCCGAGGTCGACAAGATCGACGCTGCCCTGGCCGATGGTTCTGCCGATCCCTATGAGCTCAAGCGCGCCCTGGGCCGCGACCTGTGCGACACCTACCACGGCGCCGGCGCCGGCGACGAGGCTCAGGCCGAGTTCGACCGCGTGTTCAAGGAGGGCCAGCTTGCCGACTTCCCCGAGAAGCATGTTGAGCTGACCGTTAACGACGAGGGTCAGATCTACCTCGCCGGCCTGCTCAAGGACCTGGGTCTTTCGGCGAGCGCCGGCCAGGCCCGTCGCGATATCGACGGCGGCGGTGTCAAGATCAACGGCGAGGCTGTGGCTCCCAAGAGCTACAACATCGACCCCAGCGCCCTCAAGCTGGGCGATACCCTCTCCGTGGGCAAGCGCAAGGGCTTCAAGTTGGTCTAACGAGCGAGTTGACCTCACAAGTGCAACAAGGCCGCAGCCGGGATTTCCGGCCGCGGCCTTTTTTGGTTGCGACGATCCCTTGGGGACGGAGGGATCATTTGGCGGTGCCGTTAAGCGGAAGGGGTGTTAGCAGGGCTTCCTTTTGGGCATACAATGGCTATTGGCCTGCTGCGGTGAAGGTTTGCCCGCTCCGCAGCTTTTTTCTACGGTTAAAGGAGTATGTATGTCCGTTGAGGTCATGAGGACTGTGATCGAGGCCGCCGAGGGTCGCGTGCCCGTCGACACGCTGTTTACCAATGCGCAGATCGTCGACGTGTATGGCCAGCGTGTGGCGCCCGGTAGCGTTGCCGTCAAGGACGGTGTGATCGTCGGCGTGCTCTACGATGGTCGCGACGATGCTGCTGGCACCTACGAGGCAACTGAGGTCATCGACTGCCAGGGTCGCTATCTCGCTCCCGGTTTTATTGACGGGCATCTGCATATCGAGTCTTCGAACATCCGCCCCGCCGAGTATGCTCGCATGGCCGCGACGCGCGGTACTACCACCGCCATTGCCGACAGCCACGAGATCGCCAATGTTTCCGGTCTGGACGGTCTGCGCTTTATGATCGAGGACGGTCGCCGCGCACCCATCTCCATCAAGTACATGATGCCCTCGTGCGTGCCCGCGCTGCCCGACGAGCAGGCCGGCGCCGTCATTTCGGCCGCCGACATGCAGGCGTTTTTTGCCGAGCATCCGGGCGATGTCTTTGGTCTGGGCGAGATGATGAACCTGCCGGGCGTCTTTATGGGCGATCCCGAGACCTGCACTCGCATCGACGCTGCCAACCAGACGCCGTCCAAGCAGGTTGACGGCCATGCGCCGCTCGTTGCCGGCAAGGACCTCAACGCCTACGCTGCAGCGGGCATTATCGCCGACCACGAGTCGACGATTCCCGAGGAGGCGCTCGACAAGCTGTCCCGTGGCATGTATGTGATGCTGCGCGAGGGTACGTGCAGTCACGACCTGGCCAACCTGTCGCCGATGCTGCTGGAGAACCCCGCCCGCGCCCGTCGCTGCTGCTTTGCGACTGACGACCGCGCTCCCTCCGATGCACTTGCGACCGGCATGATCGACAATGCCTGCCGCGTGGCTATCGAGGCCGGTATCGACCCCGTGGTCGCCATCTCCATGGCGTCCCTGTCCACGGCCGAGGCGTTTGGCCTGGACCACGGTTGCCGCGACCCGCATGAGCTGCGTGGCGCCATCGCCCCGGGCAAGCGTGCCGACCTGCTGGTGCTCAACGACCTGACGTTTGCCACGGCTCCGCATCGCGTGTATGCCGCCGGCGCGCTCGTGGCGCAGGACGGTACCTTTGTGGGCGAGATTGCGCCCGAGACGGCCGAGGTCGCAGCGCTTGCCGACGAGCTGCGTGCTTCCGTTAAGCTGCCGAAGCTTTCGCTCGACGTGTTCGACTATGCCTTTAAGCCGGGCGAGGCCGTGATCGACGTGGTGCCGGGCAAGGCCATTACGGGCATGGCTCGTCTCGAGACCGCCGAGGGGCTACGCCGCATCATGCTGATCGAGCGTCATGGTCGCGGCGTATCGCTGCAGGCCGAGGGCGCCGATGGCGACGGTCCCGCTGGTCTGGGGCTCGTTGGCAAGCACATCGGCCGCGGCTGGGTGCGCGGCTTTACCATCACGGGCGGCGCTATCGCCTCGACGATCGGCCACGACTCGCACAACGTGTGCGTGGTGGGCGACAACGCCGCCGATATGATGGCTGCCGTTGAGGCCGTGGGCCAGGGTGGCCACGTGCTGGTGCGCAGCGGCGAGGTCGTGGCGCGCATTCCGCTGGCGCTCGGTGGCCTTATGAGCGAAGGCACGGCCGAGGACGTTGCCGCGCAGCACGACGACTTTATGGTCAAGGCTCGCGCCATGGGTATTGAGCCGCCGCTCGACCCCATCATGGGCATCATCTTCCTGCCCCTGCCGGTCATCCCGACGCTCCGCATCCGCCCCGAGGGCATGTTCGACGTCACCACCTTCACCTACGCCGACTAGTCATTGGGGACGTTCTTAAACGACTAGTTGTAACGTTTGCGCCCGCGGAGTCTTATCTGAGCTCCCTTTGGGTACGTTGGAATCGGATACGCGTTCGATTCCAACAAGCCCGAAGGGAGCTTTTCTATGTTTAAACTGATTGCATCCGATATGGACGGCACGTTGCTTGACGAAAACGGCCAGGTGCCTCCCGAGACCTACGAACTGATTTTGGCGCTACGCGAGCATGGCGTGCATTTTGCCGCATCGTCAGGTCGCCGCTACGATCGTCTGTGCGAGTTCTTTGCGCCCGTTCGCGACAAGATGGACTTTGTCGCAGCTAACGGCGCCCAGGTCTACGCCGACGGTAAGATGGTAGACCGTGAGGTGTATTCCCACCTGGCGATTCGAAGGCTCGCCCAGGCCGTCAGGACGTTTCCCAATCTGCATCTTGCGCTCTTTGACCGAACCAAGTCCTTCCTGCTCGATGACGAGTGCAAGTTCGTGCGTGAGGTCGATAAGGACCTTCCCAATGCCGAGCGCATTTGGGAGCTGCCCGATCCCAGCGTAAATATCATCAAAGCGAGTATCTTTTGCGACGACAGTGCGGTTATGGACAGTGCGTACGTGCTACAGCGCGAGCTTGGCCAGCTCTTTACCTTTGCGCCTTCTGGAAACGCATGGATCGATGCCATGCAGCCCGGTGTGTCGAAAGCCTCGGGAATCGAGCAGCTCATGGGGCACTATGGCGTCGAACGCGACGAGGTCATGGCGTTTGGCGACTCGATGAACGACTACGAGATCATTCGCTTTGTCGGCACGGGCTGCGCGATGGAAAATGCGCGCCCCGCGCTCAAGGCCGTTGCCGATCGCGTGGTGGGGCGCAACCGCGACCACGCCGTCCAGCAGGAGCTTCGCCACGTTTTGGAGAGCCTCGCTTAATCCGGCAGATGGGGGCGTTCCTTATCTGCCGGCAGTGGGGGACGGTCCTTGCGGCGCTCCGTGAAGACTGTCCCCAAATTAGCTACCCTCCCGGGTTGCTGCTGCTAAGCGAGGGCAGCCATGATGGTGCGGGCGACGCCGTCGTGGTCGTTGTCGTATTTGGTAATGGCGTCGGCGGCCTCGCGGTCCTCGGGCTCGGCGTTGATCATGGCCATGCCGTGGCCCGCTGCCTGCAGCATGGGGATGTCGTTGATGTTGTCGCCGAAGGCCCAGGCGTCGGCGAGACGCTCGCCCAGGTGCTCGCATAGCCACGTGAGGGCCGTTCCCTTGGTGGCGCCCTCGCCCATGACCTCGATATTCATGGCGTACGAACGCGTGACCTCAATGCCTCCGAGTGTGTCGAGCTCCGCCGTGATGGCGTCGCGATCGGCCGGGTCGTGCCAGTACATGGCGATGCGTTCGAGTGTCTCGACCTCGTCGATCTTGCTGTCGATATCCATGTCGATCGGTGTTCGCGTACGCTTGAGCGAAGCCGCGATGTGGGGGTCGCCGCCGCAGAATTCGTCAAGGCGCGTGTAGAGCGAGCGGGGGAGGAAGCACTGCCCGTCCGCGAAGATATCGAAGGTGACATCATGGCCGGCGGCAATGCCATGGGCGCGGTGGGCGATGGCGCGGTCGAGCGGTCGGCTCAAAATGCGTGTGGCGCGCGAGGCGTCGGTGGGCACATCGTCGTCGAGCTGCCAGACGCTGGCACCGTTGGCACAGACCGCGTAGTGTACGGCGGGGTGGGCGAGGATGGACTCAAAGATGCCCGACAGCGGGCGCCCCGTGCAGGGCACAAACTCAATACCGCGGCGCGCAAGCTCGTCGAGCATCGCCCAGGTGGCATCGCTCATCTGCTTATCACTCGTCAGCAGTGTTCCATCCATATCGGAAAACACAATCATTCGATGCAGCCCTTTCTACTGGCATAAAAAGCGTGGCCGAGGGCGGTGATGCCCTGGCCACGCTCGGGTTCTATAACGGTCCGCGTCCTAGCGATCGGCGAGCGGCTTGTACTCCAGCGGCTCGATAACCGGGCGATACGCGGGACGGATGATGCGGTGCGCGCAGAAGAGCTCTTCCATGCGGTGCGCCGACCAGCCTGCCATGCGGGCGACGGCGAACAGCGGCGTAAAGAGCGTCTCGGGTACGCCGAGCATCTTGTAGATAAAGCCCGTGTATAGGTCGATGTTGGCGCAGATAGGCTTGGTCATGCCGTGATCGCGCATCACCTGCGGGGCCAGACGCTCGATGCGCTCGATGAGCGCGAACTCCTCGCCCAGGTCCTTCTTGGCGGCAAGCGTGCGCGCGTAACGGCGGCACACCTCGGCGCGCGGGTCGCTCAGCGTGTAGACGGCGTGGCCCATACCGTAGATGAGGCCCGTGCCGTCGAAGGCCTGCTTGTCGAGGATCTTGCCCAGGTAGGCTGCGACCTCGTCCTCGTCCTCCCAATTGGAAACATGCGCACGGATGTCCTCGTGCATGGACACGACCTTGGCGTTGGCGCCGCCGTGGCGCGGGCCCTTGAGCGAGCCGATGGCCGCGGCGTAGGCGGAATACGGGTCGGTGGCCGAGGAGGACAGCACACGGCAGGCGAACGTGGAGTTGTTGCCGCCGCCGTGCTCGGCATGCAGCATGAGCATCACGTCGAGCAGCATGGCTTCGTCGCGGGTGAATGCCATGCCGCCGCGCAACACCTGCAGGATGGTCTCGGCGGTGGAGAGGCCGGGTGTGGGGTGCGGCACATGAACCTCGGAGCCGCGGCGCTTGGCGACCGAGGCCATATGCGCGAAGGCGGCGATGCGGGGGAGACGGGCGAGCATGGAGATGGCGACGTCGATTTCGTGTTCGGGTGTAATGGCGTCGGGCTCGGCGTCGAAGGCGTAGAGCAGCAGCACGGCGCGCTGAAGCACATTCATGATGCTCGACGACACCGTGGTCATGGGGAACTCACGGACGTATTCGTCGCTCAGGTGCCTAAAAGCACCCAGGCGTCCGCAAAAACCGTCGAGTTCCTCTTTGGTGGGCAGCGAGCCCGTGATGAGCAGATAGGCGACCTCTTCGTAGCCGTAGCGGTTCTCGGCCTGGGCGTTGTTGACCAGATCCTCGATGCTGTAGCCACGAAGCGTGAGCTTGCCCTGATCGGGCACGACTTTGCCGTCGACCTTGTTGTAGCCGTGCACGTCCGAGATGCGGGTAAGGCCCGCGACCACGCCCGAGCCGTCGGCATTGCGCAGGCCGCGCTTGACGTTGTGCTCTACGAACAGGTCCTCGTCGTACGGGGCGGTCGGCAGGCCGTGGTAGAGGTTTTCGCTTTCGGGCGAAATCTGACGGCTCGCCTCGTAATCCAGAACCAGGCGGCTCAGGTGATCGTCGAAGCGGTAGTAGATTTTCTTGGCGTCGTAGGCCATGCGCGCTCCTCTCCGGTCCGCTTTGGGGCCGCGCGCTTGGACGATATGACGTCAAGCTGCCCCGAGCGGCTTGTTCGCTACAGGCGGTACATAAAGTTAAAGACGTCCTCGCGCTGGATGGACACGTTGACGCCCGAAAGCTCGCCGGCCTCGGCCAGCGCCTTCTGCAGCTCGGCGAAGTCGAGCTTGGACTCGGCGGTATCGGCCAGCATGGTCATGGTGAAGATGTCCTCGATAATGGACTGCGTGATGTCGCGGATGTCGACGTTGGCCTCGCCTAGGACACGGGTGACGCCGGCGACGATGCCGGGGCGGTTCTTGCCAAGGACGGTGATGACGATACGGGAGGACGAGATCTCGGCCATGGGAAACCCTTTCGCGTGATTGCGGCGCGCGGGGCGCTCCGCTACGGTACAGTGTTCATCATTGTACCTGTCTGGCGCAAAAAGGGGCACGCTCGCTGCGGCGTTACATGTCTGCAACATGAGCGTGAGGGGGCAGTCCACACGGGGAAGAGCCAACTGATCGTCTTCACGTCGCGTATGACGATATTTCGGTCGTCCGGCTCGGTGATGCCGTAGCCGAACACTTGGAGCGTCTCGATGGACTCTTGAACGCGGGGACGAGTCTCGTCGCGCCCTCTAATCCTCGGCGGACCAATCGAGTCCGAACTCCTTTCGGGCATCCTCTTCGCTCATGACTTCGAGAAGGTCTCCGGGTTGGCAACGAAGGGCGAGGCATAGCTGCTCGAGCGTGTTGAAGCGAATGCCGCGAATATGCCCTTTTTTAATACGGGACAGGTTCACGGGCGTGGTTCCAATCCTTTCGGCAAGTTCGTTCGAGGAAATCTTTCGCTCGGCCATGATCTTGTCGAGGCGAACAATTACGGGCATGGCGTTTCCTTACGCAATCTCGTCGGAGTCGAGGTACAGCTCTCGGGCGTACAAGAAGAGCTGGGAAAGCATGAACAGGACGATGCCGAGAACCAGAGAGGTCCAATCGAATGATGAAGCGATCTCTTGGGCGCCGACGGCCCCCTCGCCGCCAAACATCGAAACGGAGGTTTTGAGTGAGCCGGCGTAGAGGCTGGTGGCAGCTTGAACAACGAAGAGAATGCCGAGCACCTTCAAGCATGTCGCAGACCCTTTCTTGAAGGGGTCTCCGCTCTTGATCGTCCACACGAGAACGGCGCTGAGGATGGTCGTAGCGATACCGATGACGGCAGGGACCAATGTCGAGATCGCAAGGGCTGGATACGCGGGGGAGTCTGCAATTACAGGGTTGTCGAGCACTTCGATTGCTGGCTTTAAGGAGAACGCCACTTGTGCGATGGCGGTGGCGCAAAGGGTCGCAGAGGCTATCGCACATGCGATGCGGAAGGAATGAAGCCGGGGAGTGCGATTGTCGGAACTCATAATAACCTCCGAAGAATTTAAAAAACTCAGGTTACTTTTTAACAGTTTATGTTAAATTGACTTTGCCGGCAAGTAATAAGGGCCGAGCATTTTGTTCGGCCCCTCTGTTCCGACTGGATGAGGTTAAGGTTGGCGATGAATATGCTCAAAATCTCGAAGGCGATCTTTAGGTCGCTTCTCTCCTCCAGGTCGCTCTGTGTTGTCGTTGTTGCGTTGATGGTTCTTTGTGCTCTGCCCGTCTTCAGGAGCGCGGCTGGCATCGACGGACGGGTCGAATACCTCGAGTCGGGAATAACCCGTGTTGAGCAGGAATTGTCAGCATCCTATGCGGATGCGCTTGTGAATGCGGGGGAGGACGGTGTCTATACCTCTTCATCAAGCATGCCCGCGCTTCTGTACCCTCTTGCCGCGGGGCGTCTTGTCTTGGCGCCGCTCTCTCCTCTGCTTCCGTTTCTGCAGGTATCGGATGGAGCGTACTCCTTTTATGACGGATCGAAGGAGTACTTGCTATGGGCCGCAACGGCCGTTGCCGTCTCGTTCCTTGCCGCGCGTCTTAACAAACGCGAAAAGCTCATCATCCAGGCACCGATGGGTGAGCTGGACAGGCTTGTTGCATCGAGCGTATGGGCGAGTGTTTTTGCGATGCTTGCCGTCTTTGCCATCAATCTTCCAGGGATAATCGCCGCGCTTGTGAAGAATGGCCCGGGTTCGCTGTTCTATCCGATAGGCTACATTCAATATGCGACTCCGGTTATCAAACCGGCTTGGCTGGTGTTCGCGCAGGCGGCCATCTTGCAATTCTTGGTGGCAGCGTTCATCTCGCTTGTCGTTCACCTTGCCGTGAAGATTGCCAATAACCCTACGCTTGGAATCGTGTTCGTATGTGCCCTGATGGGGGTGACGATGGTTCCCGGGTATTACGGAAGATCCATCGCTTTACGTGAGTTCGCCCTGTTGAATCCCCTTTCGTATGCGAACACCGAGTTGACCGTCGGCGCCTATAGCCCGTACCCGACAACGCAGATAGTGAATCTGCCCGGACTTTGCTTCGAGCGTGGCGCGATTACCCTCGTATGCGCAATCGGGATCGAGGTGCTGGCAATTAGCCTGCTTTGCGTTGCTGGAAAGAGCGGCTGCGCGCGCCCGATGCCCCCGATTTGTCTTGAGAGAGGTTCCTTCACCGCATCGAGAGCGGCAACTCGTTCGAGCGCTTGTGCCTCCGCCGTTGCATACGTAAGAACGATGGGGAAACTGCTCCTGCATTCTCCTGCCCTCGCCGTATGCGCGATTGCAATGTCGACGACGATGCTGGCCCCGGCTCTGGTCGAGGTGTTTCCTGACGCTGATGACGTTTCCGCTGTTCGGTATAGGGATGGGGAGCTCCGTTCAATAGATCGGTATCTAGAGCAGGACGCTGCGAATATGGATGTCGAGGGCAAAACGGCCCTGGAAGACATGCGAGATGCTCTTTCGGGTTTTGTGTACGCGCCTACGCCTGCGGAGGGGTTTCGAAGCCTTGCGACGTACGAGCGCGCTCGAGGCGAACTGGGCGCGGCAGATGCGACCCTCCTGCAATCGATCGGAATCGAGCCGGAGACTCCTTCTCGTGCGGAGGCGCGCGCCCTTCTGCTCGAGTCGATCGCGAGCTTGCCGGACCCCAAGGTTTACGAGTTAAGTACGAAGATGCCCCCATTAATCCTCCTTTCGTATTTCCAGGCAGCGCTTCCTTCCTTGTTTTGGCTGTTGCCCGTGGTTGTCACATCGCTTGCGTGTACCCACCTGCAGTGCCGTTCCCTTCTGGTTTTCCAAGTCCCCGCAACAGCGCATGTGCGTTTTCTGACGGCTGTTGCGTTGTCTCTCCTGCTTGGCTTGACGCTGCTTTTGGTGTCGATGGTTCCCGCTGCAGTTGTGTCCGCGATTAAGAACGGTGCGGGTGGATCGGAGTATCCCGTCGCTCTCATTCGAGCGGGGGCTTCGACAACGTCCATGGTGGGGGAGGCGGTGTTGCGTAGCGTTCCGTTGCTGGTCATGGCATACGGCGTGATTTCCGTCGTCGCTGCGTTGACAGCAGCGATTAGCCGCAGCCCCGTTGTCACCGGAGTGGTTTGCGCGGTTCTCTTGGTGTTGGGTTCGTTGAGCGCTCATGTTGAAAGCGCGGGCATGGGCGCCGCGCTGCTGGCTCCATTCGCCTCGTTTGATCCCGCTTCCCAGGTGGGGACGATTGGGTTCCTTGGGCGAGGGACGAACGCGATGCCTTTTGGAGAGGTCGTCGGCGCATCGGGCGCTCTGCTGGTGGTCTTGGGCGCCGTATCTCCGTTGTTGGTGCGCCTGGGTGTTCCGAAGATCGAAAGGGGATGATCTCGATGATTGACCTTCAAACGCTGACGATCTCTTATGGAAAGAAGGTGCTCGTAGATTCGGTGAACGCTGAGTTTGCCCCGGGTACGGTCTACGGTCTCGTCGCTCCGAACGGGCATGGAAAGACGACGTTGCTGCGTGCGATGGCAGGTTTGCCGGGTCCTCGCGTGGACGGGAGCATCGTTCTGGATGAGGTGCAGGGTACGGGTGCGAGAGAGGTCCGTTCTATGATCTTCTATGCACCTGGTGAGGGAACGCTGCTGTATCCCGGATTGCGTGCGGAAGATCACCTCAAGATGGTTTGCGATATGTGGCCGCATGCTCGTGATATCGAGGAGGTGGTGGAGCAAACGCAGATAGGCGAGTTCGCGAAGATGAGGATCCGCGCTCTGAGCCAGGGTATGAAGCAGCAGCTTACCTTGGCGATTGCGTATGCGACGGGTGCGCGGTACCTCCTGTTGGATGAACCCATGAACGCGCTCGATCCCAGCAGGGTGGACTTGCATTCCGGGATTCTCAGGAAGCTGGCCGATTCTGGTACGTGCATCATCATGTCATCCCACATCTTGGATTCGGTCGATAGACTGTGCGATGAGATTCTGTTTTTGAAGGATGGGAGGCTCATTAGAAGCATTCCGCAAGATGATGCTGCGCCGAAGTCTCCTGGATCCCATTTCGCAAAGCCTGCCGGACGCGCCGAGGGTGCGCTAAGCACGTATCGGCGACTCTACGAAAAGGGCGGGTAGAAATGCAAGTTAAAAATCTATGTGGTCAATATGATGCCGTTGAACCCGCGTATCGATACCGCCCAGCCATTCGCCTCGCCCCCATCGCACGCATCTTCATTCGGTCTGTCATTATAAATCTATCGATGACTTGAGAAATGTAGGTGCTTCTAAATGTACTGTCGACTTCTTCTCAAACTAATCCTAAGAGACAGGGCCGTATGGATCTCTACGCTCGTTCTTGCCGCAGCCTTCTCCATCCCCATTGCGTTCAATTCACCCATTTACGGACCCTTCTTTATGAAGCAGGGCATGCAGGGCTTTGTCGACGCATTCAATACGCGCGCACCCCAAGCCAACGGCATAGACCTATCGCCAGAGCAGCAAGTCGACGCGGAGCTTGCAAGATACGCGAACGCCGCTCTTGCCGCCCAAACCGACGCCGCCTTTCTCGATTCTGCCGAGAGCTACTACGCGCTCATGGACGAAGGCTTCCAATCCGGATCCATCGTGGGAGACCGAGAGACCAATGCCGCGGAGCTCGCATATTGCCGTGCTCTGAGCAGTTCCGGCATCACGCACATTCCAGCCTCCGCAAGCGATCTGCCGTTCCTCTCCTTCCTGCCCTACGCCATTGCCCAGG
>UQUG01000003.1 GCA_900544205.1 uncultured Collinsella sp.
TGCGCGGCGAGCCCGTATAGCGATCCTTTTGCACGCGCGGATGCACGATCAGCTCGGCAAGCGGCATACGACAGTAGAGATCGAGCACGCGCTCGTACTCAGCATCGCTCTCAAGCCCCAGCCTGGTCTTTACCGACACCGGCAGTGGTGAGCGCTCGCACACGTCGCTCAAAAACACCTCGAGCTCATCCAGGTTGCGCAAGAAACCCGAACCCTTGCCCTTGGCAACGACTGTTCCCGAGGGACATCCCAAGTTGAGGTTGACCTCGTGGTATCCCATGTCGGCGAGCACCTGTGCCGCCCACACAAACTCATCCGCGTTCTTGGACATGAGCTGAGGCACCACGTTAAGCCCCTGGTTATTGGCAGGATCGACCTCCTTAAACGCCTTGCCGCCAAAGCGATTGCCCACCCGCGGCGGCGGCAAAAACGGCGTGTAGTAGCAGTCGAGCGCACCAAAGCATTCTGCATGCACGCGGCGGAACACATGCCCGGTAATCCCCTCCATGGGGGCCAGCGATAGAATCATCAACATCAACTTTCAAATCAATGTGACAAAGGGACCGTCCCTTTGTCACATTTGTACATCATTCGAGTGTTTATTTTGGCACAGCGGCGCAGGCAATCCCATGCATGTTATTCGTCCTTGGGCAGCGGCTTCATGCTCCAAAAGATGACGTTCATAATGATGACAATCACCAGGACAACACCATTGGCCACCCAAAAGCCCATGTTGAGCCCAAGCCACTCCGTAGTCCCAAACAAATCGATCCAAATCTGAGCCCAGTTCATGTAAACGCTCCTCTCTACATCGAAGTCACTACAGCAGCTCGCCGTAACGCTTGACATAGGCCTTCTTAAGGCTCGTCGCCAGCGCCATGTACAGCAAGATGCACGGAATCAGGAACAAGAAGTACTCGATGGGCAGTGCTCCCAGACCCAGCGTGGGGCCAAGCGGGCTAAACGGGATCAGCGTGAGCAGTGCAATGCCGGTCATCGTGAGCAGCATCACCGGAGCCGAGGCACGACTCTGGATAAACGGCAACTTGGGCGTGCGAATCATATGGATAACCAAAGTCTGGCTCCACATGGATTCGACGAACCAACCAGCCTGGAACAGCGCGATGTAGGCCAGCTGCATCTGCTCCAGCGCGGCACCCGAGTAGACGCTCGCCAGCTCGTTGAACAGTACACCGTGGCTCACAAACAGGGGGCAGAAGACAAAGTACATAAAGATGTAGGTCATAAAGTCGAAGATGGAGCTGGTGGGCCCAATCCAGATCATGAACCTGCCGACACTCGAGGCATCCCAGGCACGTGGCACGCGCAGGAACTCCTCGTCCACGTTGTCCCAGGGAATCGCCAGGCAGCTGCAGTCATAAATCAAATTGAGCAAGATCAGCTGAATGCTCATCATGGGCAAGAACGGCAGCAGGGCAGACGCGGCAAGTACGCTGAACATGTTGCCGAAGTTGGAGCTCGCGGTCATCTTGATGTACTTGATCATGTTGGCGTAGGTCTTACGCCCCTCGACGATGCCCTCCTCGAGCACCATCAGATCCTTCTCGAGCAAGATGATGTCGGCGGACTCCTTAGCAACGTCGACGGCCGTGTCGACCGAGATGCCGATGTCAGACGACTTCATGGCTGAGGCGTCGTTGATACCGTCGCCCATATAGCCCACCACATGCCCGTTCGCACGCAGGACGGAAACGACGCGCGACTTTTGGTCGGGCGTGAGCTTGGCGAAGACCTGCACATCCTCGGCCCGGCGAGCGAGCTCGGCGTCATCCATGTCAGCGATGTCACTGCCGAGCAACATGTTGTTGACCTGCAGCCCCACCTGTTTGCAGATGGTACGCGTAACCTTCTCGTTGTCGCCAGTCAGGATCTTGGTGGCAACGCCGTGATTGCGCAGCGCCTCGATCGCATCGGCCGTCGACTCTTTGGGCGGATCCAAAAAGGCCAGGTAGCCGATTAGGACCATGTCGCGCTCATCCTCGGCGCTAAAGGCACCGGCGGGTGACGGGTTGGACTTTTGAGCAATCGCCAGCACACGGAAACCGTCGTCATTAAGGTCGGAAACTGTCGCCAGAATGCGCTCGCGCACCTCGTCGTCCAGCACATGAACGCCGCCGTCGATCTCGGCATGCGAGCACACCGACAGCATTTCCTCGACCGCGCCCTTGGTAACCATCTGGGTCTTGCCGCTGCGATCGCGCACCACCGTGGTGAGGCGACGGCGCGTAAAGTCGAACGGCACCTCATCGACCTTCACGTAGGCCTCGGAAAGATCGGTGAGACTCGGGTCGTTTTGCTCCTCTTCCTCCGTGCACTTGATGATCGCCAGATCCATCAGATTCTTGTAGCCCGTCTGGAAATAGCTGTTGAGGTAGGCGTGGCGCAAAACGCGCGAATCCTCCTGGCCGTCGATGTTCCAGTGATACTCCAGCACCACCTGGTCCTGCGTAAGCGTGCCGGTCTTGTCGGTGCACAGCACGTCCATCGCGCCAAAGTTTTGAATCGAGTTGAGGTTCTTAACGATCGTCTGCTTTTTACTCATGGCAACCGCGCCCTTGGCAAGGCACGTGGTAACGATCATGGGCAGCATCTCGGGCGTCAGACCCACGGCAATGCTGATGGCGAACAGGCCGGCATCGAGCCAATTGCCCTTCGTGACGCCGTTGATCAAAAAGACAAACGGAACCATTACCATCATAAAGCGGATGAGCACCCACGAGACGCTGTTGACGCCCTTGGAAAAGCTCGTCTCCGCAGCGTCGTCGGACAGGCTCGACGCCATGGAACCAAACAGGGTCTGCTCGCCCACGCTAAAGACGAGCGCCGTCGCGCTGCCCGATATCACGCTGCTGCCCATGAGGGCAATGTTCTCGAACGACGTGGCCGAATCGGACTCGGTGCAGGTCGTGGGGACCTTCTCGACCGGCTCGCTCTCGCCCGTCAGGCTGGCCTGGCCCACAAAGAGGTCCTTGGCCTCGATAATCCTCACGTCGGCGGGAATCATGTCACCGGCGGACAGATGCACGATGTCGCCGACCACCACGTCGTCGATGGGAATCTCGGTCCTGGGGACATCCTTGCGGGTGACCGTCACGGTGGTCGTGATCATGTCGAGCAGCTTTTCGGCCGCATTGCCGCTACGCGCTTCCTGGACATAGCGCAGCGTGCCCGAAAGAACCACCATCGTGGTGATGATAATCACCGTCAGCGGGTCAAAGTCCTCCGGCGTGTTGCCCATCATCGACAACGCCGGGAATATCATGTCCGTCGTTGCCGAGATAATGGCTAGGAAAAACAGGATTGCCGTAAAGGGATTGACGAATGCATCCGCGAGCTTGCGGACAAGCGACTTTTTCTTGCCGCGCGTGACCACGTTGCGTCCGTTATCGGCCTCGCTGTGCGCGACCTCGTCGCGGTCCAGACCACCCAGGTTCGAGCCCACCCAGGACATGGCGTCCATCAGCGGGATAGTTGCCGCATGCTGGATGCGGCCCTCTGCACGATGCCTGATCAGTTCGTTTTGCGCCTGGACTGCAGATGGCGTATGGCGCATATTCAGCTTCTTCAATTGCCTTGCTCCGTTCTGTCGATCGGATGCAGAGCCGTCTAGCCGCGACGCCCGCCATTAAGGTGGACCTGCGCCGGCAGACATCGCCCTGCCTTGCTGGTACTGTCACTGCCGCTCACGGTCCTCACCTTCCCTTCGCGTCTGCGACTGTCCTTAGAATAGAAAAGCCGCAAGACCGGGCACATGGCTGGTTTCTTGCGGCTTTCTTGCGATTTGGCAAGGATTGTCAGAGTGGCTTTTGGGGTCGATAGAAGCGGACGATTCAACGCGTTACTCGGCTATTTTATAGCCCACACCCCAAACAGTTAGCAGGTACCGGGGATTGTCGGGCTCGGGTTCAATCTTCTTTCGGATCTTGCGGACAAAGGCCATGATGTTACTGTCATCGAGCAGATATTCGTCTTGCCATACAGCGCGATAGATTTCCTCTTTGCTAAAGACTGTGCCCCGGTTGCTCGCCAAAAAGGCCAGGATATCGAATTCTTTGGGCGTGAGCGAAACGGGCGCGCCCGACACTTTAACGGTGCGCGAAGCCAGATCGATGGAAAGATCGCCGATAACGATGGGCTCCGCAGCGGCACTTGTCTGCGAGCCGGCAACTGTCAGTTCTATGGCGGTCAGCCCGCCCGATGCGATATCGGCAAACACGGGTGCAAGTTCGAGAGCGGCGGCGCTACCGGACGAGAACAGCGCGTTGCTGAGCTCGGCGGCCTCTGCCGGCGTAATCGCTATGTTGGTTCTGTTGGTACGCATAGAACCGCCCTAGAACAGACTGCTCGAGCGGGACAGGTAAACCCGCTTGATCGTCGAAACAACAACAAGATACAACACGCTCAGCAGTGCAACGATGCCCAGATACCACATGGGCAGCGTGACAAGGCCGAGCAGTTGCGCGGCAGGACTCAGCGCGAGAAGGGCCGAGGCGATAAGCATGGTGGCGACCATTATCACGAGCGGACGACACGGCCGGTCCCCGTCGCGAACGTTCCGCGCTCGCAAGACGAGGAGCACGAGCGATTCGGTCCAAGCGCACTCCAGTAACCATCCGGTCTGGAAGGTCGCGATAAAGGCCGCCTGGCCCGCAGCACTCAACGTGACAAAGGACCCACCGCACACCGCGGGGCAAACGCCCTGGAGTAAAATGGCAAACGTGATGATGTCAAACGCCGAACTCGCGAAGCCAAAGTGAAGCATAAAGCTGCCGAGGCCCTTGCCCGACCATGCCTTGGGACGGGCGATCTCCGCATCGTCGACGTTATCCCACGAGAGCGCCAGGCAGGTGGCGTCATAGCACAGGTTGAGCAAAAGCAGCTGAGCGGCGGTTGCCGGCAAAAACGGCAGGAAGATACTCGAGGCGGCAACCGAGCAGATATTGCCAAAGTTGGAACTCGACGCGATGCGAATGTACTTGGAAGCGTTGGCGAACGAAGTCCTGCCTTCGCTGACGCCCTCGGCGACCACGCCCAGGCCGCGCTCGAGCAGTACCAGATCGGCAACCTTTTTGGATTCCGCTGCCGCCGAGTCCACAACGATGCCGACATCTGCCGACGTAAGCGCCGGCACATCGTTCACACCATCGCCGATATAGCCGACCGTATGGCCAGAAAGTCGAATGAGACTGACAACATGAGCCTTTTGCGCGGGCGTGAGCTCGGCAAACACACGAGTACGCCCCACGCGAACAAGCGCCTCGGACTCCTCCATGGCATCGAGCATGCTGCCGGTGATAACGCTATCGGCAGGAATGCCCAGGCGCGAACAGGTTGACCGGGCAACCGAAGCCGAGTCGCCGGTAAGCACGCGCACCTCAACGGAAAGGTCGGACAGCGCGCGCACGGCGGCGCGAGCGCTTGCCTTGGGCCGATCGAAAAAGCCCAAAAAGCCGCAGAGCACCAGGTCACCCCAGTCCGAAGACGTTGTGCTGTAGGCAACGGCGAGGACCTTGATGCCGTCGGCACGCATGTCCTCGGCAACCTCATAGGCGCTCTGGCGGCCCGCGGCGTCCATGGGGACGAGTTCCCCTTTAAAGTTGGCCCAGGCACAACGAGCGCAAACACTCTCGACCTCGCCCTTTACGATGGTCAAGTGATTGCCAGGGCGAGTCTGCAGCCCCAGGCAACCAAGCGCCCCAGGCATGGCATCGAGCTTAACACCCGAAGCCTTGGTGACGTGGTCGAAAGGATCAGATGCGTGCAGGGTAAATGCGCCTGCGAGGTCTTTGGCGGCGAGACGCAACTCGGGCGCGGCGCACGCGTCGGCAATGGCCCGGTTGAGCTGGTTGGCGGCCGCCCCCTGGCTCGTACTCTCCAAATACGCCAGGTTGAGCGTTTGCTCGCTTTCGTTGCCCAGGATATCGGTATAGTACTCGAGCACCGCGGCGTCCTCGGTGAGCGTGCCCGTCTTGTCCACGCACACCACGTCCATGGAGCCCAGTGATTCCATGGCGTCAACGTTTTTAACAATGACCTGTTTGTTCTTAAGGCGATGCGCGCTGCCCGAAAGGCACACGCTTGTGACGACTGGCAGCATCTCGGGGACCAGGCCAACGGCCGTGCCCAGGGCAAACAGCAGGGCCTGCGGCCAGTCGCCCAGCACAAAACCTCGAATCATAATGACAAACGGCAGCACGATGAGCATGCACCTCACCAGGGCGGCACAGATGCTCCTGGCACCAGCGCCAAACTGCGTGCCTAGCCGAGCGCGCCGCGGCGATGTGGGCGGCTCCTCGGCAACGCGAGCGTGAACGGTTGCCGAAGCCTTTCCGTCAATGATGGTCGTTCCAGCACGGACGGCCTCCCCTTCTCGCTTGACGGTCTGACCGCTCTCGCCCGTAAGCGACGATTCGGAGACAAGGATGTGGTCGCCCTTGGCAAGGACCGCATCGACCGGGCAGAGCATACCGGCATACAGGCGAATCACATCGCCAGGCACGAGCTGGTCGGAATCGACTTGAATCCAGCAAGCGTCGACACGTTTCCAAACGGCCGCATGGTTCGCCTTAAACATGTGCCGGTCGAAGCTGCGCTTGGCTTCGTTTTCGTAGAACAGGCGCACCAGGCCGCCGACCAGCCACATCAAAAACAGCACGGCAGGTGCGAACACTCCTGTCTGGCCTTGCGCCTGCGGTACGACGTCGACCAAAAAGGCCAAGCCGGCAAGTGCAAGCAGCAGCGACGAAAACGGATTAAAGAACGATTTTTTAATCATCGAAGCCTCTTTCTAGCATGGCTTCGATTGTATCCGAGGCGTATACCAGCATCCCCGCCCCAGACCTTGCGACTTCCTTGCTTTTACGCGTGACAAAGTTTTGCTATTGCTCACTTGCGCCGCACTTGGGATGCAGGGTAAACAGTGAAGGAGCTGCAGAGCAGGCCTACGCTCCAGTTGCCGCTCAAAAACGCCGTGACCGCGTCGCAGATATCCTTGCTCGCGCTCATCTTGGTTGGGGACATCGGCCTTCTGCTCATTGCGGTGAGTATCTTGCTCTATGCTCTTATCCAACGCTAGCCCAGACTGACGCGCCCCGCGCGCCGCAACGACCGCCACGACACCAAGGACCGGCAATGGCTACACTTTCCGAACAAGAACGCAAGCGCATCCGGCGATACTGCATCTACCCCAAGATTGCCGGTGCGGCGCTTGCCATGGCATTCGTGCTGCCATTTTTGATCATTCCCTTCGAAATGATTGACGACATCGTCTTTCATCACGAAGGCTTCCAAGAGACGGGTATGATGACCGCCCTGGTGCTCACCGCCATCGAGCTCGTCATATTCTGCTACTGCACGCTCGCGCCACGCTTTGGTATGCGCGGCAAGCAGTGGAAGAAAATGCAGCGCCGACTCGTCGTCGAGCAGACCGAGAAAGACCGCTCGGCACAAATCGCAGGCGTTGTCGGTACGCAGGCCGCCGCGCGCTTACTCAAGAACAGCGACAACGAGACCGCACGCAATCTGGGCAGCGCGGCAGAAGTCGCCGCTGCCGTAGGCGCCGTTGCCACCGCAGCAGACGTGCTTACCGAGAGCTTCGCTAACGCAAAGGCCATGGCGGAGGCCTGCGGCTTGCCTATCCCCCGTGCAAAAAAGTGGATCATCGCGCTTGTGGCGCTACCCCTCGCAATCGTATGCGGTGCCTATATCCCGCAGCTGGCGCAGGGAAACACCGAGATGCAGGAGAACGCCGCGGCCGCGGCCGAGCAGATCGCCATCGCCCGCAAGACGTTAGAGCCCGCATGCGAGTACGTGTCTGCCGATGACCCTTACGAGCGATATCAAGATTACGGCTATCACGTCCGCGGCTACTTGCACGACGGCGACTCCGATACCCAGAAGACCTATACGTACCTGGATTTCGACAACAAGGGAACGCTCAAGGAAGTGAGTTACGTAGCAGAAATCGACCCCGATGCGAGCCTTGAGGACAACCTCGCCCGCATCGAGCTCGACTTTGACGAGCTTTCCTCTGTCGTCCAAACCGCAGACGTCAAGACCGTGAGCCCCGAGCTCCTAGCACCGCAAAAGCTCCCCGAAGAGTTTAGGCAGGCTTTCTTGAACGGTTCGCTCTACGAGAGAATCTCCATCAGGACGAGCGACGACCCCGTCAAAGCGTATTACTCGTTTGACACGGATCCCGAGGACGAGTTTGACGAGTACACCCATCCAAGCATCCGTATCACGTTGATGGGTAAAACGAGCTAGGCGCAGGAGGGGGGCTGCCCCTTCCCCCATGTGGCAAAGGGACAGCCCCTTTGTCACATTATTCCGAGCGCAGAGCCTCTACGGGGTCTTTCTTAGATGCGCTGCGGGCCGGCAGCAGGCCGGCAACGACCGTCAGCAGCACTGAAATTGCGATGAGCACCAGCGCATCCTGCACGGGCAGGCTCATCAGATTGGGCACCTGTTTGGCCGCAAGCGCCCAGGTATTAACCGGAAAGCTCACGAGCACCACGACGACAATGGCAAAGACGCCGGCGATGAGGCCCTCGATAAAGGTCTCGGCATTGAATACGTTGGCCACGTTGCGCTTCGACGCGCCGATCGCGCGCAGGATGCCAATCTCCTTTTTGCGCTCCAGCACGCTGATGTATGTGATGATGCCGATCATGATGGAGCTCACGACCAGACTGATGCTCACAAACGCGATGAGCACCAAGCTGATGGTGTTCACGATGTCGGTCACCGAACCCATGATGATGCCCATGTAGTCGGTGTACGAGATTGCCTGTTCATCGTGACCAGCGGCTTTGACCTGCTTGTTGTACGCATCGATGTGATCGAGTACGCGCTCCTTGGCCTCAAAGTCGCGCGGGAAAATCTTGACCGAGATGGGGTCGGCCTCGTCCGCATAGCCCAACGTGGTCAGATTGTTATCGTAGGTGAGCTTCGACGCCTTGGCATAGCTCATCATGAGCGAGCTCAGGTCCTCGGCGTCCATGTTGAAGTGAATGGCATGAGCAAAGGCACTCGCATCCACGCGCATGGCGCTCGCCAGGTTGGCAAAACTCGACGACATCCGCGTCGCCATCTGGCCCATGAGCCCTGCTGCGCCTGCCTTGAGCTGAGCTGACACCGTCGCCGCAATCTGATCGCTGATCGACTTCATCACCTGGTCCATAGCCTGCTGCAGATACGGAGCCAGCTGCTTTTGCACATAGTCGGTCATCGCCCGCTGCAGGCGCTCGGCCAGGGCATCGCCACCGAGTGCCTTGAGCTGGGCCAGGATTTGCTGGGCTGCCGTATCACTCTCAAGATACGTCGAGAACGCGGCGGCAAGCTTTGACGCGTCCTTAAGATCATCGGGTGTCAGCGCCTTAAACTGATCAGACTGCAAAAAGCCCTCAAACAGCTGGTTGGCAAGCGTTCCCACCTGCTGCATTTGCTCGGGCGTGAGTTCCAGACCGTCAAAGACGCCCGAGAAATCTGGGGTTGGCGCTTTGGCCATGATGTCGCCAAAGTCGATGTCCCTACCAACGCCCGAAAGGTCAATATCCAGCCCGGACAAATCAAGACCCGACAGGTCCATACCGCCGGCAACACCCGAGAGCGCAGACGCATCGAACGAGAACGCGCTCTTGAGCGCCGCCTCGTCCACACTGAACATGCTGCCCAGATCCACGCCTTGCTTGGCCTCGCCCTGCAGTTCATCGAAAGACTTGCCCGTAAAGACATCCGTCTCGGGATGCGCAAGCTGCTCTTGCACAATCTGCGAATCGGCGGCGCGCTCCATAAGCCGGCGAGTCAGCGCATGTGTATAGGCAATGCCCGGAGACAATGCACTCGCATTGGCCGTCTCGTTAGGTCGCACCACGCCCACAATGCGCACGTCGATACCGTCGGCAACCTTGGCGGCCATAAAGTCGGCGTCGCCAGACATGTCAGCCCACATGCCGGTCTCTTCGTTTTTGCGATAGGCATCGGCCGGCGACAGCACCTTAAACGTCGTGGACAGCGCATCGTCGTAGGTAAAGTCGGTACCGGTCTCGGGTGCTTTGACCCCACCGTCGGCCGTCATAGCACTGTTAACCAGGTCGTTGAGCTCATCGATATCCAGCGCGCCGATGCTATAGAGCGTGTAGTCGCCCACCGTACCGCGGCTCGAAAGCACCATCACGGCTTCGTTGGCAGACGTGGGCCAATGACCGACGACGACATCGTACTGGCTGTCGAGCAGGCTCTGGTCGTCAATCATCTCGTTAAAGACCGAGGTTCCCATGGATTCCATGCTCACCGTTGCCGCCGAACTTGCGCCTCCGCTCATGGCCTCGGTCATAGCGTTGGGAACAAGCCGGACGGGCTTCTCGTCGCCCTTGCCGGCACGATAGACAACCGGCGATACACCGTAGCCGTACTGAATGGCGTTGACCTCTTTATCGATGCCGTCGCCACCGGCATCGAGCCATGCCTTAAAACTCGTCATGTCATTGGACTTAACGCTCGCAAACATATCCTTTACGGCCGTGACCACGGGAATCTTATCGGTTCCCTTAGCTTTGCCGCCGGCGCTGTCGTCGGACGAATCCACGTTTCCAGGCGAGCCATCATCCGCAGCCCCCTGCCCGCCCATCATGGATGACAGGTCGTAGTCCTGCTTGGAGATCGTAAGCGGGTAACTCGAGAGCGTATCCTCCTCGACCTTTTTGATGTAGTTGTTCACGCCATTGGAGAGCGCCAAGATCGCCGCGATACCGATAATGCCAATCGACCCCGCAAAGGCCGTCATGGCCGTACGGCCTTTTTTGGTCATAAGGTTTCGGGCAGAAAGCCCCAGCGCCGTCACAAAGCTCATCGAGGTTTTGCGCGTAGGCTTGGCCTCGCGGCGCGTGGCGTCAGCGACATCGAAAGGATCGGAATCGTCGGTAATCTTGCCATCCGCCAGGTTAACGATGCGCGTGGCGTATTGGTATGCCAACTCGGGATTGTGCGTGACCATGATGACCAGGCGGTCGCGCGCCACATCCTTGAGCAGGTCCATGACCTGTACGGATGTCGTTGAATCCAAAGCGCCGGTCGGCTCGTCTGCCAGCACAATCTCGGGATCATTAATCAGGGCGCGGGCGATGGCCACGCGCTGCATCTGTCCGCCCGAAAGCTGACCCGGGCGCTTGTTAACGTGCTCGCCCAGGCCGACTTTCTCCAACGCCTCGCGCGCACGCTGACGGCGCTCGGCATGCCCCACGCCCGTGAGCGTGAGCGCCAGCTCCACGTTTTCCAAAATGGTCTGATGCGGAATGAGGTTATAACTCTGGAACACAAAGCCGATGCGGTTGTTGCGGTAGGCATCCCAATCGCGATCGTGAAAGTCCTTGGTCGATATGCCGTCGATCAGCAAGTCACCGGAATCGAAATGATCGAGCCCACCGATAACGTTGAGCATCGTAGTTTTGCCCGAGCCCGAGGGACCCAGAATGGCCACGAACTCGTTATCGCGAAAAGACAGGCTTACGTTGTCGAGCGCCACCTGCGTAAACGACTGCGTAACGTACCTTTTGCAAATACCTTTGAGCTCCAACATGGACGGCAACCTCTCCCACGCGGGCGCACTCGCCCGCTCTCCCCCGCCGTTCGTATTCGACGCGTTTGTCCTACTCTATCCCCATTTTTTACCGGCGCTAGTGAGGAATGTAGGGAACCGCATCAAAAAACGAACGGGACGACGTCCAAAAGAAGAGGTCCCGAGCGGGACCTCTAAATGGTGGAGATTATCTTGAAAGGCAGCAGACTACTCCGCACAGCGGTGCACGATCATCGCCATGCTTTACGCGTTTTCTACTGCTCGCTATTCGCAATCGCCTGGTCGATAAGCTTGTCGAGCGCTGCGCGCTGCTCAGCGGAGCTGATGGCGCCCACGATGGGCTCCCCTACGATGTTGCCATTCTGATCGATGACATACGTCGTCGGGAACGAGAACAGATTTGACGTAAACTTGCCGGCCTCGCTATCCGACTTGAACCAGATGTTCTTATATGTCACGCCCTTCTTGCTCAGCACGTCCTTGGCATCTGCAATCTCGCCCTTGTTGCCATCGAGCGTAAAGGAATTGACGCCCACGACCTGGCCGCCCCTCTCGGCAAGCTCCTGATTCAGTTTCTCAAGATCGCCCAGCTCGCCCACGCACGGCTTGCAAGTGGTGAACCAGAAGTTCATGACGGTGACCTTGTTCTTAGAGAACAGCTCGTCGCTGCTCACGTCGTTGCCATCCAGGTCCTTGCCCGTAAAGCTGGGGAACTTCGTCGCCTCGCTCGAAGCATTGGCGCCGGCCGTCATGCCAGCGGTCGAAGCGTCGACGCTCTCGCCTGCGCTCGGCGTGCTTCCACAGCCGGGGAACTCCTTCTCCAAGCTCTCGAGCTTGTCTTCGATCTCCTTGATCTGCTGTGCACCGGCCTTGAGCGTCTTAAGCTCATCCGCCGTGAACTCATCCTTGGCGCCGTCGATGGTCTTGAGCAGGAAATCGCCGTAATTGCTGCCGTCCTCAATCATTGCCGAGTCTTTATTTGCCGCATTGAATACCTTTTCCCACAGCGCGTTATCACTCGAAAAGATCTCGTTCTCCTTCTGCATGAGCTTCGCATACAGCTCAGCGGCCTCGTCGGCATTGGCCGGCTTCTGCGCAGTGAGTTCTGCGATCTTAGGATCGGAGCTCGCAGATTCGCTCGCATTGCCGCCAGGTGCCGAGCACGCCACAAGACACAAGGCCAGCACCGGCACCATAAACAGGGCCGCAATCTTAGAAAGCTTCATAGTCGTTCCTCCGTTTTGTCGAAGCTTGTTTACTTTTTATCGGTGGTCAAGGGGAGCTTTTCCGCCGACACATCCAGGCCATAGCGATAGCTGATGGCATCGACGGGACAGGCCCCAATGCACTTTCCGCACCGGATGCATTCGGCATGATTGGGCGCGCGGACCACATCAACGTCCATCTGACAAACCTTTGAACACTTGCCGCACGAGACGCATTTGCACGCGTCGACCTGAATCCCCAACAAGGACACCTTATTCATGAGCGCATAGAATGCGCCGAGTGGACAAATCCATTTGCAGAAGGGGCGGTAGAACAAAACGCTCAGCACTACCACGGCAATGAGAACGGCAAGTTTCCAAGTAAAGAGATGTCCCAACGCAGATCGAATGCCGGCATTGGCAATGGCCAGCGGAATGGCACCCTCGAGCACACCCTGCGGACAGATGTACTTACAAAAGAACGGGTCGCCCATGCCCACGTCGTTAACCACCAAGACGGGCAGCAGCACCACGGCAAACAGCAGCACGACGTACTTGATGTACGTGAGCGGCTTGAGCTTTTTCGTGGAGAACTTTTTGCCGGGAATCTTATGAAGCAGCTCCTGCAGCCAGCCAAACGGGCATAGAAAGCCGCATACAAAGCGTCCCAGCAGCACGCCGAGCAAAATGAGCGTACCGGTGACGTAGTAAGAAAAGTTGAACTTGGATGAACCCACCACCGACTGGAACGACCCGATGGGGCACGCACCCGATGCCGCGGGGCACGAATAGCAATTAAGTCCAGGTACGCAGACTGTTTTTCCCGCGCCCTGATAGATGCCGCCTTTGGCAAAGTTTGGCAGGTGAATATTGGTGACCAGCGTCGCCGCCGCCTGAATGAATCCGCGAAATCGGGCCAAAACATGCGACGCAGTGTTTTCTCTTTTATCCAATTCCGATACACTCCAAGCACAGCCTAATCGCTTTGGCCAGCACGGCATCCGCCTCGCCACGCATAACGCCAAAGCACACCATGGCAATTCCGACGATCAACAAAGCGACCTGTACCACGGGTTTTACCGCTTTGAACAACCTGACCACTCCTTTCGTTACGCGACCATTGGACCATATCGACTATAAAATCCGTGTTAAGCGCGATTTGGAATGTGCAAGGAGACTGTTATGCGTATTTTGATCGTCGAAGACGAGCGAGCACTGTGCGATGCAATCGCGCGCAGCTTGCGAAACCTGGCGTACAGCGTCGACTGCTGTCACGACGGACAGGAGGCGCTCGACCTACTGGACGTTGAGGCCTTCGACCTCGTGGTACTCGACCTCAACCTTCCCCGTATCGACGGCATGACCGTACTCAGGGAACTTAGGGAAACTGACTGCGAGACCAAGGTACTGATTCTGTCCGCACGTGGCGAAGTATCCGATAAAGTCGCCGGACTCGATGCCGGCGCCAACGATTACCTCACCAAGCCGTTTCATCTGGACGAGCTTGCGGCAAGGATTCGCAGCCTTACCCTCAGACGCTTTACACAAAGCGACATAGTATTAACCTGCGGAAAGCTCCGCTTTGACACCAAGGCGCGCATCGCTTCCGTGGACAGTGAGGCTTTATCTCTTACGCGCAAGGAAACGGGAATCTTGGAATACCTAATGCTTAATCAGGGGCGTCCGGTAAGTCAAGAGGAGCTTATCGAGCACGTTTGGGATAGCAGCGTGAACAGCTTTAGCAACGCAACCCGCGTTCATATCTCGTCACTCCGCAAAAAGCTACGCAGCGTTTTGGGATACGACCCGATTCGCAATCGGATTGGAGAGGGCTACGTTATGGAGGATAGCGAATGAAAAGGCTTTCGCTTCAATGGCGCATAACGATTATGACGGCACTGCTCACGTGCGCGGCATGCGTGCTGACGAACTGCCTGGTCGGCTATACGGGCATGCGCTACATGGATGCCATCGGCAGCGACATCTCGGCCCTTAGCGCAGCCGGCGTAGATGCACCTCAGGCGTTTGACCCAACGAAGGGGAGCCTCGATGACGAGGTCACGATCGTCGTAAACGACGCACAGGAGTCTTTTGGCACGACAGCCTGGTACATCACGGCTGGAGTCACACTCCTTGGCGGCGCGCTGGCATACTTTGTGAGCGGCCGTGCACTCAAACCGCTGCACGATTTCGCTGCACAGGTTGAGCGTGTGCAGCCTGACAACCTAAGCGAAATCAGACTCAGCGAAGATGTACCCACCGAGCTGCAGCGATGCAGCGCCTCTTTCAACGACATGATCACCCGTCTTGGCGAAGGGTTCTCTGCACAACGTCAGTTTACCGGCAACGCCGCACACGAGCTGCGTACCCCGCTCGCCCTTATGCAAGCACAGATTGAACTATTCATCTCCGAGCACCCCGGTTTGCAACCCGAAACAGCCGAGCTACTCGGCCTGCTACAAGAACAAACTGAGCGCATGTCTCGAATGGCCAAGGTATTGCTCGAGATGAGCGAGCTCCGCAGTGTTCCTTGCGAGGACGATGTGGAACTTGGTCCCTTGTCCGAAGAGGTCCTCACCGACCTTGCGCCACTTGCCGAGAATAAGGGCATAGCCCTCAATTGTGCTGGAGACGCTTTAGTAATCGGGAGCGACACGCTCCTCTATCGGCTGGCGTTTAACCTGGTCGAAAACGCCATCCGTTACAGCCGCCCCGGCTCGACTGTCAACGTCTCCATCAGCGACAGCGACAGCCACGTGCTCCTGCGAGTCAAAGATGAGGGCCCGGGAATACCCAAACAGTACCGAGAGAGCATCTTCCAGCCGTTCTTTCGTCTAGATAAATCCCGCAGCAGGGCATACGGCGGCGCAGGACTCGGGCTAGCGCTTGTTTGGGAGATTGCAGCCCTACACGGCGGCACGGTAGAGGTCGAAGCAAGTTCCGAGAACGGGACCACCATGCTCGTGACCCTCTCAAAGGGGGCCACCACGTGATCCGACTGTCCAGGGGTCCCACTCGGCATTGCGAAACGCGTCCCAAAACTTGGACATGAGAAATGGGAGGCAGTTCGCATCTGCGCCGAGGACGAAGTCCTGGCGGGAATTCAGGATGCGCAGAGGAAGCTTACGGCAGAAAACCCCGACAGAGTCGTGACCGTCGGCGGCAACTGTATGGCGTCGCTTGCCCTCTTCGATTACCTGCACGGGAAATACGAGAACGTTGGAATCGTCTGGATCTATGCGCATCCGGATGTATCCACGCTGAATGATGGCTACCCCAACGCTCACGCCATGGTACTTGGCAACCTTTTGGAACAGGGTGCACCGCAACTCGTTTCGCGGATGCGGCATCCGGTGTTTAAGCCGAGCGATGTCCTGCATGTCGGGCTACAGCAGCTCCACGACTATCAGGAAGTTTGCTTAAACAAGCATAGGTGTTGCGGTTTTAGCCGATGTCCTCATGGAGGAAAACGACATGCTGGGTCTGTCTGATTAAAGTCCAACAGTTTCCATGAGGCATCTAGCACGGTAAAAGCTAAAGACCCGGGAGACCCCAAACTGTCAACCATCTTTACGGGTGCAAGGGAAACGGGCAAGACAGCCCTCTCTCGCTCCTATCCGAAACGGCGCTTGAACACGGCTGGATTGCAGCGAATGTCTCCGCCATGCCCGGCATGCTCGAAGATATCATCGAGCACACAAAGGAGGCCGCAGGCCGTTACCTCTCGCAGCCCCATACACGCGTGAGCGGAGTTCAAGTTGGGCAGCGGGGCGGTTTAGCGCGCCAATATAATCAAATCGTGCACTTCCATAGCCTCTCGTCTACGTGGTGTACCGTCGTCTCCCCTTTTATCAGAGTTGGGCGATTTTCAGGCACCCGAGCTGAACTCAAATTGAACTCAACGATGCCTTATCGGTCGAGGGCGTCCTAGCGAGAATATACAGAGGCGCACATTTCGCAGGGAACCTCCCATTCGTTATCATATCGGGATGTTGTCAAGGCAGCGTCAATGCGTTCGACCTACACCTTCTCGCTTTTCGAGGCCTCGTCTGCAGGACCATCGGAATCGATACGGAATCGATCGGCATACCATTCATCCGAAGCAATCACCTTATGGAGCATCTGGAGATGCAGGTCGACATAGTGGCAGAACGCCTTGCCGCATTCCACGAGAGGCGCATTGTTTCTCTCGTTGGGCTCGGCTCCAAAATTAAACTCGACCTCATAGCCCTCCCCAGGCACACCCATGCTCGGCAGAACATCAATGGAGAAGTGGACGAATCCAGACGTCACCTTGTATACATCTTTTACCTTTGGATCGAACTTCTCGAGTAAGTCTTGAAGTCTTCCATCGGACATCTTCTCACCCGAGAAATCTTTCAGCTTGTTCACAGGCACACCTTGAAACACCTGCTTGAGAAAGTCATCCTGGTCTTCGGCGGCGAATAACGCGAATGTCCGCAGGCAGACTCCAACCTGTGCGCGGAGAAGCTGGGCGACGCAAACAAGATTCCTCGACTCGAGCATGGAGATAAATCCGTCTATCAGTCTCATCGCATACTCAGAGGAGGATGCCAGATATAGATCCCATTGGGTAAAGTCGCCGTTCATGAAGGGAATCACTGCATTGCGCTCGGCGACTCTCAAGGCACTCAGGCTTTGTTCTATTTTCTCAGCTTCTTGTTTGAACTGTTCGCTATCCAAAATGCCCCCAAATGCCGACTTCTCAACAAATCAGAAAAAGCAAGAGAGACAGGGTTTAGGTTCATGCTCCACTGAACCCGCACTTCCAGTCGAGGTACTCCTCCTCGGAGATCGCCCCGGAGTCCTGTCTCTCGCGTCCCTCACGGAACTGTCCATATCAGTGTAGCCAATCCAAGCACAGCCCCACCGCACGGCCCAGTCGCTTCCGGTCCTGCGTGGCCCCATGAAGGCGGAAGGGCGTGGTTGTCGTCATCGCGTTCCTTTCTCCTCATACCTTTTGGGCATGCGTCACGGGCCCCCGCGCGGCGCCGAGAGCGAATCGGCGCAGGCTTGGGGCCAGTTGCGTAGAGGTTGAGGTTCGGGTTTCGCCGGCTTACGCAGCTTGGCGGGCAGAGCGCCCGGGCTCGCTGCGCCTAGGGCGCGGCGGGATCCGCGACGCCGGAGGTGTCGATCTCGCCCAGATTGGCGAGCTGCTCGATGAGGGGGAGGCCCATCGGGTCGTCCACCTCGACGCCGCCGAGCACGATGGTGCTGTCGCGCGTGTCGATTTGGGTTGTGAACACGGCCGGGTCGAAGCCCGAAGCGATAAAGCCAATGCCCGCGAGGACAACACCCGCGGCAACGAGCCCGCCCGCCACGGCGAGGTAGATCTTCTTCGCGCTGGTCATGGTACTCACTCCTTTCTACGCCGCGAGATGCGCGGCAGCGCCGCCCTTCTCGCCCTTGCCCTTCCAGAAGGGCGAGGCGGCCTTCCTCGCCCAGAGCGCCGAAAGGCGCGCAATTTGTTTTAAGGCGGCCCAAGCGCCAGCACCAACGAAGAGCGCCACGCCGACGAGGCCGAGCCCCACGCCCGCCGAGGCGAGGGCGTACGGGAAGTGGCCGATGGTGACGCCGCTTACGGCAAGCAGGAGCTCAACTACGCCCACGCCCCCGAGTGCCGCCGCGACGATCCACACGCAGAGTGCCAGCAGCCAGATGCAGATATAGACCGTGACGGCCACGGCGGCGAAGGCGGCGAGCAGCGGCACCCACACCGGGGAGCCCACGATGGTCAGCACCCACAGCAGCGTGGTGCTGCGCCGGCGCGTCCTCGCGATCGCGCGCGGCACGGCGGGCAGGTCGTCGAGCGTGGCCTCCGCCACCTCGCCGGGTGTGCCCATGGCGGCCACGGCCTCCTCCTCGCTCATACCGTCCTCCATGCGGTCAGCGATGGCCTCCGCATAGAACGCCTTGGTCTCCTCCACCTGCTCGGCCGGCAGGCAGGCGAGCAGCTCGCCCAACCGGCCCAGAAACTCATCGCGCGTCATGGTGCGCCCCCTCAACGTATGCGTAAATCTCCCGTACGGACGGCCACTCGGCCAGGAACTCCTCGATGCGTGCTCGCCCGTCGTCCGTGATGCGGTAGTACCGGCGCAGCCGCCCGTTGTGCTCGGCGGAGCGCGCCGTGATGCACCCGGCTTTCTCCAGGCGCTTGAGCAGCGGGTAGAGCGTCGACTCCGTGAGCCCCATGCTCGCCGGTACGTCCTTCACGATCTGGTAGCCGTAGGACTCCTCGCCGGAGACGGCCGCGAGCACGCAGGCCTCCAGGAAGCCGCGCTTCATCTGTGCCTCCATCCGCACACCTCCTCTCGTCATATACTATGCTATACACACTATACGATGCAAGGTATTAGACGTCAACTCTCATCGCGAAGATTCTCCGGCCCCTGCGCGCTGCGAACGTGATGTCGCGGGGCGGTTGGCATTATGCATGAAACGTCAAGTAACGCTCTTTTGATCCACTTCCACTCGGCCCCATTCGCCTTGTACAACGCCCCCTTTCAACCTTGGGTTCAAGAGAGCCGCTAGGCTGGACGTGCCGGACGGTAAAGTCCTGGACGCCATGGTGAACTTCTCCGATGCCATGGGGGTCATGGGTCTACGCCGATGGAGTCCCACGTACGCGGCAGGGCTCGCCCGTCACCGCTGGTCGCCGGACGGTCCCCACGCCCCGCTCGCCAACGCGCAGGCGACAGCAGCAGTCCAGCGCTGGCTGGAGACGCCGGAATGCCCAGAAGATGCGTTTCCCATCGCTGCGGCAGAGCTTTTTGCAGGGGTGGCAGTTTTTCTATATCCCAAGGTCAGATAGGCTTCGGTAGCCACCTTGGAAGCATCGCCAATAGACTCTTCCTTTATACGTTCGGCATAATCGTAGGCGATACCCACAAATTCCAGTCCCGAGCAACAGGAGTACAATTGCTGCAATTGTTGCCAGCTGTTGGGAGATGGAAGATGGACTGCGATGGCTACCCGCGCATTCCCATGCCGTTGATGTGCACCGCCTTTGTGCCGGGGCAGATTGACGCTGCGGTTGCAGGCATTTCCGACCCCGATTCACGCACCATCGCCACGGCAGAAGCGCTGTACTTTCGCGGACAGGCCACGCTCGCTGCCAAGACGGCGCGCCCCTATCTTGACGCCACCGATCCCGCACTGCGCTATTCCGCATGCCTTATCTGCGGATATGCCAGTCTGTCGCTCAACCGTATCGCCGACGCCCGCCGGTGCCTTGCTGGCATCCTCGATACGCCAACTGACGAGGAATCGCCCGCCGTCCACGCCACGCATATCCTGTTCGCCTCGGCCGCGAGTGTCCTGCTGCACTTGCCTTCCCCGTATTCTGCTGAAGAGTTTTATCCACTTGCGGCGCATCTGCCCGAAGGCCTGCGCCTATTCGCCAGCTACGTGATGGCGCACGCCTTGTACCTGCGCGGCGATTACGGCCGCAGCCTGGGCATGGCGGAAAACGCCCTGATTATGAAACAGGGAAGCTATCCCATCTCGGAGCTGTTCCTGCACCTGGCAGCTTCCATGGCATGCATGAGCCTCAAGGACATCGACGCCGCAAAAACGCACTTCGGAGCTGCTTGGAACGTTGCGCGCCCCGACGGCCTTGTCGAACTTATCGGCGAGCACCACGGCCTTTTGCAGGGGCTTATCGAGGCGTGTCTAAAAACGCAATACCCTGACGACTTCGCACGCATCATCGAGATTACGTATCGATTCAGCTACGGCTGGCGGCGCATCCACAACCCCGATTCGGGCGAGGACGTGGCCGACGATCTAACGACCACGGAATTCACCATGGCCATGCTCGCCTGTCGCGGGTGGACCAACGCCGAAATCGCACGCCATATGGGAGTATCGCCGGGCACCGTCAAAAACCGCCTATCAGGAGTGTATGCCAAGCTTGGAATCGGAACTCGCGCCGAGCTGGTTGCCCACATGTTGCGCTAGCGGCCAGACTGCCCGGCGTATCGAAAGCACTCCGGGGGCCTAGCGCTTTCGCGCGCTCAAATTGGACATTTTGACCCTCGAACGGCACTACCGCCACGGGGCACCTTCTCGCAAAATTGGATTATTTCCACCGAAATTTGCGGGATGGGAGCCCAAAATGCTTGATCGCCGTTCGCTACTTATCGCCGGAACATCCTCGCTAGCGAGCATTATGTTGCCTCGCGTGCCGGGAAGCGAAAATGCCTTCCTGCTGCCGTTCGCGCCCACCGCGGCCTATGCCGACGAAGAAGACCCCTTCAAGGTCCTGGTGCTCTCGCGCACCATGTTTGGTGTGGTTGTGATCGACGTCGCCAACAAGAATATGCCCATCAAGGGAGCCCAGGTCACGCTCGCGTCGCGTTATGCCGCGGGCAAGCAGCTCTCCGCCACTACCGACGACGAGGGCACGGCCATCTTTGAGGTCGCGCCTCTTTCGGAAGGCTACGTGGACGAGGCAACGCTTCTCGACGCGTACGACTTTAACGGCGGCATCTCCATTAGCATGGCAGGCTACCGCGATGTCGAGATTCCCCTTGCGCGTATCCAGGGCGGCGCCGCTATTACCGCACCCACACGTCCGCTCTCCGATGGCGAGCCGTACTTTCGACAGCTCACGTTCGACGAATGGGACATCCAGTACGCCGACGCCACGTTTATGGCAATGCCAGCGGACGAAGCAGCAAACGACCAGCCCGACACGCACGCTTTTACCGTGCAGGCTCATCTGCCGCAGGGCGGGCAGGCAACGTTGCATATCAATAAAGTGATGCCCTCTGCGGGCAGCTCAACCGAAACCGTCACGCAGATCGGCCAGATCAAGGCCAGCGCATCGGGCGCGGATAATCTGGCGACGTTCACGCTCGAAGACACGTTCCTCGACGCGGCATCGAGCCTTCTGGAAGAAGGATGCAAGCTGCGCTTTGTCCTCGACTACCAGGGCAAAACCTACACACTCTCCTCCCCCATGGCCGTTGTCACTGCGCCGGCGGCAAAGGCGGAATCCGGATCGACCACTATCGTCCCCACCACCATGGACCAAGAGATCA
The DNA here is from genome assembly GCA_900544205.1 of uncultured Collinsella sp. GTDB lineage: Bacteria > Actinomycetota > Coriobacteriia > Coriobacteriales > Coriobacteriaceae > Collinsella. Next base: position 21,870 of record UQUG01000003.1, read on the forward strand.
CTCCGTTTGATTTCCCCGCGGCGTTTCCCGGCATCGGCGGCAATAAGTTCACGTGTTGGATGCCCACATTTCCGATCCTCTTCGATTTCTCGTTTGCTGGATACGTGCTGTTTGGCGGAGGATACAAACCAGCCAGCTATATGAACGATTCGGGCAACCCTGATCCGGAATACTGGAAGAAATCGCCGCGTGAGTCGGGCGCCAAGCAGGCAAACCGCTACCTCGACGAGATGGAGGGGAAGTGGAATCAGTACAAGAGGATGAGTGCCGGTTCGGGCACCGATCCAAGAAACACCAAGCTCCTTCGCCACCATTGCACGCCGCTGTTCACGATGGATATCGCCACACAGCTGTACGGCTCGCTCGCCTACGATTGGGTGGGCAAAACCTGGGGTAACAACAACGACCCCGCATACGGCAATATTAAGGCCCTCTTCCAGGTAAGAACCGACCTCAATTGGACCGAGCAGTTTACCCTAGGACCGGTGCCATTTTTCCTAAACGTCAACCCCTGGGTGCTGGCAAAACTGGCGCTCGCCGTGGGTGCCCACACGCACGGCAGCGGCGCGGCGTTTTTTAAAAACATTTCGCTCGACTATTCAAACACGTCGGGCTCGTTCACCATCCAGATCGGGCTTGCCGTCACCTTTGGCGCCGGCGTTGCAGGCGTCGCTTCGTCTGCCGTGCGCGGCGCCGCATCCCTCACGCTGTTCATTGGGTACGAAAAGGCAAATGGACACCAGCTTCCGCGACTGCGTGTAGGTGCAGACGTCGATGTCGATGTAATACTCCAGTTCGTAATGTTCAAGTGGACCACCAAGGCTTGGTCGGGGTCGTGGCCCACACTCATCGATTCGTGGAATATGTCGGTGAACAATGGCGACCAGTATGTGCTCCAGCGCTCTGAGCTCGCATTGGATGGAGATACGCCTTATACGCTGGATGCCTGCTTCGGCTCGGCCGGCAACGCCGAGGCGGGTGGTGTGCCGCAATTTATCGCATCGGCCACCATCGTCACCAACGCCGAACTGCTCGCACGCGCCGAGGTTAAGGCCACTGCCGTAAACGCCGCGCCTGTCGTGCGCGATTGGGATCAAGCGGTCACGCGCATTGAGCTCGAGGCGGATGCAGAAAGCGACGACACGGGACAGATCGACCATTTCGTCCATGCACTGATAGAGAACGACGAAAACGCCGCGCCGATGTATGAGTACACCTACATCGGTCAGGCAACGAACACCGTTGCCGACCCGAACGCCGATTCTGCCGGCGTGTCGGAGGACGAGCGCGGCGGCATCAAGCCCTCGAGCGACAACGTGCTGTTTGCTGGCGTGCTCAGCGAAGCCCACATGAAGCTGGCAATGATTGCCGGCGTAGAATGCCTGTTCCGTATCGCCTCGGTGCGCTACGGCGACAATGGTCGCTCGCGCCTGGTGGTACACACAAAGGCAAACGGAACGTGGTCCGCTCCCACGCCTGTGGACTTTCCCCTTGGGTTTGGCGAGGGCGACGTGGAGCGCGACAGCATATACGATTACGACTTCGACGTAGTGGAATATACGGACGGAAGAGGAAACCAGGACGCCTACGTGCTGCTGGTCTCGGGCGAGCGCCCCGCCGGCGACGACACCCTTTTCGATATGGCAAGCACAGCCGGCATACTGTCCGTTGTGCGCCTGCGCATAAGCAGCGACGGAGTTCGCGTGGTATCGCACACGTCGTGGCGCAGCATCTCGCGCGGCCGCCTTCAGGAGGATGGCTACCATTGCCTGCAGTGCCCACGCATCACGGTGGGCAAGACACTTGTCAACGGGCGCCTGTCGGGCGCCTACCTCCACCGCCGCGGAACCACCGCAGAAAAGGCGCTCGGCAGCGAGGCCGAGGTTGCGCTGGAGTGCTTTACCCTGTGGTCGGACGTTTCGGGCGACAGCCTGACGTTCCGCCAAGTTCTCCGCTTTCCGCAGGCACCGTCGAGCATCGAGCTCGGCGCGCCCGAGAATATCAACGGCAAAATGGTGGTGCCCGTTGCATACGAGACCGCAGGCGGTTGTGGCTGTGCATCGTACGCCGTGATCGGCCAGTCCATTGCGGGCTGGGGCGTTATGTCGCCAGATGCCACAGTACCCCACGCGGTGCCGTGGCCGCAGCACACGGGCTTTTTGGCTACCGTCAACGAGCAACTGCAGCATATTACTTGGACGCGAGGCGCATCGGTATTTGCAACGCAGCCCGTGGGTGCCGCAGGCTGCGGCCCGGCATCGTTCAGCGTAAGCAACAACGGCAGATGCGTGCTCTATGTAGAGAACACCGATGGTAAGGTGGGACAAACCTACGACGAAGAAGGCAACCCGGTAGCAGTGATGGGCAAGCACTTCCGCATCTTCGCCAGCACCTTGGCAGGCGATCTGTTTACGGAGCCGTTCGTGATGTGCGAGCTGGACCATCCCGTCGATCAGATAACGACATTTTTGACGTCGGGGAGCATGCTCTCCGCGCTCGCTACGCACATTGTGAGCGCGGAGAAGAGCGAGGCAGAGCTGCACGGCATCGAAGTGCCCTTGGTGGCGTGTGCCACTCCGACGGGCGCAGTCGCTACCTCGGGCGCGGTGGTGCCTGGAGCAGCAGGCGAATCCTTTATGGTCACGGTGCGAAACGACGGCAACACCTTGCTGACCGCCGGCACGATCGATCTGTACCGAGAGGGCTCCAGCCAGCCGTTCTCCAGCGCATCCATCGGATTCGGAGCGAACACACGCATGGCATCGATCTACGATCCAGAGCTTGCCGAGGACGCTTCGGCCAACGACATGACACACGTGAAGTACGCGCTCGAGACGCTGGGCGCACGTTTTGCAACGCACCCACTGGTAGCCGACAGTGGCAACGCCGTGCTGGCACCAGGTTGCACGGCACAGTTCCGCATGAGCTTCGCCATCCCCGAGAGTTGGAGCGACGAAGTGGGCAAACGCGTAACGCTGTATGCGAAGGCGCGTAATCTGGTGGCGCTCGATCCCGTAACGCTCGAGGAAATTCGACCGGGCGCAAACTCGGCGCTGGGTGCCGTGCTGCACGAGCTTCATGTGCCCGACGCGGCATGCGAACGCTCGGAAGTTCAGGTCGGCGTATGCGGCAGCGCGGATACGATAGGACTTCACGACGCCCCGATGACAGCAGACGGCGATGGTGGCTCGAGTGGCGGCGGTACTGACAAGGGCGGCGGCTCCGGCGGAAGCAGCTCCGGCAGTGGCAAGGACCACGGCAATAACAAGCGCTCCGGAAAAGCGGGCGCGCTTGCGGGCACGGGCGATGTCAACGCTCCCCTTACGGCAGCCGCTGCTGCACTCGCCGCGGCAGGCGCCGGCCTCGTCGCCTACAGCGTCCGCCGCACGGCGCTCGAGCGTAGCGGCAGCGATGAAGCCGGTACGGATGGGTCCCGCTAGCTCTCAGCCGCTTTTTGAGCGGCGCTGACCCTATTCGTCGAACAAAAAGGGGCTGGCTCTGATATCCCAGAGCCAGCCCCTTGCGCATTAGATATCGCTGGCGTCGTCGAGTTCTGCCTCGAGCTTGGCACGGCATCTTTTCACCGTGAAAAACGTTGCGCACAGGGCAGCAAACGTGGCCGCGAAAATCGTCGCACCGCAGAACACGCCCGTGGCCAGGTTCGCCAACCAAAAGACGCTTTCGAGCGGTACGATCTGCGCCTCAGCGATACAGCGCATTGCAGCAATAACAAGCGCGAACGCGGCGCCGCTAAGGCCGCTGACAAGCAGGAAATATCCAACAGGAAGATGCTCGGTTTGCCCAAAACGATTGGTATCGACATAGCCCTTCCGCGTTTGCAGTCCTGCGCAAATCAACATCACAAGAACGAGCCACAAATACATGGCTGCCTCGAACGGCGTTGCAAAGCCATGCGGCATTTCACTGGCGTCGCTGTGAACCCACGCAACCTGTCGAGCTATAAACTGGTAGAAAAAGATCATCAACATGCCAAACGAAAGCAGCACGAAACCAATCTTGTAGATCTTCGCGCTCTCAGCCTCCAGGCGCTCGTCCTTTGGGCCGGCATATTCACGCCACTTTTGCACGAGTTTTAAATCTTCAAATTTCATAGCGAACTCCTAAAGAGCGTCAGGGTCGACGTCGTTTTCGTCTTCCCAAAACAAGTCGTTCAACGTAACGCGCAGCGCTTTACAGATTGCCACGCACAAATTGAGCGTGGGGTTGTAGCCGCCCGCCTCGATCAGGCCGATGGTCTGGCGCGTAACGCCCACGGCCTCGGCCAAGTCAGCTTGCGAAAGGCCAACCGCCGCGCGCGCCGCCTTCATGCGTAGGTTCTTTTTGCCCGGCATGGAGTTCCTTTCGTAGTAATGGACAGATATCCGTTGCAACATGACAGAAATATATTGCATATATCAGACAATGTCAACTATATCTGTCATTATGAAAACCATATTCGTCATCGTCATGCGGACATTACAACTTCGGTTCACTATTCAAACTTACTCGGACAGAACCGACTCGGTTTTGTCCGAGTAAACGCTGTTCCACCTAATTCCGAACGATTGTTCGATGGATTTCGTGTTGGTTGGAATCGCCTATGGACTGGGCTATGCTACCTTGACTATCTATATGACTAAAACGCAGCAAAGGAGCACCGAGAGAGCGAGTATGGCAAAAAACACCGCAAACTATGGTAACGACAGTATTCGTCAGCTCAAGGACGAGGAGCGCGTACGCCTGCGCCCCGCCGTCATCTTTGGCTCGGACGGGCTCGACGGCTGCGCGCATGCCGCCTTCGAGATCCTGTCCAACGCCGTTGACGAGGCGCGCCAGGGCTACGGCAAGCTCATCACCCTTACCGCCTTTCGCGATGGCTCCATTCAGGTAGAGGACAACGGCCGCGGCTGCCCGCTCGACTGGAACCCTTCCGAGAAGCGCTTTAACTGGGAGCTCGTCTTTTGCGAGCTCTACGCCGGCGGCAAATACAACAACAACCAAGGCGGCGACTACGACTTCTCGCTCGGCACCAACGGCCTGGGCTCCTGCGCGACCCAGTATGCCTCCGAATACATGGACGTCACGGTTTGGCGTGACGGCAACAAGTACTCCCTGCACTTTAAGAAGGGCAAAGTCGTCGGCGCCAAAAAGAAGGCACTCGAGATTGAGCCCAGCGACGAGGACCGCACCGGTACCACCATCAAGTGGCGCCCCGATCTTGAGGTCTTTACCTCAATCAGTATTCCCCACGAGTGGTATCGCGAGACCATGCGCCGCCAGGCCGTGGTCAACGCCAACGTGACCTTCCGCCTGCGCATCGAGGGCGACGACGGCGAGTTCTCCGAAGAGGACTTCTGCTATCCCAAGGGCATCGAGGACTATGTGCTCGAGAAGGTCGGTGCCGACTACCTCACCGAGCCCTTCTTTATCGAGGCCGACCGTCGCGGTCGCGACCGCGAGGACCTGCCCGACTACAACGTAAAAATCACTGCTTGCATGTGCTTCTCGCGCACCTTCATGATGCAGGAGTACTACCACAACTCATCGTGGCTCGAGAACGGCGGCTCGCCCGAGAAGGCTGCCCGCAGCGCCCTCACCAGCGCCATCGATGCTTACATTAAGCAACAGGGCAAGTACAACAAAAACGAGAGCGGCATCAAATGGCAGGACGTCCAGGACTGCCTGGTGCTTGTGACCAACTGCTTCTCCACCCAAACGTCCTACGAAAACCAGACCAAGAAGGCCATCAATAACCGCTTTATCCAGCAGGCCATGACTGCCTTCTTTAAGGAGCGCCTCTCGACCTACTTGATCGAGAACAAGGACGCCGCCAACAAGATCATGGAGCAGGTGCTCATCAACAAGCGCTCGCGCGAGAACGCCGAGAAGACGCGTCAGAGCATCAAAACCAACCTGCAGCAGAAGACCGACATGGCCAACCGCGTGCAGAAGTTCATCGACTGCCGCTCCAAGGACAAGAGCCGTCGCGAGATCTACATCGTAGAGGGCGACTCGGCAGCGGGCGCCATTCGCACCTCGCGCGATGCCGAGTTCCAAGGCGTTATGCCCGTCCGCGGCAAGATCCTCAACTGCCTAAAGGAGGACTATCCGCGCATCTTTAAGTCCGACATCATCATGGACCTCATGCGCGTGCTGGGCTGCGGCGTGGAGATCAAAGACAAGCGCATCAAGAACCTTGGCGCCTTCGACCTGGACAACCTCAACTGGAACAAGGTCATCATCTGTACGGACGCCGACGTCGACGGTTACCACATTCGCACGCTCGTGCTCACCATGCTCTACCGCCTGGTGCCCACGCTCATCGACGAGGGCTACGTGTATATCGCCGAGTCTCCGCTCTACGAGATCAACTGCAAAGAGAAGACCTACTTTGCCTACACCGAGCTCGAAAAGAACGGCATCCTCAAGGAGATCGGCGACCAGAAGTGTTCCATCAACCGCTCCAAGGGTCTTGGCGAGAACGACCCGGACATGATGTGGCTCACCACCATGAACCCCGAGACGCGTCGCCTGATTAAGGTGGAGCCCGAGGACGTCACCAAGATGGAGACCATGTTTAACCTGTTGCTGGGCAACGACGAAGCGGGCCGCAAGCGCCATATCTCCGAGCACGGCAAGGAATATCTGGACCAGCTGGACCTGCAATAGCAGCAAATCGATAACGACGGCCCATAAGAAGTTCAAGAGGAAATCGTGGCAAAGAAGAAGACGAAGAACCAGCCAAAGAAAAAGCAGGTCAACGCCGAGAACGTCATCGGCCTGCACTCCGAGGTCACCGACCAGCCGATCACGCAGACGCTCGAGGTCAACTACATGCCCTACGCCATGAGCGTCAACGTCTCGCGTGCGTTCCCCGAGATCGACGGCTTTAAGCCCTCGCACCGCAAGCTGCTCTACACCATGTACAAGATGGGTCTGCTCAAGGGCGAGCGCCAGAAGAGCGCCAACATCGTGGGTCAGACCATGAAGCTCAACCCGCACGGCGATGCCGCGATCTACGAGACGATGGTGCGTCTGGCAACCGGCAACGAGGCGTTGCTCGCACCGTTCGTTGAGTCGAAGGGCAACTTTGGCAAGTATTATTCGGGCGACTTGAGCTACGCCGCTTCGCGTTACACCGAAGCCAAGCTCTCCCCCATCAGCGCCGAGATCTTCAAGGACATCGATAAGGACCCGGTCGACTTCGTCGACAGCTACGACGGCGCCATGAAGGAGCCGCGCCTGCTGCCCACCACGTTCCCCAACATCCTCGTCTCGGCCAATAAGGGCATCGGCGTCGCCATGGCGTCCGACATCTGCGGCTTTAACCTCAACGAGGTCTGCACCGCCACCATGCATTACCTGCAGGATCCCGACTGCGACCTGCTCGAGTACATGCCCATGCCCGACTTCTCGACCGGCGGTGAAATTATCTACCGCCGCGAGGAGATGGAAAAGATTATCGAGACCGGCCTTGGCAGCTTCCAGATCCGCTCCCGCTGGCGCTGGATTCCCGAAGAGCGCATCATCGAGGTCTACGAGATCCCCTACACCACCAAGACCGATGTCATTATCGAGCGCATCGTCAAGCTCTCCAAAGAGGGCAAGGTCAAGGAGATCGCTGACATCCGCGACGAAACCGACCTCTCGGGCTTGCGCATCGCCATCGACCTTAAGCGCGGTGTTGACCCCGACAAGCTCATGGCCAAGCTCTATCGCTCGACCACGCTGCAGGATTCGTTCTCGTGCAACTTCAACGTGCTCGTCGACGGTTATCCCCGTGTTATGGGCGTGCGCCAGATTCTGCACGAGTGGGTCAAGTGGCGTATTGAGTCCACGCGTCGCCGCATTAACTTTGACCTGGGCAAAAAGTCCGAGCGCCTGCACCTGCTGCACGGCCTCGGGGCGATCTTGCTCGACATCGACAAGGCCATCGCCATCATCCGCGGCACCAAGCTCGAAGCCGAGGTCGTGCCCAACCTTATGAAGGGTTTCGACATCGACGAGACCCAGGCCGAGTTTGTTGCCGAGCTTAAGCTCCGCAACATCAACGAGGAGTACATCCTCAACCGCACCAAGGACATTGCAAAGCTTGAGGGCGAGATTGCCGAGCTTGAGGAGATCCTCTCCAGCGAGGAGAACATCAAGAAGGTCATCGGCGACGAGCTGGCCGCAGTCAACAAGAAGTACGTGATGCCGCGCCGCACGGGCAGGATCGAGCCCCATGAGGTTATCGAGGTAAGCTTGGAGCCCGAGGTCGAGGAGTACCCGGTCACCATCATGCTCTCGCGCGATGGCTACCTTAAGAAGATGACGGACCGCGTGCTCAAGAAGGCGACCACGCTCAAGTACAAAGACGGCGACAAACCCTTTATCGAGTTCCCGTCCTCCAACACCCACGAGCTGCTGGTCTTTACCAACAAGAGCCAGGTATACAAGTGCAAGGTTGCGGCGTTTGAGGACACCAAGTCGGCCCAGCTGGGCTCGTACCTGCCCACCGATCTTGAGATGGAACCTGACGAGAGCGTCATATGGGTCATCGACCCCGAGGACTACAAGGCCGACGTGCTGTTTGTCTTTGAGAACGGCCGCGTGGTGCGCGTCGCGCTTTCTGGATACGTCACCAAGACCAACCGCAAACGCCTCAAGAACGCCATCTACGGCGGCAGCAAACTGCTGTATGCCCAGGTGCTCAAGGAGAATCGCGACATTGCGCTGGTCTCGAGCGACTACCGTTTGATGAACTTCAACACGTCGCTGCTCAAGACCAAGACGACCACTAACACGCAGGGCGTCCAGGCCTTTACCGCCAAGAAGGGCCGCTCGGTCACCACCGTCGGCACGACCGAGGAGATTCTTGGCGCCGGCGTCTCGGCCGAGAAGTTCACCGCGCAGAGCCTCCCCTCAGCCGGTGCCCTCATGAAGGAAAACGACATGCCGAGCCTGTTTGACTAGGACGACGGCAATCGAACTGGTCCAAGCCACAAACCAACGGGGCCCGGAACGCAGTAAATGCCGCGCTCCGGGCCCCATGCATTACAGCAGCATCATCCCTATAGACAAAATGCCGCATAAAGTGGAACAGACATAAGCCCATCATTCATTCCAAAGGGCTTAGTCGATAGCCTGATAAGGCGCACGCCCGGATGGGTCTTTTTAAGTGAGGACAGGCTTCGAGATCTTGTGTTCTCCCCCGCCTTGACTTCAATCGCAGACAAGCATCCCTGTTTCTCTACTACAAAGTCGATTTCCGCACGATTGTCTCGCGCCCAATAATGCAGCGGATAGCCCATGGCTAAAAGCTGTTGGGCAACGTAGTTTTCGGTAAGTGCGCCCATGAATGTGCCGCCGATGCCGGCAAGAATATCGGCGCGTTGAGCACCGGCCTTGGAGACGAGCAGCCCTGTATCCGCCTGATAGATTTTAAAAGCAGACGGGTTAACAAAGGCCTCTAAAGGGCTTTCGATCTGCCCGACTAGGCTGCAGCGCGCCACCGTACCCGACAATACAAGCCAGTCGAGAGCATCTCCAAAGAGAGACGCATTGCCCCCCGCTCGCACTACCTTGTATTGAAATTTACGATTTTCTTTGGCAAGCTGCTGTGGAATGGAATCGAAGCACGCACGCGTCTTTGCGCTCAAGCGTTCATCAGCATATTTATTGGTGTCGGCGGAATATCCGTCGAGAATAATCCGATGCTTTTCGGCCACATCAATGATTGACTGATCATCGATGTACGTTTGGACCGCCTCGGGCATTCCGCCAACAACAAGATACTGTCGATAGAGCCCAAGCGCCTTTTCATGAAGGCTTGGCGCAAGAGGTCCCATTGACTCGAATGATGAGCGTATCTCGTCGACCAGCTGATCATGCCCCATCGCCCAGAGAAACTCCTCGAAATCGAGTGGAGTCATCTCAATCAAGTCGGTCTTTCCAACGGGGAACGAATACGACTGATGGTTAATGGCAACCCCAAGAAGCGACCCAGCAGCCGCAACGTAATACTCGGGAGCATCTTCGCAAAAGTATTTAAGGGAAGTGAGCGCTTCCTCGCATGCCTGGATCTCGTCAATGAACAGTAAGGTTTTGCCAGGCACGATACGCTGCCCCGTACGAGCCTCGATCGCGCGTACGATCGAATGAGGGTCAAGACCGCCCGAAAAATCCGCTCGCGCCGACCGGTCATTCTCAAGATTAACGTAGACAACCGATTCGAAAAGATCCTGGGCGTACGTTCTGAGCAGATAGGTCTTGCCACACTGGCGCACGCCTTTGACCAGCAAAGGTTTTCTATCAGCCGTGTCTCGCCATTCCCTAAGGAGTTCGTCTGCCTTGCGACGCATACGCAACCTTCCCTCATGAATTTCTGTTTGACAATATTTTAACGCGGATTAATTTGTTTTCAGTTATTTTTCTGCGTTTAAAAATTGTTCTATACGGTACTTGAGGGAATACCCCCTATCTCTTGGATAAGGATAGCAAGCATTTCCACCAACACCGATTGCCATGCGTTCTTCTTGTCCTTAGGCGAGCTTGCGAGCGAGCTCTCGCACCTCTTCCAGCTTGGGCGACGATGCCATGCTGTCGCGCTCAGTCATGCCGCTGATGGTGACAATGCCCTGGTCCTCCCACTTGCAGTACGCACAGGTCGACTTGTACATAGCGATCGCCGCATCATAGACGCCCTCACTGTGACTATCGAGCAAAAGGGCCGTCTTGGTGAACGGGAAACCCGTGGCACCGAAGGCGTACAGGCGGTCGATGGCGGCTTTCTCCTGCGCAGTGATATCAAACCAGTAGATAGGCGAAGCGAAGACAACCATGTCGGCGCCTTTCAGCGGCTCAATCACGTTGGCCATGTCATCCTTCTGCACACAGGTGCCCTCATGGGTAAAGCAGTACTGGCATCCCAGGCAACCAGCAATCTTCTTGCTGGCAACGCGGATGACCTCGACCGCATTGCCGGCCTCGCGCGCGGTCTCGGCAAACGTCTCGACCATGGTGTCGGTATTGGCGCCCTTACGCGGGCTACCACTCAATACAACGATATTCATAGAAATCTCCCTCCTTCATGCCGCAGGCGCGCGGCATATTTTTTGTTTTAACCAAAACGTATGGAGTTATTCAATCGCCTCGTTTCAGCTACTCCCACTCGACAATAGGAGCCACTGGCCAAAAGCCTGTCAACATCAAAACAAGTTTTCAATCTATCGATTCTACGTGAGGCAATGGTCCTCATTTGATACCCGCGCTGTTTGCGCACTAGGGAGCAAAGGAATCTGGCCGCCGCTCAAATAAGATCACCGCCATCTTGCATAAACGACGCCATGTTAAGGTGCCTGATGCCATCCCTCTCCTGCAATAGAGGATCAAGCGTGAACAAGTAGCGCGGATAACCATCCCTGATGTGGTCGAACGGCCTGTACTCGCGCTCCTCGACGCCTCTGTCGGCAATCGACATAGAGACCTGGATGTAGGCGTAAGCATTGCGCCTACGAGCGATGAAGTCACACTCGAGCTTCCCAATACGGCCCACAGAAAGCTCATACCCGCGCGATGCAAGATAGAGGTAGATCTTCACGTCGGTATATACGCAAGATGCGCCCCCTTTTTTCTCAGCGTCCATTTCATCAGTTATGGGGGTGCTTTTTTACATTTTATAAAAAAGCGTACCGATAACTTATTCCCACTCAGTTTCGAAAATCGAATGGTTTTGAAGTTTCGAAAGCGGCAGGGCACCATGCATAAGGGCATGTTGGGATCCGCACCAGTAAAACAGGAATTGACTCACGCGAGAAGGCGCCGCCCCGTCGCCTCGATGCGTGCGACAGGCAGATTAGGTTTGGGGAGTAGAACGGCCCTTGCGCGAGGCGTGAATTGTAATCGATAAAGCCGAGCTTTGAGAACATGCGGTTTATCTCGTCGAACGTTGAGTCAACAGGGGCTTGCGCCCCGTCGGCCGACTTGGCGACGCCCATGTCCATGATGCCGGGCACAAGTGTGAATGCGCCACGTGGAGGCGAAGGGGTCACCCGAAAGGTTGATGGTAAGCGAGCACCAGAGGTCAAGGTGGTCCTCGCCTTCCGGGTTTGTGAGGTCGAGGGCGAGTGCCCCTCCCTCGGTCGCGTACAGCGGCGGCAGGCACTCGGCCAGCTCCTCAGTCATAAGCGCTTGCATGTCCGTCTCCCCTCCAGGCCACGTCGGACCCCTAGAATCTTCGCCCCGCGGGCAAAGCCTCGGCGCGCCCCATGGCATCTCGGCTTTGCCCCCTGCAATGTCGCGCAGCGGAGACACCACCTGAGACGGATGTCGATGCATCGAACCCGAGACCGGGCGCGGCGGCGGGGAGCCTCTCGCGCGAACAATCTGCTCGATCCTGCCGCACCCATCTTAAAAAAGTTCGAAAAACGTTCAATCGTACGACATCCGTCGAACAGTCGGGGGTACACACCACTACAGAAGGCCCACGGAACGGGGGGCGAGATGGTCGGCGACGGGTTCAAGGCACTCTCCGGCCCCACGCTCCGCTAGGGAGGGCGTCGGGAGGGAGGCCGTAATGGGTGAGAAGGACGAGCGGCCGGAGCGGGTGTTCCCCGGCAGGACAGACCCGTGGTTCATAGCGGCCATGGTGATTGTGGCGGGCGGTTTATCCGCGGCGTGTATCGCGTGTTTCCTGAGCTCGAGTCCCGCGCTCCTATGGGGCTGGTTCGCGCTGCTGCCCGTCCCGGCCCTCGTGGCCCTGGCCGCCCTTCCCGTCCGCAGCAACCGCCTCGAGCTCTACGGCGACCGCCTCGTCGTCGTGTACGCTAGGATGCGTTCGGTGATACCCTACGCCCACGTGCGGGGCGTCCGGCGCACCAGGACGCTCTGGGCGGGGACGGCCAACTCGCTCGACCGCGTCTATATCGAGGCGCCCTACGACGGCGACGCCATCGTCTCGGTGACCGACAATGATGCCCTCGTGGCAGAGCTCGAGCGTAGGTGCGGCCTGCGGCCCGGCTGCGAACAAGGCAACTAGCTTCGCAGGGCGGCTATCAGCGACTTGCTGCTCATCGTCATATCACGACGGCCAATTCTGGGTCGGGCTGGCGGAGCACGTCGAGGACGGAAGGTACGGCGTCGCCCGCATCGTCTTCGGCGCGGAGCCGTCCGATGAGGAGATTCTGCGATTCGTTACAAGCGAATGGGAGAAGCTCTCGTTCTTCGGCGACAAGGCCACTGAAACAAGCAAGCCCGCGAAGAACCCCAAGCGGCGCGCTCGCGAGGCGGCGAAGGCCCTTAAACGGCCCGCTGTGAGCACCAAGGCACAACAGGCGCTCGCGGCACAGCGGGAAGCGATGAAGCGGGAGTCGGCTCAAGCAAGAAGTCAGCGTCGCGCGGATGAGGCGGAGGCGCGCTTCGAGCAGCGGAAGTTGAAGCGCAAGCAGAAACATCGCGGGCACTGATCGCCATTTGCAGCAAGGCAAACCATATACAGCAGCGGCGTCAATTCCACTTGAAGCCGACGCCGCGTAGACGCTAATGGTGACGGCTATGCACGGGCACGGGCGCGCCACCGCACTTCACAGCTTGTTTCTCAAGTATTTGGGACGCACACGCGGCGTTCAAAAATGCGGAGCGACTCCGCATGGCTCGAGACTGAGCCGAGGTGCCCTACTTCTCGCCCTCCAGCAGCCCCACGATGCGATCGATGTCGACGGCAAAGCGAGGCCTTCCCTCGCGCTCGTAGCTGTCGAGGTATGCCTGGCACTCGGAGACAATGCGCTTGGTGTTGCCATCGATGATGCGCTGGAGCGTCACGTAGTAGGCCGAGCCCTCGGTCCTGAAGCGGCGCTGGTAGGACTTGGTTATGGGGAACATCTTGATGTAGTGGATGCCGTGGCGGCAGCCGGGGCGCGTCGTGGGGCGGGGTGGCAACGCAAAGTACTGGTCTTTGGGCACGTTAGGGGCGATGTTGGAACGCAGCGGCACGGCGAAGTCCCTGCGCTTCCCGCGGAAACGCAGCCTCACCACCACGATGCAGGGGCGATTGTGCTTAAGCATGAGCTCGCGGTCGCCCTCGACGAGGTCGAAGAAGTCCTGGGAGATGGATGCGATCTTCATCGGTTACACCCCCTTCATACGAAGCAGGGCCCGCATCGCTGCAGGCCCCTACAGGTGGGCGATATTCTACGCCTTACGGCACCCCGTCGCCCACGGAGGTTAAACGTACACGTAAGCCGTACTCTGAAAGCCGCGGCTTCCGGCAAGTAGTTTATACCACGAAAGGTCGCTTTCAATGCGCATAGCTCGCAAAATAACACTCGCTGGACCGTCACCCCTGGCCGTTACCCTCCAATCTTCATTGGAGGCAGCAGGTCAATTCATATAGTCATGGGGGTTTATCCTAAAGGGATTCAAATTTATACCCCCATAACTAAGGAATTTTCTACTCCCACTCGATAACGGGTGCCGCAGGTAAATGAGGCGCTCGTTTTACCTCAGTCCGTTCTATCAGGCATTCTCCCATCGCCGTTTGATACTCATTTGGTCCTCACGCCGGCTAATCTGACCACAATTAGGGCAGGGCATACCCCTTCTTAAATCGCTCGTCAAAGGGACAGAAATCGCTATAGACATAGCCGTCAATAAGCGATGAACCGTTCGGTTGGCGTATCTCATGCTGCCGGAACTTCTCGACATAGCCATCGGACTTATCGTGCTCGAAATAGTCGAACTGATCAAGCCACTCGTCGTATTCATCGGCCTGCTTCACGCGCGTTTCGTACCTCTTCGCCCATTCAAAAAGAAAAGAGTCGGGAACAGGCGCTCTCGCTAGAAGCGCCGGCCCCTCTTCCAGTTGAAGCGGAATCAATCCATATGAAGCCGAGAGCTGAAATAGCGCATGAGCAGCTTGAACAGGACTACCGAAATCGGTAAATACAAGCGCTCCCCTCTTCACCTCAAGAGCGCTGGACAGTTTTTGAAGCGCCGCATATTTCGGCACCCTAGCCCCCTGTTCATACGAACGTAGCGTTGCGAGGGAGAGATCAGCCTCTCGGGCCAAATCCAGCTGGGTCTTTGCAGGGGTACACCGCGCCCTTAGCTCGGGCAGCTTCTTGGACTGCATCCTATTTTGCCAAGGCGTAATCGGCACCCAAGAATCTCGTGGATCATATTCGTATCGGAGGGGGAACTGGGACGGATCAAAGTCGGCTGAGAAGTTGTCCTTCCATCTTTCATAGTCGTCTCGATCGGAGTCGCTCTCAATTTGAGCATACTGAGCTGCCCACTTCTTTAGAAAAGACTCCATGAAAGGCGAAGTCGGCTTGAGCGCTGAATAGCGCTCGTTTGCAACAGGCTCGAACCCATATGTCGCGGCAAATTGGAAAAAAGCCTGAGCAATCAGGTCAGTATCGTTGAAATCATAAAAATGGAGCGCCTCAGCCCGTATGCCATAGGCGTTCGCAAGCCCCTCCAAATGCTCTTCCTTCGGGGCAGACTTCATGAGCTCGTAGTTCCTCAAGGCCGACTCCGAAATGCCTGCCGCCTGAGCGGCGACCTTTCGTGTCCATTTTCGCGCCGAACGGAGGCGGAGCAGTTTCTCGGACAGCCGTAGCCTTCCCCAGCGCTTGCTCGTTTGTTCCCACTCCCTATCGGCCACAAATGACGTCAGGGTCTCTTTGGCAGCACCGATGCGATCGACGGCAGTCATCCAGATACACCTCCGAAGAAATACTGTTCTCAAGTCTACATGCGAAATCTCATGCATACAAAAAATGTAGGAGATGTGACTTAATCTGCAAAATTACACTTTCCGTAGTAGGTCATACGTTTTTTGGACATAATCAAGACGAGGGGCAATCGGTGCCCCGCTCTGGAAAGGAGACTACATATGACACGTCAGCTTATCGGCGCGGAGGAGGTTGCCGAGATCACGGGCATGAGCAAGTCTTATGCGTTCAAGCTGATTAAGACCTTGAATGCAGAACTTGCAGCTCAGGGAATCATGACCATCCCCGGGAAGGTTCAGCGCTCGTACTTCGAGGCACGGCTTCTCTCCGCCCCTTCCAAGCAGAGGGCGGCGATGGCCCATGTCAGTTAACCGAGACAAGAAGCGCGGGACCTGGACGGTCGAGGCTTGGTACCGCAACTCTTTAGGCGAGCGCCACAAAAAGACGAAGCGCGGATTCGCTTCCAAGAAGGAGGCCGTCGCTTGGGAGCGCAACTTCCTCGCGTCCTGCAACGAGCGCGTCGAGATCACCGTCGAGGCCTTCGTCAAGACCATGTACACCCGCGACGTCTACCCTCGGCTGCGCGTTGGAACCAAGCTCACCAAGGATGCCATCATCGACAAGTACATCCTCCCGGTCTTCGGTAAGATGCGCCTTTGCGACGTCAAGGCCGCAGACGTTGTGCGTTGGGAGAATTGGCTCCTTGAGCAGGGCCTGTCGCAGAGCTATCTCCACACCATCTGCAACCAGTTCTCAGCCATTTTCAACCACGCCGTCCGCTTCTACCGCTTGCCCCAGAACCCCATGCTGGCGGCGGGAAAGGTCGGCTCCAAGCGTCCCGAGAAGGAGATGCTCTACTGGACCCCTACCGAGTTCAAGCTCTTCTCCCAGGCCATCGAGGATAAGCCCCTCATCTACCTCGCTTTCCTGACGCTCTATCTGTCGGGTTGCCGCGAGGGCGAGCTCCTTGCCCTTCGTCCGGAGGACATCGACTTCGGGCTCAACGTCATCCGCATCCGCCGCTCCTATGCCCGCGTCAAGGGCGAGGACGTTATCGGCCCACCCAAGACGCGAGCCTCGAAGCGCGACATTGTCATGCCGAGCCTCCTTCGCGAGGAACTGCGCGACTATCTGGCAGCACATCCCGAAATCGTTCCTACCGACCGACTCTTCCCCATCACAAAACATGCGTTGTCGCATGAGATGAAGAGGGGTTGCGAGCTCTCGGGCGTGAAGCGCATCCGTATCCACGACATCCGCCACTCCCACGTGAGCGCCCTCGTCAACAGCGGCTACTCGCCCACGGCGATCGCCGATCGCATGGGCCACGAGACCGCCGAGGTCACGGAGATGTACTCGCATCTCTTCCCCTCGACGCAGCACGATCTAGTGGAGGCCCTTGATGGGATGATGTCGGATGTCTAAGCCGATTATGGACGCCAAGGGGCGCCGCCGCTGCAAGACCATCGCCTTCCGCATGTCGCCCGCAGAGGCGGACCAGCTCGACCTCCGCGTCGCCCTGAGTAGCCTGTCAAAGCAGGAGTACATCACGAAATGCTTGCTTGAGGGCACTTTCACCGTGGTCGCGACCACCCGCATGCGCAAGGCGGTCAAGGAGCGCGTGGGGCCCGTCGTAACGGAACTCCGGCGTATCCGGCGCGCGGCAGACATGGACGACGAGCTCGTCGAGTCGCTTGAGACGCTTGCCGCCTTCGCCGAATCGTTCGCGCCCGAGCGCTCCCCCGTGGAACTCGAAGACGCACTTATCGCAAACCTCGGGATAGACGACGGCCTCCCCGACCAAAGCTCGGCCGTCGCCCAAAATCATGAGTCCACACATAAGGAGGACCCCATCGATGAATCTTAGCATGATGAATTCCGCCCGGCGCCGCACCATCCTGCGCGACCACGGCCTCGACCATCCCCTGACAGAGGAAGAGCTGGTCGAGCGTCTGGTCGACACGGAGCTTCGCCTTAGCCGGCTCGAAGTGCTCGTCTTCGGCAGTGCCTGCCCCATCAACGGCCCACGACGCCCCCAGTCTCGCGAGGAGGTGGCCTGATGGGTGCGCAGAAGCACGACGACGTCCTTGGGCCGCAGCCTCCAGAGCGCCGCTCCCCGCCGACGGTCAACGAGATCGTCGAGGAGCTCAAGTCCCTCCCCTTGAACGTCGGCTACAACCGGCTCGCAAACGAGCTTTTCAAGACCGGCCCTCTGCCCTGGGACGCGGATGCGAGGGAACGCCGGTGGCGCGACAGCGACGACGCGCGGCTCTTCGCCCTCCTCCAGCAGACCATCTCCCTCCAGAAGGAGAAGTTCATGTTGCTCGCATTGACCATCGTCGCCGAGGACAATGCCTACGATCCGCTCGTCGCCATGCTCGACGCCCTCACCTGGGACGGCATCCCGCGCGTAGGGACGCTCCTCAATGTCTACCTTGGTGCGGAGAGGAGCGTATACGTCTCGGAGGTCGAGCGCATCTTGTTCTGCGAGGGCATCGCCCGCGCCTACAGCCCGGGCTGCAAGGCCGATTACATGCCCATCCTGTGCGGCGCCGGGGGTATCGGCAAGTCGTCCTTCGCCCGAGGCCTCGCCATCCGCGACGAGTACTTCACGGGCTCCGTGATCAACCTCGGCGACGTCAAGCTCACGGGCGAGCAGAACCGGGGCAAATGGATCGTCGAGGTCCCCGAGCTCAACGGGATGTCCGAGCGCTCTATCGAGAGCGTGAAGGCTGGGGTCACCCGTCAGGTCGATGAGTTCCGAGGGGCCTATTGCCGCAGGACGGAGGCGTTTCCCCGGCGCGTGGTCTTCGTCGGTACCACGAACGAGGCAGACTTTATACGCGAGCGCTCAAGCGGCGCAAGGCGCTTCCTCCCGTTGCTCTGCGGCATCGAGCGCACTGAGAAGTCCGTCTTCGATGAGGACTTCCCGGCCGCAATCCGCCAGGCATGGGCAGAGGCCCGCACGTGGATGAGGACGGGCGATGTCCGCTTTTCGACCGTCCTAACACCTGAGATGGAGACCGAGGCGGCCGCACAGCGCGGACGCTTCGTCGAGGAGGACCCCTGCGTGCAGAAGGTCCTCGCGTATCTCCCCGGCAACACCGACCGTCCCATGTGCACGTTCGAGATTCTCGACAAGGCCCTCCACCTCGAGAAGACCAAGGCCAACTGCAAAATGGTCAGCCGCATCCTGTCGTCGCAGTGCCCGGGATGGGCCCCGGGCAACAAGCGCCTCTGTCCCCCGTACGGAAAGCAGCGCTGTTGGGTGTACCGGGAGACGGATTAGGGCCGATAGAGGTGCCGCAACATGCCGTTGCGGCACCTCGGTCGCCCCCCTCACCTGCAAAGTCTCTCGATGGTGCCAAAGGTGCCATAGGCCCAGAAACTCTTTCCTGTTCTTTGGCACCTTCGGCACCGCAACGTTTCGCCGCAGCTAGAAGCATCATCAGCAAAGACCCTCAAATGAACCACCGGTACCCATACGGCACCGGCAGAGAGGAAAACCATGATGGAACTTGTCAAGAAAACCAAATCGCATCTCGACGACCTCCTCGGGACCGTCCCCAAGCACAAGGACGACGCCGTCGGCTCCGTGCTCTCCCATCTGCTGGAGTCCGACCCCGACCTGGGCTTCGCACGCGCGGCGCGGCCCGTCGAGCATCCGGGCTTCACGCGCATCGTCCGTGCAGGAATCGCCTACTACGCGAAGCCTGATTTCAAGATTCTGAACCCGTTCAAGGAAGGCGGGAACGGCGTCTACTTCGTCAAAGGCAGCAACGACGACCCGACCGGCATCTTCTTCACCGATGCCTACCGCGTCAACGATGCAGAATACGGCGACGCCATCGAGGCCTACCTCTTCGCCTACGGCATCCCCCGCGATGACCTCGCCATGATGCCCGTCACCTTCTGGCCTAAGACCTACGAGCGCACGCCCGAGAACATCGCCGCCCTCCGCGCTGTCGGCGCGCCCCTCCCGAACGAGGGACTCTAAGATGGCCATCGGAAAAGACGGGTCGAAGGTCATGAGCCTCCGACTCCCTAACAAGGCGTATCGCCGCCTCCACGCCTACGGGGTTTCAAAGGATCTTAGCGACAGTGCAGCCGCCCGCGAGCTCATCGCCGCTGGGCTCGCCTCCGACGGCCTGGCGCTCTACTCCACCGAGCTCGGAACCTATCTGCGCGGCGTCATGCAGCCACTGCTGGAGCAACTCGACCGCACGCTCGGCGAGCGCAACGCCGAGCAGGAGGACCGCATCGCGCGCGTTGTGCACCGCGCCACGCGTGCCTCGATCGTCGCAGCGATCGCCGCCGTCGAGATCGAGAAGGGCACGTTCAATGGCCTGGACGGCGTGAGCGCCTCGGACATCTACGCCGCCTACGACAAGCAGGCCGGCCTCATGCAGCGCGGCATGACGCTCTCGGAGGCGAGGGAGCGCCTTTCAGATGGCAAGTCGTAGCAGCCTCGTTGTGAACGCCCGTGTGCACCTCTCCGGGTCGCGCGGGCGTTCCGCCGTCATCACCAACAACGTCGAGTACGTCGCCACGCGCGAGGGGGCCGACAAATCCGCCACCGTCGACGATCTCAGGCGCTCCGAGCTCGCCGAGAGGATGGGGATCGTCGGCTACTGCGCCGAGAGGCCCGGGTCGACCGCGCTCTTCGACCAGAACGGGGCCGTCCAGCTCCGCACGGCCCGCAGGGAGCTCGAAAAGGCCGACGGTGCGATTGCCACCGTTGTGCTCAGCGTCCGCAGGGACGAGGCGTGCGAGCTCGATCTCGCATGCAAGGAGGACTGGCAGCGCTTCTGCCGCCGAAACCTCACGCCGGCGCTTGCCGAGGCAATGGGCATCCCCGAGTCCAGCGTCCGTTGGGTAGCCGCCGAGCACGAGAACCACCCGAATTCCAAGCACGTGCACGTTATTGCCTGGTCGTCCGACGGCTCGTTCGATTCGCTCATGGCCCGCAACAGGCTCGACCGGGCAAGGAACGCGCTCACCGACGCGGCCCTGGTCCCGGCGCTCGCGGCCGAGCACGAGGCCCGCGACCTCGCGAGGTCGCGGGCGGTCGACGCCGTCCGCCATATCCCCGCCGATGAGATTGGCGTCACGCTGCCTGCGGACGGCCGCATCTCCTACGCGCACCTCCGCCGCTGGCACCCAGATGTCGCCAAGGCCGTCGATGCCGCAATCGAGGAAGCAGGGTCGAGGCACCCTGAAATCAAGGAGGCGAGCGCGGCTTACCGCGAGTCCGTGGAGCGCTGCGCCGGCCTCAAGGGGCTCGAAGGTGTTGCGCAGGACCGCTACTTGAACGACGCCATGCACGAGCTACGCGCGCGCCAGGGCAACGCCCTGCTGAGGGTCATCGCACCCGACCGGGCAACGGACCCCGAAAGGGAACCGATAAGGTCCGCAAGGCCGGACGACGGGCCCGCAACGGAGCGCAAGCGCATGAGGCCGCTCGTCGGCGAGGTCCGCGCCTGCGTCACCGGAAAAGACCTGGAGGGCGCGCGAGAAGCCGTCCGCGAGCGCGGGCCCATCCCGGAGAGATGCCTCCGGTCGTGCCCGTCCTACGCGCTTTCCATGGCAAAAGCCCCCGTTGCTGTGGGCAGGGCCCTTGCCAAAGCGCTCGCGTCCGCAACAGAGGGTCCCAAAGGCAAGAAGGACCTGTCAGACGAAGTCGGCCAGAAGGCCGAGCGCGCGCTCGCGAGGGCGCTCGCAGCCGCCGTATCGGCCGCGATCAGGGGCGATGCGGCGGGCATCGTGCTCGACTCAGCGAAAACAATAGTGAAGGGAATGATTCTATGAGCAAGCAGAAGAGCTTCAACGTCGACGAGGGCGCGCACCTCAAGCGCTGTGTCGCCGCCGGCGCGGCCGCTGGGGCCGCGATCGCGCTCGTCCTGCTGCCGGCGGCATGGCGCTGGCTGGAAGCATGGGTCGTCGGCATCGCCGCGACGCTCACGAGCTTCGGGATGGCCGCAGTGCCCGAACTCCCCGGCACCATGTTCCAAAACCCGCTCGAAGTCCTGCCGGAGCTGATCCGGGACGATGTCTTCCTCGTGGGGTGCGCGGCAACCCTCACTGTCTCAATAGCCGTCGGCATCTGGAGCCATCTCGACTGGTCGCGTTGGTTCCACGACGGGACCTGGGTCGGCGGGCGTCGTGCGCCGGGCGCGCCCATCCACGGCGACGCGAGGCTCGTCTCGGCGCACAGCGAGCTTAAGCGCAGGAGCGAGTCATGGCAGGAGGGCGGCAAGCCCTCGGGCGGCACGTTGGTCGTGGGCGAGATCGGGAGGAGCGTCAGGCTCATCGACTCGGTCCATGCCTGCGTCCTCGCCGAGAGCGGCGAGGGCAAGAGCCGCCGCGTCGCCATTTTGTCAGCCTTGGCAAACTTTGAGCAAGGCCGCTCCCTCATCATCAACGACATCAAGGGCGAGCTCAGGGCCTTCCTTGAGCCTGTGTTCGAGAAGACGGGCACTCACCGCATCGTCGACGTGATGTTCGACGCGCCTGCATCCTCAGTACGATTCGATCCGCTCGAGAGGGCAAAGGAGGCCTTTGGGGCGGAGGGGGCCGGCGGCTGTGCACGGGAGCTGCGTGAGCTCGCACGCTGCATCGTGCCCGCGCCGTCGAAAAGCCAACCGTTCTTCTACGACGGCGCTCGGAACCTCTTCGTCGGTATCTCCCTCGCCCTCATCGAGGACGCGTCCATCCCGGAAGACGAGAAGACCGTCATGTCCGTCGCTGCCGCGATCTCGCCGTCGGGCGACCAGGGACCGCTTGACCGCATCGCCGCCCTGGCGGCGTCTTTGCCCGCGGAAGACCCCGCGCTCCCCTTCCTCGGCGGGCTCAACGGTGAGCACGGGGGCGGGCCCGGCATCGTCTCGACCTTGAGCAACTGCCTCACCGAGTACGTCGACGGCAACGTGGCTCGGATGCTCCACGATGACGAGTGCGGCCTCGGGGGCATCGGCGAGGAGCCCACGGTGGTCTTCATCTCATCATCCTCTGCAACGGGCAACTACAAGCGACTCGTCCAGACGTTCGTTTCCCAAGCGCTCTCGGCGCTGCGCTCCTGCGCCGCGGGCCATGCCGGGCGCTGCCCCGTCGAGACCGTCCTCCTCCTCGATGAGGCGGCCTCCCTCGGCCGCAACGAGAGGATCGTCCAGGACCTGGGAGAGATGCGCTCGGAAGGCGTCCATGTTCTCTGGTTCTGTCAGTCGCTCCTCCAGCTCCAGTCCGTCTCCGGCTACAGCCGAGAAGAGGCCGAGACGATTCTCGACCTCCTCAAGGACAAGGTCGTTCTCTCCTGCTCCAACCTCGACACCGCGCGCAAGCTCTCGGAGTCGATGGGCTCCTACACGGCGGTCGCGCAGTCCACGAGCCGAACTAAGGGAACGAACACCGGCTCGACGGGCACGAGCGAGGGACTCGTGCGCAGGCCGCTCATCACGCCCGACGAGCTCCAGCGTTGGACCGGCCGCGAGACGGGAGCCCTCGTGATCCACGACGGCGTACCCATGGCCTTCCCCAGCAGGGACGTTACCGAGACTTTCGTGGGACCCATGCTCGGGATGACGTCACCCGATGCCGAACGAACACTCATGGAGCGATCAACCGCTCGCCGCAAGATCAGGAACGAGACGGCACCGAGGGTTTGGCGGGGCCCGACCGCCCCCGACGCCACGTCGACAGCGCCGACGAAGCCGAAAACGGCCGCAGGTTACGTTCCCGAGGGCTTCTAGCCGCGTAATCGCCCATATCCAGCGGAAACGCCCCAATCAACTACGCACCCGCGCCCGCGCGCTACACGTGGATGCGGGTGTTTTTCGTTTTAGGCGCAGGCATCTACCTGCGCTTTCGAACTCGGCTCGCCGAGTTGCGCCGTTTGCCTCCGGCGAAACGTAGTGGAGCCTTATCCTGCACCGCCGATTCGTGGCGGAAATAGAAGTCAACAGGTCTCGCGATATTCGAATAGCATAAAGAGAAGCAGCACCGCGCATCCACAGATTTTTTCAGCGATCCGTCACCGAGTCACCCCGTAAACAGGTCGGAATCGAAAAACTCCCTTAGAGAAACACCAAGGCCCCTTGCTATGCGCTCTATGTTCTCGATCGAGATGTTCCGTTTCCCGGTTTCGACCTCGGCAAAATAGGTTCGAGACATCTCTATCGAGTACGCAAGGGCTTCCTGGCTGTATCCAAGAGCGTTTCTCAATTCCTTGATGCGAAGTCCGACTTTCATTTTTGCATCTAGCTGAGTCATTGGTACCTCCCGACTGGTGGTGCCAATGATTTGAGTCGGACCTATATGAGTCACACCTATATAAGTGACAATTTGCAATACAATGCTCACGTGGCCCTTTTCCAGGTTGAAGGGATCGCCGTAAGTACCATCTACGAATCAAAGGAGAACTGCCATGGCGATGAATGTATCCCGGCGCGGCTTTTTGGGCGCTGTCGGACTGATGTCGATTGCCGGATTGAGCGGCTTGAGCGGATGCGGACCGACGGGAGTGAAGGGAAAGACGCTCTATTACATATCGGTCTGCGACAACGTCGCCCTCGGGAAGATGACGAATAACAAGCTGGGTTCCGAGACGACGATCACCTTCGACGACGGGGACGGCTGGCATTACGCAGGGTCGTTCGAGTCCTCGGGAACGTGGAGGCAGGAAGACGAGAACATCGTATTGAGCTCAAGCGAGCTCGGTACCCTGACGCTCAAGAAGGCCGACGATGCGGATGCCTATATCCCCTCTGGCGACGAGGAGTACGGCGAGCGCTATTTCCTGAGCGAGGACGATGCGAAGAAGTACTACGAGGACTACACCGGCAAGGCGGTCGCCCGCGTCAAAGAGCTGCTTGAATCGCAGGAATGGGAACGCTCGAACCGGCCGGAGTCCATGGCGAGCCCCGAGGAGATCAACTTCGACAGCGGAAAGATCGCATTCAAGAAGGCGTCGTATAACCAAAAGGGCTATCTGTTCACTCAAGGTCCCAGTGATGACGAATGGGCCGCATCGGACCATTCGGGAAAGTACAGCCTCACGGTCAAAGACCAGAGGGCGAAGGATACCGACTCGACACCGCGCCCGCTCGTTTACAAGGGCGAGCTGACGGCCGATGGGGCGTCGGTGGCCTATACCCTCGAGAAACGTAACGACAGCCTGGTTCTGAAGCTGGGAGAGACGATGTATGACCCGGTGTTCACGAATGGAAAATAGCGGTCGAATCAAGCTCTTCGGGCGCGAGTTCTCCCGTAAACAGGTCTGCGCGGCTGGTGCAGGAATCCTCTGTGCGGCGCTTCTCATCGGCTGCGGGGCTTACGCTATCTCACATGCCAGTTGGACGGGAGATTCCAATGCCCCTGCGGTGTCGCAGTCGAAGGACGATGAGGAGCAGGACATGGTGCTATCCCTTGAGGTGAAGGCTGACGGCTGGGATGCGGACACCTCCACGCCCGTCATCGCCCATATAGAGGATGCGGACGGGGAAGTGGACTTCTACACTGCTATCGCCGCGAACAAGCAGGTGACCGTGAAGGTCGGTGAGTCCGGTACCTATACCGTCACATTCATCTCACCGGTGAACGCCGACGGCTCAATCTATAAGGTGCCATCGAAGAAGGTTACCGCCGGAAAAGCCGACAAGACAGTTGCCACAGGCGTGACTTTCGATAAGGTGGATGCGGACAAGGTAACGAAAGATGACCTGACAGCCATCGCCAAGGACGTTGCGGAAGCCGTGAAGAAGGGCGATTCCACCCTGACCGGTGACAAGGGCGCTGAGGTTGTGAAGAAGTTCGAGAACAACATCAAGAAGAACCCGAATGCCGATGCCGGTGCCGTCGAGAAGGAGACCGAGAAGGCGCAGGAGACCGCCAAGGAAGAGAAGTCCGACGCGAAGACCCCGGAAACTTCCGACAGCAAGAAGAGCGATTCAGGCTCATCCAACGGCTCCAAGAAGGATAATGGGAACAGCGGTTCCGACAGCAAGCCGAGTGGAAGCAACAATAGCAACTCCGGTAGCTCCTCGAAGAAGGATGACACCCCGGCGCATGTCCATAAGTATGATATCTACCATCCCGCAGTGACCCATACGGAGAAGGTGTTCCATCCCGCAGTGACCCATACGGAGACCGTGCATCATCCGGCGGTGACTCATACGGAGTCTCGTTCAATCTGTAATGGATGCGGTGCGGATATTACGGGTAACGAGCGGAGTCATGCGAAAAGTGCCATGTTGGCGGGGAATGCAGCATGTGGAGCATGGCATTCGGAGCCGCGTACCGTGACGGATTCCGCAGCATACGATGAGACGGTTACGATTACAGATTCTGCGGCATGGGAGGAAACGGTTACGATTACAGATTCTGCGGCATACTACACTTGTTCCTGCGGTGCCACGAAGTAGCGGAAGCCGCCGAATTCTAGGCCGTAGCGGTCAAGCATCAGATTGAGTTCTATTGATACCGCCGGACGCACGCGCTCCGGTATCCTCCATGTCCCCCGAGTCACCTTGGCCAAGGTTCCAAGGGGCACCGCCCCTTGGCGCGCAGGGGTTCGGGGATGGCGCGAGGCATCCCCGGAAAAGCTGGCGCGGGCACGCCGATGGCATGCCCGCGTTCTCTGTGTGCGCTTCACCCCTCTCCGGCAACGTGCACGGTCCGGCCGCTCTCGCAGTCGATGCTCTCCACGTCGCCGAATCCGATGCGGACGGCAGCCCATCCGCCCCCGTCCTCCACCAAGGCGTCGGCCTCGTCGCGTGCGTCTGAGACGAGTCGCCCGAGTTCGGGCGACCCCTCCGGAGCAGTGCCCACCTCGAACGCCCCGCCCTCGCCGCCCGACTCAAACTCGACGACGACAGTCAGCCCGACGGCTCCGCCCGGGGACTTGCCGAATCTGCCTACGGCGTCAAACTCGTCCATCTCCATGGAGCTACCTCCCTCTGACGGCGCTGAGCGGCTTCGGCTCGAAGTGCTCGTCGCGCTCGACGGCGGCGAACCCCATTTGGTGGTTCAGCTCCTCCATCTCCTTGATGCTGAAGTAACCGAGCTCATCGTCATAGCCCTCGACGAGGCCGAACGCCTCGTCCGTCCCATCGAACTCGAGCAGCCACCAGTCCCATCCGTTCACGCACGAGAAGTAGTGGACGTATACCGTGGGGTCTTCCGCGCCGTCTTGCTCATAGAGCCTCGGCAGCCCCTCCGCAATCTCCCTCGTCATCAGCTCCTGCATGTCTTCCTCCGTTTCCGGGCACGCTGCCCTGAACATCTCGCCCTTGCGGGCAAAGCCGAATGGCGACGCCGCGCGTCGTCGTCGGCTTTGCTCCCTGCAAAGCCGCACCGGAGCGAAGACGGGTCAAGGGAGTCCATGACACCTCCACCAACCGGAGCGAAGCGGAGGTTTGTGCGGGGTCTCATGGGCCCCTTGACGCGGCGTAGCGGAGGTGCCACCCACGTAACGGATACGAGGTCATGATCGGCAAATGCCGCCGAAACGTTGGAAATCATGGGTCGAGACTGAAGAGAGGCGGCCGCCCCTAACGGACGGCCGCCTTAGCGAGCCTTACTAATTCGGTTCTGGTATATGATCCGAGACGCCCGCTGGGCAAATCCCGACGATACTAGTGATAGTCGTTTGCGAAGGAGCCGTAGAAGAGCGCCTTACAGTCGACATCGTTATAGGACATGATGGCATCCTGGACCTCGGGGCGTAGGAGGTTGAGCACCTTGTACTCATCGTTTCCCATATCCCCCACAAAGAGCACCTGTTTGAAGACATCAGGGTACTCGCACAAGTAGGTCACGTAACCCCTGAGCTTTGCCAGTGTGTCGCCGAGGAACTCGCCGTGGGGGTCGACGATGGACGGCCTGATGACGCCCTCTGCATCCTTCACGAAGAAGAGGAAATCTGGATGCAGGGCTTTGCGTCCCACCGACGACATGTACGGAATCGAAAACGCCTTGGCAGACATGCTGCCCGACGGATTGCGATAGAAGGCAACCGTGCGATTCTTTGCCAATTCGTTCCTAACGATATAGTCTTCCGCCGGGTTCAGGTCGAGCGGGCA
Source organism: uncultured Collinsella sp. (assembly GCA_900544205.1). Classification (GTDB taxonomy): domain Bacteria; phylum Actinomycetota; class Coriobacteriia; order Coriobacteriales; family Coriobacteriaceae; genus Collinsella. Next base: position 49,657 of record UQUG01000003.1, read on the forward strand.
GAGGCCGTCCTCTTTCTGCACTATATGGCACGGATACTTAGCGAAGTCATCCGACGTGCTGGTAGACGTGGGCCACTCTATCTTTGTGAGACGCTTGCCCTCGGTTTCACGGGCCAGTTCGTCGTAGCGTTGCTTTGCCGCGTCGTTAAGGTAGTCATAATCGCCAGATCCATCGACCTTATCGAAGTATTCCTTTCGGCATTGAGCCGCCCAGCCCTCGAGCGCATCAACGATGGCCTGCGTGCGCACCGCTGCGGCAAGGCGCAGATCGCACTCGGGCCGCCCAAGCTCCTTGAAGTTGGCGCGACGATACTCATTCGCAAACTCCTTAGTGAAATGCATGTCGGCGTCGCGGGCGGCCTTTCTAAGGCCCTCGGCGTCCGTGCGGGCCTCCTCCTGCTCCTGGTCCTCGGTCTCGTTGAGCTTGTCGAGCGTGATCTTGACGGTCTCGGCAACCTCTACGTCGTGTTTGGTTTCGCGGTACTCGTCCTCGTTAGCAACGATGTATCCCTTGAGCTTCTGGACGAACTGTTTTTTCACGTCGGCCGCGGCATTGACATCGAGGCCAGTCTCGACAAGCAGAGTCGCCGTCTTAACCAGGCTCTGGAATTCGTTTCTAGCCTTCTTCGGAATGCGCTGGACGGGGATGGAATCGAAGGCTGTGCGGATGCCCCGCCACTCCTGATGCGTGAAAGACTGCTCGCGCTTGGTGGGCGGCTTGGGCTTTGCCATGGGCACGGGTTTTACGACCGAGACGGGCTGGGTCGGCTCGGTCTGTGTGGAACTTGGCTCAGGTGTCGCAGGTTGCTGCGGGGCAGATGCTGCAACGTAGTTGCCCGTTGCGGACTGAGGCGCCAGCTCCGCTTCTGGCGCCGGGACGCCGACGGGCCTGACCGCCGAGGCAAGCGAGGGCTGCGTTCCCTGCATGTCCAACGGCTCCTGAATCGCGATGCCGCCAAGCGGCGCCTGGTAGCCGGGTTGTGCCTGCCGCGCCGCCTCGATGGCCTTCTCGTTCTCCTCGTACGCCTTGAGCTCCTGTTGATAGTCGGCTTCTGACTTGGGCGCAGCCGCCGTGATAGTCACGGGGTTGAGAACGATATTCTGCTTACCGATGGAGCTCTCGCCCATGTCGTCCTTGCGGCCCATGAGGTAGTCGACCACGTCCTGAGTGCTCTCGGGATTGAACTGGGGCAGGTAGCAGGCGACGGAGTTCAAAAGATCATCGGATTCGATGCGCCGCGCAAGTGGAGTGCGTACCATACGTCCCACGAGCTGTGCGATATAGGTCGAGTCCGAACGCCTGCGCTGCGAGAATATGACCTCCGCTCGCGGGCAGTCCCATCCGTTGGAGACAGCCTCCTTGGCGAAGAGCACGCGAATGCGCGAGGTGTCCTGAACGAACTCGGGCTCGACATAGGGAATGAGGTATTTTCCCGCCGCGATGTCCTTATGCTCGCCGAAGACGTTGGCGAACGACATCGCCTCGGAAAGGCCGGGAACCAGGCCGGTGATCTGGTCGCACATCTCGGTCAGGGCCGAGCTGCTCACGTTGTCCGCCGCTTGGATGAGCAGCAGCGGGTTGACGGGACTCTCGCCCTCACGGGCACAGTACTCGCCCCACTCGCGGCAGGCCAAGGCATAGCGCTCGCACGCCATAGTGAGGTACTGGTGCTCGACTGGGTCGTCCTTCTCTGGCACGCGCAACTCGATGATGTCCTTGAGCAGACCTGACTCCTGGACCTCGCGAGGGGTCACAGCGACCTTTGGCATACGCACGCGATCGGCGCGCTGGTCCATGGCCGCCTCGAACCTCTGCGGCGTGGCAGAGACCCCGACGACGATGGGCATCGCTGCACGGCCGTCGAGCCCATCAATGAGGCTGGCGTAAATCGTCGCGGTGCCGCGCTCGCTCGAGGCATTGGCCCCCAGGCCGCGGTGGGCCTCGTCTATGAACAGATAGAGGTTACGCTCCGGATCCCTGATGGTGCGGTCAAGGATGTCCCAGAACACGCGGCCGGAGTTGGCCTCACTACCCTTGGTGAGCAGGCCGTTCTTACTGAGTAGGTCCTTGCTGAGGAAATAGACGTGGCGCGGCTCGAGAATGTCATGCGCGGCTCCGAAGTCGTTGGTAATTGTGACCAGGTGGCGCCTGTCGAGGATGCTGTCTGCTAGCTTGTCCGCCACGTTTGAGAAACGCACGCTCGTCTGCTCGTTCAGGCTCGGGGAATCCGAGAGCCAAAGAACGACGGCATTCTCGTCGGGCATGAGGCTCAGATCGTCGTCTCCGAAGAAGAGCGCTTCGATCGTCGCTGCGCACATGACCGTTTTGCCCGACCCTGTGGGAGATGCGAGGCATATCGAGGACAGCTCGCCGTCCTGCTCGTAGCGTCGGCGCATCGACTGCAACTTGTTCGCCAGGGTCGCGACCGCACCGGCTTGGAAATCCTTAAGTTCGACTCTCATGTTTACCTCACCGCATCCTCGGCGGCAATCTTGAACGATTGCAGGTAGTTCTCGTACAGGCGGACGACGTCGAGCCCAGGCAGTTGTGCCTTGACGGAGGCGTATCGAGCCGTGTCGTCCGTGATCACATAGGCGCACCCTATGCTGGCATTCTGCTTGACGGCGTCTATGAAAGCGCCGACCGAAGCAAAGTCGAAAAGGACGGCGTAGGCGTCGGCCATGGCAAAGCCCGGCTGCTCGTGCTTGATGATGCTGCCACGCGAACCAGCGCGCAGCCAGAGCAGGGGCGCGATCTCCTCGAAGGCCACGCCCAGCTCGACGGCGTCTGGGTCTTCGTAGGTGAGGTCGAAGAAGACGGCGTTTTCCTCGAAGCCGTCGGCCATGGGGAACTCGTCGGTGAACTTGTAGTCACCCTTGATGGGATCGCCCTCGGGCGTCTTGCCCGTGATGGCCGCCGTGACGCGAGGTTTGGTAACGTACTGGCAGATGCCCAGTGCCTCCCATTCGGGGTCGCCCTGACGAAGACCGCGCTTGGTGAGCTTTTTGGATTCGTCCTCGGAGACCTCGTTGTTCGTTACGCTGATGGAGCGCCTGCGCCCGCCGTCCTGATGGTTCAAGCGCATGACGGCATGTGCCGTGGTGCCCGATCCTGAGAAGAAATCGACTACAAGGGCGTCGGGCTTGTCGGCAACAACGGAAGCGATTGAGAGCTCGGTCGCATAAAGGGACTTTGGAAATGTGAAGCGCCTATCGCCGATGAACTTTTTGATATATCGGCTCCCGTATTCACCGGCAGAGAACTGTGTGCCACTCCAAACGGTTGTTGGAATGGCAGAGCGCTCTCCCTGCTCTTCGAGAAGCAAGGACCCATCCTCAGCCTTGCCGATGAGTTTAATTTCTCCATTCTTGAGACGCTCCTCTTGGGAATCTCCTAGGTAAAGGAGGGAGTACCGATCACTCTTTCTGTTGTACTCACCTACTTTTGCGCACCCGCGATCAAGCTTGGCCTGTAGAGCATTTTGGGAGATCCTCCAAGTCGCCTCTCGGCCATCGGTCCTAATAGGCCAAACTGCCCTGAGACCCGTTTTTGTCGGTATCTTTGTCCAGTCTTGTTCAAGGGGGAGAGAAGCGCCGAGCTCCTTAATGGTCGCGGTCTCCTCATCGATATAGATGGGGTAAAAGAGGTTCGGCCTTGCGGTACGAGCGGCATTGGGACCGCCCCTCAGCAGCCGCTCCCAACGTACTTTACGTTGGGAGCGGCTGCTCGACGCGTCATCAGCCACTTTTTCCTCAAGTTCTCCGAACTCAACGGAATAGAGTCTGCGGTCCACTTGGCACGGCGCGGCGGTACCAAAAAAGCAGAAGACAGCGTACTCGTCAGCTCTCTTGAACTGGTTGCCGCGGGCAACCCCGTTCTTGTTTATGGTGATTGAAACTGTCTGGATACCGGTCGCGTTGGGAAAAACGCTCTCTAAAAGAAGCTCAAGCCTTGCGTACTCCTTCTCGTCGATCGTCACGATGAGTACGGAATCGTTAGGGTTGAGCAGCTGCTTGGCGAGTTTGAGGCGGCGCTCCATGAAGGCAAGCCACTTGGAATGGCGATAGGCGTCGGAGCCGTCGACGTAATCGTTGTTGTATTTCCAGTCGCGGGCGCCAGTGTTATAGGGCGGGTCAATATATATGCAGTCCACTTTGCCTGCATAGGCAAAGGCCAAGGTTTCAAGAGCATGGTAGTTCTCGCCGTTAATGACTACTTGATAGGGCTTATCGCCAGCGCGCTCGACGCGCCCAGTTTCTTTGAGGCCAGCATAAATCGGCTGGTCATACTCAGCAACAGGCACGACATCGTCGACGGCAACGGAGCGGGGCTCACATTCGTTTTCGTCATATGAGGGCGATTGATATGGCTTTAGATCAGCAACCCCCCCCCGAACGGTATTTACCAACCAAAGCAGTTGGGAGCTAGAGTCCTCTTTTTTACCACGCTCGGGAAGCACCTGTACGACATCGCCCTCCATGATAGGTTTGCCATAAAGGCGAAGTCGCTCTGGACGGTTGTGTTCGAACACAAGCCCAAACTGGCGCTGCGCCGCAAAGGCGCGGATGTCGGCAGCGAGCTGACGATCGCCCAACTTGACAGCGCGATCAACAAGGTTCTGAACGACCGCTTGCGCCGTCTGAGACATCACTTCTCCCCCTTGCACTTCTCGTCAATCCATTCGCGCAGGACTTTAGCCACCGTCTTATCCTGGCGCGCGGCATAGGACTTAAGAGCCCGCTTATCCTCGCGGGTTATCGAGAGCGTGAACTTATCTAGCTCCCTTTCGGCATGAACAGCCTGATCTTCCTCCATGATCGCCCCTCCGAATTGACCTGTTCTACGTTCCTTAATTGACCGAAATCATTTTACTTCAGAATACGTAATTACGTAATTACGTATGCCAATTTGAGCCATGCATCACTCAATCACTAGTCAGTATTCGTTGACGAATCGTTGGGGATAACGAATATATCGAGGTAGACAGTCGTTTTTTCCGTCTGTGAGTACCAGCAAATCGATACTCAAAACGTCGTGAGTACATTTTGAGTACCAGTCCGAGCGGCCTCTTGCGGGCGGACGCGATCTGCCGGTCAGCATTAATTGAAATAAATTGATGGCGTTACTTCGGTAATTGAAAACACTTTAAAAAATACCAGCAAACAATAATCCCAGCTAAACAGCTTGAGAGATTGCGTGGCTGGTTTGCATGTACCACATACACCACAATGCACAAGCATCCATGGCACGCAAATAAAAAACGAGGGAGGCCGCATCCGACCTCCCTCGCAAAGAGCTATTTACTATTCCCACTCAGTACGACGAGAATCACTTCTCGTCTATCTGGTGGTGTCTCGCCCACAAAAAACGGACGCAACGGCACTCTGCGGTACGCCACGGCACCAAACTGGGACAGCACTGCTCTCTTCCATGAAACTCAAATTCAACTCAGTGGTGTTGAGTTTCATTTTTGTCCCAGTTGCCGGCTGCGGAGCGAAAACGGCTGATTCGATCCCGAAATCAGTCCAGCTCGACCTGAAAAGCGGCTTGCCACCAGCGTAAGTTGCAAGTGAATAATCGCAAGTGGTTTACGCTTTGAGAGTAAACCGCAGCTCAACGCAATAAGCCATCTGAAGTATTCGTTTGGAATAAATGCAGATGGCTTGTTGCTAATCGGCTAAAGGTTGAAATTACTCTCTGCTGAGACAGTTTGTCCCAACAGGGGGCTGACCTCGAGAACTACAGGCTTTGAATTTCCGTACGGAACTCAAAATGGGTTGAAGGGTCCTCGTCGGGATCGTCTTCCCAGTTGACAGACTCATCGTACAAGAGGTTCTCGATTCTCTCGCCATTCTTGAGAACTATCATTTCGGAGAACCAGACCTCCTTGTCGAGCATGATGATGCCCGAATCCGTATGGAGGGCGATGGCCTGTGGATACTCAAGCTTTGCGACCAGGGAGCCTTCGCCATAGATATCTGCAACGTCGTTGACAACGGTAACAGCGACGATAGTCTCGTTGACTTCGAACGTGGTCGTATCAGCCCCCACTTCGGGGATGCTGAGCATTTCCTCCGAAGATTCAACAACTGACAGCAAGCCAAACTCTTCGAGCGTGCCGAACTCGTCAACGACGATGTTGTTCAGGAAGTTGTTGACGTCGATGTCAAAGCCCTCGAAGTGCAGGCGGACGGTATTCCAGCTGTTGTCGGGAGGAGCCGCCAGAACTGCATCGATAGTGAGCAGCTTGGAGCCCTTCATCTGCTTCAGGAGCAGCTCTTCTGCGTGGTTGAATCTTTTATTAGCGTGTTCCATTGCCATCACTTTCCCTTTCTGACGAAGTGTATCTTCAGGGACTTAATTCCAGGAGCGTTCCTCGCTTTCAATTCGACAACCGGGGATTTGCCCTTCGAAGAAGAAACAAGTCTATGGGAGACGATGCTGCCGTCTCTCATCCTGTACATCATGCCTTTGCCCTCGGTTGACATGGGGCTACCACACTCGGAGTTCCAGGACGGTCGTATACGCACAGCTCGATGTGGGTTGAGGCCCTTGGCCCTTCGTGCCGGAGAGGCACTTTCTTTCGCAAGGAAAAAGCCATTTGGCAAATCCGTTGCATCCGAATCGCCCTGTCTGAGGGCTAGACCGGTATTTCTAATGCAGGGAAGTTGCGAATCTACGACTTCCCTGCATTATTCTGCCTTCCTTCTCCTTCTTCCGTAAACCGCGCATGCCTGCTCTGTCTCGGAACCCTTCCTTGATTAATGCAACGAAAGAGATATAATCTCATTCAACGATTCGAAAGGAAAAGGAAATGCTACTGAACTTCACCGTGGGCAATTGGATGTCATACCGCGACGAGGCGTCGCTGAACATGGTCGCCTCGCTCGAGCGCCAGCATGCTCGGACGCTGGCCAAGATCCCTGGGTTCCGCAGCAAGAAGGCCCTGCCGGTTGCCGCTGTCTACGGAGGCAACGCGTCCGGCAAGACGGGCCTGTTCAAGGGGATGGCCGCGCTCAAGCACATGGTCACGGGCGAAATCGGCGTGGACGAGCTCCTTCCCATAGAGCCCTTCATGCTAGAGAGGGAATCGGCATCGGAGCCGACCGTCTTCGACGTCACGTTCCTGGCGGGCAGGACCGTCTACCGCTACGTCGTTGAGGCGACCCTGGATGGTGTTTCCTACGAGTCGCTCGAGCGCGTGCTCGAGAAGGAGAGTATCGACATCTTCGAGCGCGACGAGCTTTCGGAGGACGGCAAGTACATCTTCAACGAGTCATGCCTCGGTCCCTCCGACTTCCTAGAGTTCGTGGGCAAGTCGACCCGCCGCAACCAGACCTTCCTCGGCAGCGCCGTCTCCCAGAACGTCGAAACGTTGCAGGAGGCCTACGATTGGTTTGCCGACACGCTGCAGCTCGTAGGCGTGGAGTCCCATGCCTGGACCTTCGCCAACGCCGCGGGAACCCGCGAGGGCTTCTTCGAATATGCCGAGGACACGCTCTCCCGCCTGGACACCGGTATTTGCGGGCTGACCGGAGAGCGCCTCGATCTCGACGCGCTGCCGAAAAGCGCAAAGCTTCGCAAGAGAGTGGCCGGGCTCGAGGCCGACGAGATAATGACCTTGGTCATGGAGAAAGCTCCCGGTGACTACGGCTTCGAGATGATAACGGTGCACGTGGACGATGGGCATCCGGTGGTGGAGCGCATGCGCACCCTTCACCAGGGCGCGGACGGCGAGAAGCGCAGCTTCGGCCTGGGGATGGAGTCCTCCGGCACCCAGCGCCTGATGGGGCTGCTGCCCATGCTGTTCGACCTGCAGGGGTCCGATGACGCCGTGGGATCCAAGGTGTACGTCGTGGACGAGCTGGACCGGTGCCTGCACACCATGCTGACCACGCGCCTGGTGGAGGACTTCCTGGCCACCTGCGGGCCCGACACTCGCAAGCAGCTGCTGTTCACCACCCACGACCTGCTGCTCATGGACCAATCCCTGATGCGCCGCGACGAGATGTACATAGCCCAGCGCGGCGTGGACGGCAAGTCCGAGCTGGTCGGGCTCACCGAGTTCGACGGCATCCGCTACGACAAGGACCTTATCCGCAGCTACCTGGACGGCCGCTTCGGCGGCATCCCGATGCTGCGGGAGGAGGCGGCCCGTGGCTAGGAGATCAAATAAGGAATCGCTCAAGCGAAAGACGGGCGGCCGCGAGTACCGCGCCGTATGCTGGGTGAGCGCCGAGGGGCAAACGGAGAAGGACTACCTGCGCATGGACGCCTTCAAAGGCGCATCGATGGCGGTGAAGTTTCCCAAGGACGTCCACCCCGACAGGCGCAACCCCGCAGCGGTGCTCAAGCGCTTCCAGAAGGCGATGCGCACCGAGGACTTCCGCAAGGGAGACGAGGCGTGGATCGTGGTGGACGTAGACACCTGGGGAGACGTCGAGTTCGCCGAGCTGCTCTCCTGGGCGGCGAGCGACCCACGGCATCACCTGGCCATCAGCAACCCCAAGTTCGAGCTGTTCCTGGTGATGCACTTCGAGCGCGGCAACGGCTGCACCACGCCACAGAAGGTCGATGCCACCCTCAAACGCTACTGGCCCCGCTATGACAAGCGCGTGAGTGCCACCCGTTTCTCCCTCGACGAGGTCAAGTCAGCCGTCGAGGCGGCAAGAATGAAGCGGGCAGGCTGCCAAGACGCCTTCCCGGCGCCCGGCATGACCGACGCCCACCTGCTAGTCGAACGGCTGATTGAAGGGATGTAGGAGGCCAGATATCTGGGCTCAGGTTCTTCGAGGACGGGAGCGTGAAGAGATGGCTTTTGAGGCTGAGAGAGATTGACGGTGGGGGTGCCAATGAGTGACGACTTTAGCTTCACCATAAAGATACCTTGCGATGAGGATGGGTTTGTCTTATTGCAATGCCCTCAATGCGGCGAGTTCTTCAAGCTGAGACCGAATGATTACGAGTCGGATGACGTTTTGGAAGTCTGCTGTCCAGCCTGTGGCATCGTGTCCGACAGTTATCTGACCGAGGACGTCGTCGATCTTGCGATGACCATCGCGAAGAACAAGGCTTTCGAGGCGATTCACAAGGAGATGAAGAAGCTCGAACGGCAGACCAAGGGCAAAGCAGTGTCGTTCAAGGCGGGCAGACCACCTAGACCTGATGACGAGCCTGTCTTGCAGCCTTCTATAGATGCGCTTGCCATTACGACCTGCAGGCACTGCGGAATGCAGTCGAAAGTGTCACGCCTTCTTTCAATGTCGATGTACGTGTGTCCGTTATGCGGGGTGAGCAATTTAATGATCGATAAGACCGATTTCAAAAAGACCCTATATCGCTTCAACCATGAAGCTAACATCCTCTTGCGCTCGAACTGGGAAGAGTCGCCTGCTCCCTTCAAGCGGTTCCTTGACCGCATTGAAGGCGAGCCAGTTATCAAGGAATACCTCGATAACTGTGTCAACAACCATACGCCTGAGGGTTTCGGTGCTGATGAAGACGTTCGGGAGGTAGCGGCGCAACCTGGGGTAACCTTCATCAATTTCAGCACAATACCCGAGGAAGAGAGCGCAGAGGTCTACCTCATCCTCAAGGCGGTGATTGCGCAGGACATTCATGGTAGAAGCTACTTCTACTACACCTTTGCGAGTGGAAACAAGTATCCCGACATGTACAAGGGTTTCTTGGACAAGGTCGTGTGGCGCCTTATCGCGAACATAACTGAGCACTTGACCATGATTGGAATAGAAATGGGACTCGACAACAGCGACTCCGTCACCAACAATATCGGCACTGTTCAGAACTTGCAGATGAATCAGGCGGCTGGTGGTTCGACCATCAATGCCACTCAAAACAATGGCATAAACGAAGCCCAGCTGAGCGATTTGCTCAACGCTATACTCACCGCTGCCGAGGATGAAATAGAGGATACGGAAAGCGTCGAAGACGTGCGCGATAGCGTAGAGATCATTCGGGTGCAGATGGAGAGCGGCGAGCCGAAACGTGGTGTGCTCAAAGGCACGCTTAGCGTTCTGCATGGAGTTAACGGTGGTGTGCAATTTGTTGCAGCGCTCGCGCAGATTATCGAATTCATTAACATGAGCGGCTTCCAGTTCCCTCTGCCTGGCTAAAGACTGCGGCCTCAACATAGTCGTCACCTTGTGACACGCTGCGACGATGTCCGTACCAGTTTGGTGCGGGCATCCTTATGTTTGCCCGCCTTACGAGACGAAAGGCAGGCAGGAACATGGACGGTGAGACCAATGGCGGCCAGGAAGCCACTTTCGGAATAATCCGGGGCCGTTTTCCGCCCGGATTCTGCCCGGCTCGGCATTCCGAAACCGCCTTCGGGACGCCTTCCCCCGGCGTTTTCGGATGGTTCTTTACTCCCTATTTCTGACCTGGCGTTTTGCGTTTTCGGTCCCCAGAAAACAGGGGGTGATTACAAAGTGATTACAAACCGGCCCCGCGACGCCCGCCGATCTCGCGAGGATAATATCGGGTGGCTTGCAAAACTGCCTCTGGGTCAACGCGGTTGAGCGTCCCTTAGTAGCCCTCAGAAGCGGGCTCCACCTTTTCGGGATAATCCGAATCGGTTTGCGCAGGTAAACAGGCAGAAAAGAGCCCCCGGAAAACCTCGTTTCCGGGGGCTCGCGCCCTTCGTTATTCCTCGAAGTCGCCGGTGGTTGTGTTCACCATCAGGTACCGTCGTTGACTGTTAATAGCTAAAATAATCCCAGTTCAAACAGCATTTTTTGGTCAAAAACTTATTCCCACTCGGTGGTTATAGTTTTGCCGTCTCGTCACTCCAGTTGCACCCAGTTTTCGGCGGCATCTCGAAGTGAGTGCCGCTGAATGACGCGACGTCGCGTTTCATCGGCTTCGGGGACAAAAGCTGGGACAACTTCAAAAACCATTTTCAAACTCAGAGTATTGAGTTTTTATTTTTGTCCCAAGGGGCACGGAGAGCCGCCTTTGGAGGCTCGATATCGCCGAAAAACGCCCGTTTTGAAACTCAACCGCCTTTGAGCCTGCAAACCACCAGCTTCAACAGTAAGTGAGTCGACGCGGGTGGCTTACGAGCCGTTCACAAAACCGCAGGCCACAGGTCTTTGTCAACGATAAGCAAAGTGAATAGTCTCAGGTGGCTTGCCCATGAGTTGGCGTAAGCCTGTTTAGCAAAAGGCTAATCGGACACGACAGGCCGCCCGCATGGCGACGGCGTTTCCCGTGCGGGCACAAACAGCCCTGCGTGCCCTGTCGCGCGATATCCCAATGCGACGTTCAGAACCCTACCCGCCAAGCAGCCACCTCGCGAAATTCAGCACGAGCACGCCCTCCCGGGTATGGGGCTCATGCCTCGTGCGAGTGATGAGAATCTTCGGGAATGCATCCCCGATGGATAGAATCGGCGCAATCTCCCTCTCGAGCGTCGAATCGGCGCCGATATCGTCGCTCACATACACTTTCCTTCCCGGTTTCGAAACTTGGAAGGCAGTATGCGCAAGGATGCGTCGAGGTGCGATCCCAGTCGTACCATGCCAGCAGAGATGTCGAGGCACATTCGTTCATGCTGCAATGCGGGCATCGGAGATGAAAAACAGCCCGTCGGGTAGTCATGGGCGTGCGGGAGCCCGCATCAGTAACCTGCCTCCTCGGTTGTCCCTTCTTTGCATGGTCGTCTACATAAAGGAGGAACCAGCCATGCAGATCAGCATGCTTGCCCTTCTTGGGTCACGGACCGGGGAGGCGAGGGCCTCCGTCGGGACCGCCCCGAGCAACCGGCATATCCAAGGAATGACAGGGCTCGATCGCTGTGCTGGTCAGGATGCCGAAGCGGGCCGTCCGCCAATCGGAATGCGGGTCAGGATGCTGCAACGTGATTCCAGCTGCAGGATACGGCTCCTTTGCGGTTGCCGCAAAACCTGCTGGCAACATTCTTACTATCCGAATGATGTACGCATCCCTTGGGATCGTTTCGCCTGACCAGGGCCATCTTCAGCGCCTCATCGGCCAGCTCGGCAGGCGCCTCTTCCACGCGTAATAGCCCTGGCGGGTCACCTATGCAACCAAAGATACAAAAGGAATCGAATGGCCAGAGAGGATTGCCCTTTCCGATGGTCGATTCTTGACAGGCAAACTCAAGCCTCGTTAATATTACATGGTTTGCCAGACCGAATTAACAAAGGAGGGGTGTCGTGGTTGGTCTTTTCCGCACGTGGATGAGCGCCTAGAAAGCGGCGCTGTTGTGGCGTCGCGCTGTTTTTCTGCACGCCATTTCACGATTGGACATAACCATGATATTTGAAACCTCTCGGCGCAGGTCTGTTTCGCTGTGCCATTCATGGCAATTTAAGATTTGTTTCGTATGGGGCGGGGAGCTCGTGTCGACATTGACGAGCTTGATTCTCCAAATGGGTCTCATTTGGCATATCGCCCTCACGACAGAATCATCTTCCCTCCTCTCCCTGGCATCGTTAGCAGGCTTTCTGCCGATTGCTTTGTTCGGAGTCCTTGCGGGCGCCGTTGTCGACAGGCTGCCTTTGAAACGTGTTCTCATCGGCGCCGACCTCTTCGTTGCCGCGGTGGGCGCCGCCTTGGCGATTGCCTCGTTGGCCGGCAGCTTACCTGCCTGGTCAATACTCATCGCCCTGTTTCTCCGCGCAGCTGGCACTTCGTTCTACACGCCGGCCTCCCAATCCCTCACGCCCCATCTCGCCCCGCCAGAGCATCTCGTTCGCCTATCGGGAGTGATGCAGGCGATTCAGTCCGCCGGATACATTCTTGGCGCCGCGCTCGCGGCAGTGATTTATCCTGTGGCGGGCATTACCGCCATGATTGCCCTCGACGTGCTGGGGGCGCTTTTCGCTTCTCTAGCTGTCCTCGCCGCTCAGATAGACGCAGGAGGACTCGACGAAGCCGACCGCAGCTCGTCCTTTTCCAATAAAGTTCGAGAACTTTTCTCTGAGATTTCGGACGGCTACAAGCTGATCAGGGGATACAGGGGGCTGTTCGCCCTTCTTTGGTGCGGGTTCGTCTTCGCTTTCGCGTTCTCCCCACTCGCGGCATTGTTCCCAATAATGACCTTGGGACATTTTGGCGGTAGCACGGGGGATGCTGCTTTGGTGGAGGTCCTTTTCTCCGCAGGCATGCTGGCTGGGTCCGGCATTTTGGCGGCCACGGGAGGGTTCCGCAATAGGTCGCTCACCATGGTCGCCGCGATCGCCGGCTTCGGCGTCGTCGCAATCGCATCCGGATTGATCGGCCCGTCGCTGTTCGCCGTTTTCCTACCGGCGAGCTTTCTTATGGGCGCATGCTCCCCGTTGTACGCGGGAACCCAGACTGCCCTTATGCAGGAGCAGATACCTCCTGAGTACCTAGGCCGCGTTTTCGGCCTCTACGGAACCATCATGGCGTGGGCCATGCCCATGGGCCTCGCGGCCCCCTCCGTTTTTGCGGATCTGCTTGGAGCTCCGTTATGGTTCGTCGGCTCTGGAGCGACCATGGTACTGCTTGCGATGGCTATGCTGCTTGCTCCGAGCGTCCGAAACGTGGGGAAAAGAGATACCGGGCGGATTCAATAGCCCAAGTATTCGAAAAAAAGAGGCGGCAGCCATCGGTTCACGCGTCAGCCTTCAAGCCCTTGCGACGACGAGGTATTGCGCCGACATCCCACATCGCGCTCCTTATTCGTCGCCAACTATCATTTTCGGATTTGCCGGCTTGCGCAAGGTCAAAACGCTCGCGCCGGCAATTGGGCAAAGGCGAAAAATCGACGTGAGCAATCTTTTTTGGCATGGCTGCGCTTCCAGTAAAAGGCTAATACACAAAAGGCGGTTCAACCTATGGAACTCATAGTCAAAGCTAAAGACATCTTTTTGGAATATGCCGGCCGCGATATCCTGGATATCGAAGAGTTGGAAATCTACTCCTACGATCGCATCGGCTTGGTGGGAGACAATGGCGCAGGCAAAACCAGCCTGCTTAAAATTCTGAGCGGCAATCTTACCATTGCGGACGCCGACGTCAGGCGCTTCGGCAGCATTGCCCTCATCGGCCAACTCGATGAACTCGACCTTGATGCGGCTCAGGACAGTGGTGAGATGCTCTCCCGTCTCAACGTCGCCGGAGTGGCGCAGGAGACGATGAGCGGCGGGGAGGAAACACGCGCCAAGATTGCCTCTGCACTCTCCCAGCATGCAAGCGCGATCTTCGCCGACGAGCCTACGAGCCACCTCGACCAAGACGGCATCCGCCTTCTCGTCGGACAACTCAAGGCATTTGATGGGGCTCTGCTCATCGTGAGCCATGACCGTCATTTTCTCGACCAGGTGGTAGACAAGATCTGGGAGCTCAAAGACGGCGGTATTTCCGAATTCTGGGGTGACTACTCCGACTATCTGCGACAGAAAGAAGAAGAGCGCAAAGCTCAGGCGACTCGATACGAAGAGGCGATGCGCGAGCGCGATCGCCTCGAAGCCGCCATCGAAAAACAACGGAAAAAAGCACGGCAGGTCGACGCCAAGCGGAAGGCTGCGAAAAAAAGCAACGAGTATGCAGGTCGATTGGGGCATCAGAAAGCAACCGGCACCAAACAGAAGAGGATGTACCAGGCGGCTAAGGACATGGAGAAGCGCCTCGAAGCGCTCGAAGGGATTGAGGCCCCAGATAGCATTCGCGCCGTGCGGTTCCGCCAGAGCAAGGCCCTGGAACTGCATAGTAAATTTCCCATCTCGGCAGACGATTTCAGCTTGAGCTTCGGCAACTGCATGCTCTATGACCACGCGAAATTCGAGATACCGCTCGGTGCCAAAGTGGCCATCACCGGTGGCAACGGTACAGGAAAGACCAGCCTGCTGAAGGCAATCGCTCGACGCGCCGACGGTATCAACATCTCTCCCAAGGCAGAGATCGGTTACTTCGAGCAAACAGGCTACAAGTTCGACGCCCGTCAGTCTGCGATCTCGTTCATGCAGGATGGTTGCGAGTACAGCATGACCGAAATTCGAGGCATCCTCGCCTCTATGGGAATCGGACCGCGCGACCTGACAAAGGACGTTGGCGTTCTCTCGGGAGGCGAAGTCATCAAGCTGCTACTCGCGAAGATGCTGCTGGGCAGATACAACATCTTGCTCATGGACGAGCCTGGAAATTACCTGGACATCAAGAGCGCCGAAGCCCTCGAGCAGATGATGAGCGCCTATGCCGGAACGATAGTGTTCGTCTCCCACGATAAGAGGCTGGTCGAGAACGTCGCAGACATTGTCTACGAAATAAAGGACACCAAGCTAGTCAAAATCTTTCAGCGCGAATAGCCCTAAATGAGCAAGAAATAATCCCCGAACGGAGACAAGGGAGTAAAACGGCAAAGAAAGAGCCTCCGTCCCAACGCAGGGAACGGAGGCTCTTTAATCGCTTTTACTCATCTCCGTCGCTGGTGGCTTTGTCATGACTCTCGTACGAAACGAAACTCAGCGGCATAGTGCGGCACTCAAAATCGCAGGTCAGAACCCTGTCGTCCTACTCCCACTCGATGGTCGCGGGCGGCTTAGACGTGATGTCGTAGCACACGCGGTTGGCGCCGGGGACCTCAGCAACGATGCGGCCGGAGATGCGGGCCAGGACGTCGTAAGGCAGTTTGGCCCAGTCGGCGGTCATGGCATCGCTGGACTCGACGGCACGCAGGATGATCGGGCGCTGGTAGGTGCGCTCGTCACCCATAACGCCGACGGACTTGATGTCGGGCAGAACCGCAAAATACTGCCAGCAGCTGTGCTCGGAGTTACGCTCGCCGGTCTGCTCATACAGGCGCTGGTTGTAGGCGTCGAGCTCCTCGCGCACGATAGCGTCGGCGTTCTTGAGGATCTCGAGCTTCTCCTTGTCGACCGCGCCGATGATGCGGATGGCCAGACCCGGACCCGGGAAAGGCTGACGGAACACGATGTGACCCGGCAGGCCCAGCGCCAGACCAAGTGCACGGACCTCGTCCTTAAAGAAGTGATCGAGCGGCTCAATAAGGTCGAAGTGCACGCCCTCGGGGAACGGGATCAGGTTGTGATGGCTCTTGATGGTGGCCGTCTTGCCGCCCGTCTTGCGAGCGCCGGACTCGATGATGTCGGGGTAGATGGTGCCCTGAGCCAGGTACTTGACCGGCTTGCCATCGGTCTCGAGCTGCTGAGCAACCGCGAAGAACTCTTTCCAGAACTGCGTACCGATGATGCGGCGCTTCTCCTCGGGCTCGGTCACGCCGGCCAGAAGCTCGGCATAGCGGTCCTCGGCGTGGACGTGGATAAAGTCGACGTCAAACTGCTTGGTGAAGACCTCCTCCACCTGCTCGGGCTCGCCCTTGCGCAGCAGACCGTGGTTGATGAACACGCAGGTCATCTGCTTGCCCACGGCGCGAGCGCCCAGCGCAGCCACGACGGAGGAGTCGACGCCACCGGACAGGGCCAGAATCACGCGGTCGTCGCCGACCTTCTCGCGGAACTCGGCCGTCATGGTCTCGACCAGGTTGTCCATACTCCAGTTGGGCTCCAGGCCGCAGATCTCAAACAGGAAGTTGCTCAGCAGCTGCTGACCATACTCGGAGTGCTTGACCTCGGGGTGGAACTGCGTGGTGAAAATCTTGCGCTCGACGCACTCCATGGCAGCAACCGGGCACACGTCAGTGCTGGCGGTAACGGTAAAGCCCTCGGGCACCTCGGAAACGGCGTCGCGGTGGCTCATCCACACGGTCTGCTCCATGGGCGTGGAGTTAAAGAGCTTGGCGCCGGCCGTGCGCGTGATGGTGGCGCGGCCGTACTCGCCCACCTCGGAGTGGCCGACCTTGCCGCCGAGCGTCACGGCCGTGATCTGATGGCCGTAGCAGAAGCCCAGGACGGGAAGGCCCAGGTCAAAGATGGCGGGATCGATAGACGGAGCGTCCTCGGCATACACGGAAGCCGGACCGCCAGAAAGGATGAGCGCAGAGGCGTTCATCTCGCGAATCTCGTCGGCCGAGATGTCGCAGGGGACAATCTCGGAATACACGTTGAGGTCGCGGACGCGACGGGCAATGAGCTGACCGTACTGCGCACCAAAGTCGAGTACGAGGACCTTTGCGGAAGCCTTTTGATCCATGGTTCCCCCTCTTGTTGGCGGGGAGCCGGTGCCCACCCGCGTGAATGAACGAAAATAGCCTTCATAGTGTACACGTTATATGGGGTTTCTCGCCCCTCGCAGCCATCAGCGCACGGCAAACGCACGACCTAGGCCCTTATTTGACGGCAATTGAAGTGTTACCAAACGTTACAGATGATGTAATACGTTTGAACATTGGACGCCCTGTGCCACAATACTGCCGAACGACTCCGCCCTTGCGGCGGCAAATACGATAGGAATACCAGCATGAAGCGCATCCTTCTCATCGCCACGGGCGGCACCATCGCATCGACCGAGGACGGCAACGGCCTCTCCCCCGCCCTGACCGGTGAGGAGCTCGCCCAGAGCGTCCCCGAGATCTCGGACCTCTGCGAGCTCGACGTGGTGCAGCCCATGAACATCGACAGCACCAATATGCGCCCGAGCGACTGGATGCGTATCCGCGACGTCATCGTCGAGGGCTATGCCGACCACGACGGGTTTGTGGTCCTGCACGGCACCGACACCATGAGCTACACCGCGGCGGCGCTTTCCTATCTGATTCAGGACAGCCCCAAGCCCATCGTGCTCACCGGCTCGCAAAAGCCCATGGGCAATCCCTTTACCGATGCCAAGCTCAATCTGTACCAGAGCCTGCTCTATGCGCTCGACGAGCACTCGCACGACGTATCGATCGTGTTTGGCGGCGTCGCCATTGCCGGCACGCGCGCCCGCAAGCAGCGCACCATGAGCTTTAACGCATTCATTAGCGTCAACTATCCGCCCATTGCCTACATCCGCAACGACCGCATCGTGCGCAACGGGCTCCACGGCACTCATCTGGGCGAAAACCCGGTGCGTTTCTACGACAGCATCGACCCGCGCGTATTTGTACTCAAGCTTACGCCCGGCGTGAACCCGGGCATCCTCGACGCCCTTGCCGACAGCTACGACGCCGTGATTCTGGAGACCTTTGGCATTGGCGGTATCCCCGAGTTTGGCGAGTCGGGCGAGTCGTTCCAAGAGGCAATTTTCCGCTGGGTCGATTCGGGTCGCACCGTCGTTATGACCACGCAGGTCCCCGAAGAGGGCCTCGATCTGGGCGTTTATGAGGTCGGCCGTGCTTACGCCAATCATCCGGGCATTCTGCGCGGCGACGACATGACCACCGAGACGCTCGTGGCCAAGACCATGTGGGCACTCGGCCAGTCACGCGATGCGGCCGAGATCCAGCGCCTGTTCTACAGCCAAGTCAACCACGACCGCATCCCGATGGCGTAATTCAGCTGTCGGCGGGTATCCCCTATTCGATACCCTCAAGAAGCTCTGACACCGTCATACCGAGTGCGGGTGCGATCTTAAATAGAACCTTGAGCGTGAAATTTGCCGTCCCATCTTCGATTCGGTCGAGGTAGGGTCGGCTGATTCCTGTCGCCACACAAAAATCAACCTTGGAGATACCAAGGTCTCTGCGTGTCTCTTCGACCCGCCTACCAAGAATCTGTTTCGCACGTTCGTCCATGCAGCCGAGTTTGAAATGGAGCCGAACATAAACGTAAACTATAGTTTACGTTTTGCCGAATACACAGGAGTTTTCTATGTCGGGTTCTTCGGTCCGCATGTACCGAGCCACGCCTCGCACAAACAGCGCGCCGCCCAAGCTCGTCGTCGTTGAATCAGAATGCCTTTCGCCCGATGAACGCACAGCATTTGCATTGCTATCAAGTCGCGTCGCCGCCGTTCTGGTCCCTTGCCCGGCGCAAGGTGAACTTGCTATCCAATGCCAGGCGCACAGCTGCTCGCTCAATCAGGCTGCCGTGATCGCAACCAGCCAACGCGGTCTGCCCCTTCTCCTGGAAGCCGGTATCGCACTCGCCCTTCGCGGCGCCGGATACGAAAACGAGGCCGCCGCCGACATGGTCTTTAAACCACGATCGAGCGGCGGCCTCGCAGCAGCTATCGAATATGTGTGCAGACTCGTTGCCTAAAAGGACAAGCTAGAAACCAAAGCCAAAGCCCGTTCCGGTAATCGCCGAGTACATAAAGTAAACGTTGATCACGTTGAGGAACACACCCGTGATGCAACCGTTGCGCAGGTAGCGTTCGCACACGATGCGCGCCATGGCGGCGGAGTCATCATTGTTTTTAGCTTGACGTCCCGCCGTAAAGTATGTCGCCACGCTCAGCAGCAGGTTGAGCACCGGCAGCGCCAGCAACTCGTAGCTCTTGCCCCAGCGCGTCACCTCGCCGGCGGCGTTAAACTTCGTTGCCACCTCGGGACCAATGTTGGGGATAACGCACGCTGCGACCACCAGCGGAATCACCGCAAGTACGAGCAGCGCAATACCCATGTAGCCAGCTTTTTTGCCGTATTTAAACATATGCGTCGCCCTTACACGTTAAAGCGGAAGTGCACGACGTCGCCATCGGCCATGACATAGTCCTTGCCCTCAATACGCAGTTTGCCGGCGGCCTTGGCGCCCTGCTCACCGCCGAGCTCGATGTAGTCATCATAGCCAATGACCTCGGCCTTAATAAAGCCGCGCTCAAAATCGGTGTGGATGACGCCGGCGGCCTGCGGGGCGGTCGCGCCCTGACGAACCGTCCAGGCCTTGACCTCCATCTCGCCGGCCGTAAAGAACGACTGCAGACCGAGCAGCTTATAGGCCGCCTGCGCGAACACGTCCAGACCGGGCTGCTCCAGGCCCAAGCTCTCCAGGTAGTCGGCGGCGTCCTCGGGATCGAGCTCGGAAAGCTCGGCCTCAATCTTGGCGCAGATGGGCAACGGCTTGACGCCATCGATGGGCGCCAGGTCCTCGTTGAGCATATCCTCGTCCACGTTGGCCACGTACAGAATGGGCTTCATAGTGAGCAGGAACAGGCCCTTGGCGGCGGCACGCTCCTCGTCGGTCATCTCCATGGACGCGGCTCGCTTGCCCTCGTTGAGCCAAGCGAGCAGGCGCTTGGCCACCTCGAACTTGGGCATGAGCTCTTTGTCGCGCTTGGCCTCCTTCTCGAGCTTGGGCAGCTGCTTCTCGAGCGTGCCCATGTCGGCCAGGATGAGCTCGGTCATGATGGTGTCGGCATCGCCGGCGGGATCGACAAACTCGCCCGTGCGGCCCACCTCACGCATGACGTTGGGGTCCTTAAAGTAGCGCACGACCTCGCAGATGGCGTCGGTCTCGCGGATGTTTGCCAAGAACTGGTTGCCCAGGCCCTCGCCCTCGTTGGCACCCTTCACCAGGCCAGCGATGTCGACGAACTCGACCGTCGCCGGCACAATGCGGCCGGGGTTAACGATGTCGGCGAGCTTTTGCAGGCGGCTATCGGGCACATCGACGATACCCACGTTGGGGTCGATCGTGGCAAACGGGTAGTTGGCGGCAAGGCCGGTCTTTTTGGTAAGCGCGGTGAACAGCGTCGACTTGCCCACGTTGGGCAGGCCCACGATACCGATGGAAAGGGACACGACAGCTCCTTTTGGTACAGTACTTCAAACAGTATAAGTATAGCGCCGCCGCAGCATCCGGGCGAATCCGGACACCACGGCGGCGCAAATGAAGCAGAGATAGAGCTCGCTGACTAGTCCGCGAGCTTCTCCACCTGATCGAGCATCTTGTCAAGCTTGGCCTTTGCCTCGGCCTTGGCCTTCTGGGCCTCTTCGTGGGCCTTGGCCTTCTGAGCGGCCTTTTCCTCGGCCTCGGGGTCGACAACGACCAGATTGGACGCATCGTGCTCGACCAGCTTGAGCGCATGCTCGGGGCACACCTTGACGCAGGCTCCGCAACCTAGGCAATACGTGGACTCCAATGCAAAGCGACCGCTTCCCACCAAATCGCAGGCAAACGTGGGGCACACGTTGACGCACTCGCCGCACGACGTGCACTTGTCAAAATCGCATTCCGGTGTGCTCACCTGCATATTCTGGGCAAGCTCGGGGTGGTTCTGCAGCGTCGAGAGCACCAGCTGCCGCCCGTGCGTGAGCGAACGGCGACGCTTGGTCGTCGTGGTGCCGCACATGGTGTTGAGCGTGCGCTCGAGCTGCGTGATCTGGTGACGGTGAGCCTTCAACTTCTGCGTCACCGAGGCCAGCGCCGCCGTCGCCGGATTGAGCTTGGTCACCGTTAGGCCCGTGGTGCGGGCAATCTTTTCCATGTACTCCTTGCGCTCGTACTCGCGGCGCTTATGGCACTTGAGGCTCTTGGGGTCGACCTCTAGGCCCATACCCGTGCCAGACCACTCTTCGGCCTTCGCAATCGCCTCGCCAAGAATGTCCTCACCGCCGGTGTTGCGGCATTTATCGCACACGCCCAACGGCAGGTACACACTCACGTTGGGATAGTCGGCCAGTACCGAGAACCAGGTCTCCGCCGTAATATCGCCCACGCAGGCAACGACGACTTCGTTTTCGCGCGGCATGCGCTTAAGGGCACGCGTGCAGGTAACGTAGGCGGTCTCGTGGCTCGTAGCCGCCGAGACAATGTCGTCGTAGACGTTTTTGGGTGCAAGGCGCGGAGAGATGATCGCCTCCGTCGGGCAAGTAGCGGCGCACAGGCCGCACTTGCGACAGGAGTCGAGGATCTCGATGGAGTCTTCCTCGACCTCGATAGCGTTGACCGGGCACACGTCCATGCACGCGGTGCAGCCGCTCTTTTCGTTTTTGCAGGTCAAGCACGGAATGGTGTTGCCGCGCGGGCGCTCCTTGTAGTCGGCAGGATTCCACTGCGGCGCCGACGGATCGAGCGCGTCGGTCACGCCGCCAAGCGGGTTTTTAAGAAAGTCGAAACCCTTGCTGATCTCGATAATGTCATCAAACAGATCGTGTTCCTGCGCCATGCGCGGCCCCTCCCTGAGCAGTGCAAACAAGCAAGAGATAATGATACGCCATCGGCCCACGACTCGGGCAAATTACACGCGGAGCACCTTTGAGGCAAATAGCCTATGCCTATCGCCGCCTCGATTGCACAAGGTCGATCAAGCGCCTAGCTATGCCTCGCGCATGAGCTGCACGAGCTTTTGTCTGGTCACCTTGGCCTGTTCGTTAGCCATATTGCGTTCGTTTCTAAAGGCCGCATCTGCAACGCTCATCAGGTCGGCATCGGAAATCTCGTCAAGGCCCAGCTCCTCGAGCGTCGTCGGCAGACCGACGCGCTGGCAAAACTCGAGCACCTGATTAAGCTCGGGCGCACGCTCCAGGCGCAGCTGCACCACCAGGCCAAATGCCACGGCCTCACCATGCATGGCCTTGCACTCGGGCAGAATCGTCAGGCCGTTGGCTATGGCATGGGCAAGCGCTAGGCCACCACTCTCAAAGCCAACACCCGAGAGCAGAATATTGCACTCGATCAGGCGCTCAACCGCTGGCGATGTACGGCCCTTTTTGAGATCGCGCTTGGCAGCGACGCCGCACTCCATAAGCGTGTCGTAGCAAGCGCGGGCTGCAACCAAAGCCAAGTGCCCCGGCATACCACCATGCTCGTTCGTGCCCCGTGCCGCAACGCACGAACGCGCCTCGAAGTACGTGGCCAACGCATCGCCCATACCGGCAACCGTCATGCGCAACGGCGCCGCGGCGACCACGTCGGTATCAACCACGACCAGGTCGGGGTTCTTCGCAAGCGCCAGGTAGTAGTCGAACGACCCATCCTCGTGATACAACACCGAAATCGCGCTGCACGGACCGTCCATCGAAGCCGCCGTGGGGCATACGCACAACGGCAACTCGGCATAAAACGCAACGGCCTTGGCGATATCCAGCATCTTGCCGCCGCCAATACCCACCACCATGTCGCAATACTCGGCCTGGGCTTCCTTAGCCATTTTTATAACGGCGTCTTCCGTACACGGACCGTTATAGATCTTAAAGAACGGCTCTCGCAAATCGTCGTCTTGGAATCCATCGACGATCTGCTTGCACAGCCGATCCTCGGTGCCTTGGTCAAACAGGACATAGGCGGCGCAGCCCAACCACGACAAATACCTGCCCTGGCGCGAAAGCTCCCCCGGCCCCTGAACATACCGACCGGGACCGCCGTAAACCATAGGCAGCGACATACGAGACCCCACCCTTTCACTCACTCAATATTGGTGCAAACTAACCTGACCCCCTTGCACCAACTTGGTACATTGGGGTCAGGTTACTTTGCACCATAGCAAAAAGGGGCAAAGCCATCTGCTGGCTTTGCCCCTTCCTTAGCTTGATTTACTCATCCATGAGGTAGTAGTGGCCCAGTGCGTCGGCGCCCAGAATAGCGTTTGCGACCATCTCGGGCGTCACCTCAAACGGCATGTTGCACATGGTGTCCTCGGGCGCACAGGCGGCCTCGGCAACGACCATGGCCTGCTCGCGCGTAAGCTCGGCAACGCCAAGTTCCTTCATCGTGACCGGCAGGCCCAGCTCAATGCAGAAGCCCAAGACTTCCTCGAGTTTCTCAGTCGGGGCATCCTCGAGTACCAGCTGTACGATGGTACCAAAGGCGACCTTCTCGCCGTGATACATGCTGTGGCACTCGGGCAGCATCGTCAGGCCGTTGTGAATGGCGTGCGCGGCAGCAAGGCCGGAGCTCTCAAAGCCAATGCCGGAGAGCAGCGTGTTGGCCTCGATGATGTGCTCGACGGCAGGCGTCAGCGCGCCCTTCTCCAGCGCGACCTTGGCCTTCACGCCATCGGCCATGAGCGTCTCATAGCAAAGCTTGGCGAGCGCCAGGCCAGCCATGCCGCCCTTGCCGCCGGCGCAGGTGCCACCGTCGGCGTCGTGCGTCGTCTGGGCCTCAAAGTAGGTTGCAAGCGCATCGCCCATGCCGGCGACCGTCAGGCGCACCGGGCTCGCCGCGATAACCGTCGTATCCATAAGGACAATGTTGGGGTTCGCCTTGAGGAACAGATACTTATCGAACTGGCCGTCATCGGTGTAGAGCACCGAAAGCGCAGAGCACGGAGCATCGGTCGAAGCGATGGTGGGGCAGATGATAACCGGGGACTCCAGGTAGTAGGCAACGGCCTTGGCGGTGTCGAGGATCTTGCCGCCACCGACGCCGACGATGATGTCGCAGCCGTTCTCGCGCGCGAGCGCCACCAAGCGGTCGACCTCACCCTTAGAGCACTCACCGTTAAAGTCCTCAAACAGCAGCTCGGCCTTGGCCTCGGCAAAGCCGCCCTCAATCTTGGCACCGACGCGCTTCTTGCCCGAAGGCGTCACGATGACGAGGGCCTTGGCACCGAGCGGCTCGACATAAGAGCCGAGCCTGGCGAGCTCGTCCGGGCCCTGGATGTACTTGCTGGGGCTATTGAAAATTGCAGCCATATCTATCCCATTCTCTAAAGATAAAAAGAAAGGGGCTCCGTACAGAAACGTGCGGAGCCCCTCATTACGATAACAAGAATCGATTAGAAATCGATGTCGGTGTCGTAGTAGCAGGCCTTGAGGATCTTCTCGAAGTCAGCAGCCTTGGTCTCACGCGGGTTCTCGGGCGTGCAGGCGTCGGTCTCGGCGTTCGCGGCGATCTCGGGCAGCTTGGCGAGGAACTCCTCCTCGGAAACCATCTGCGGGTTCTCGGCGTCGACCTTCACGCCACCATTCGCGTAATCCTTGATGGACTGCGGGATGTTGAGGGCGTCGTTCATATCGCGGATCTTCTGGACGAGCGCAGCGATGAGCTCCTCGTTGGTCTCGCCGGGAAGGTGCAGGACCTCCTTGGCCACGAAGGCATAGCGCTCGGCAGCACGGGGATCCTTGGAGTTCCACTGGATGACCTTGCCCAGGTACATAGCGTTGGCGGCACCGTGGATGATGTGGCCGTTCTCAAAGGCAGCACCGGTCTTGTGAGCCATGGAGTGGACGATGCCCAGCAGGCCCGAAGAGAAGGCGATACCGGCGATGCACTGAGCCTCGTGCATGTGCTGGCGGGCCTCCTTGTCGCCCTCATAGGACTTGGGCAGCCACTCGACGATCTCGCGGATGCCGTGCAGGGCGTTGGCGTCGGTGAACATAGAAGCGAAGGTAGAGACGTAGGCCTCCATGCAGTGGGTCAGAGCGTCCATACCGGTGTGAGCGCACAGCTTGGCGGGCATGGTGTAGGTGAGCTCGGGGTCGACGATGGCGACATCGGGCGTGATGTTGAAGTCGGCCAGCGGGTACTTGATGCCCTTGGCGTAGTCGGTGATGACGGAGAACGCGGTGACCTCGGTAGCGGTACCGGAGGTAGAGGAGATGGCGCAGAAGTGAGCCTTCTGACGCAGCTCGGGGAAGCTGAACGGCTGGATGATGTTGTCGAAGGACTCCTCGGGATACTCGTAGAAGACCCACATGGCCTTAGCGGCGTCGATGGGCGAGCCGCCACCGATGGCAATAATCCAGTCGGGCTCGAACTCGCGCATGGCCTCGGCGCCCTTCATGACCGTCTCGATGGACGGATCGGACTCGACGCCCTCGAACAGCTTGACCTCGAAGCCGCCTTCCTTAAGGTCAGCCTCGACGTCCTGCAGAAAACCGCCGCGACGCATGGAGCCGCCGCCGGTCACGATGATGGCCTTGCTGCCCTTGAGGTTCTTGACCTCGTGGCGAGCGCCCTCACCAAAGTACAGATCGCGAGGATTGGTAAAACGTCCCATACTGTGCCTCCTAAACAAGCCCCTCTTAGACTTGTGTATATAACGGAGCACCCAATTGGCTCCGTCAGGACCGTATTTGTGCGTCGCCGGCGATAGCGACGCGCGATGTCTAAACGTCTCAACGCTCGGACACGCACTATTTTACCGTTCCGGTTGGTCAGTTATTCATCTAAAGCTGCCAATGATGAAACGTTTTTTCTACCCTTGAGAGCCCTTGCGTTGCGTTTATTGTCCCAAGCTGGGCAAACGTTTTATCAAGGTTGGACAGACTCGATTTCTGGAAGCCCTCCTCTCCGAAAAGCACGCCGTTCGCCGCTCAAAATCGACCGTTTACGGCACCGTGATACCAGTCGCTCTGCCGACACGCAGACGCCTGTGTGACAGCCGCCTTCGTGGTGCAACAGTGCATGTCCGAGCGTGGCGCCCCCGGCGCGCCACATGCGGGTAAACTAGAAGGTTATATAGAGAGATTTGAACCCTAACCGCAGCAAAGGAGGCCCCATGGCATTCGATCCCATTCAAGAGGATTGCCATCGCCTCGTTCTTGAGGCCTTGCGCCGCGACAACATTCCGCTCACCGACGGCCCCGCCGTCGAGCGTCTGATGGAACAATTTACCCGCAACCCCGCACCGCTCATCGTGCACGACCGCGACCGTGCCGGGCATCTGATCGCCAAGGTCGTCGAGGCTGTCGACTACCGCGTCCCCTTTATCCCCGACGACGCCCAGGCAGAGCAGGAAGAGGCAGCGGCCGAGAACATGCTCCGCGAGGCAGCGGCGCTCGATCCGAGCAACTGGGATGCCCAGCGCATGCTGACGGCGCTCACCGCCGAATCCAACGAAGAGTACGTGCAGTACCTGGTGTCCAAATGCGACGAGGTGGAGCACGATCTGGCACTCAAGATTGCCTCAGCGCAGGACCCCTACGAGCGTGAGGCCGCAGGCGACCTGACTCGCCGTCCCTACCTGCGTTGGCTTGCCGCCCTTGCATCACGCGCCCTCATTAGCGGCCGCTACCGCATGTCGCTGGAGGCCGCGAACCGCAGCCTGGACTTTGCGCCCAACGACCCCGCCGGCGTCCGCCACACCGCGATGCTCGCCATGGCAAAGCTCGAATACCCCGCCGAGGAGCTCAAGCGTTTTCGCTCCGCCCACTCCGTGCCCTATCTCGCCAACACGCCGCTGCGCCGCCGCCCCAAGGACGCGGAGCGCGACTTGGACCCGTGGACGCTCATCGCGCTAATGAGCGCCGCCTGGCGCGAGCTGGACTACGAAGGCGCCGAGCACTACCTGCGCATCCTGGTGCGTTCGTGCCCTCACGCGGCCGAGGCACTCTACTTCCAAACCGAATTCCCCGATGGCGTCTATGCCCGCGTCAACGTGGGCGCAGGCTCCACCGACGAGCTCGTCCTTGCCCTGTCCGAGGCGACGCCAGTGCTGCAGGAGGGCCTGGGCGCCCCCGACAACGCCAGCTTTGCCGCCTGGGTCGCCACCAACGACATCGTGCGCTCCCAGATCGACGAGCGCATCCTGCGCGCGGCCGAGCAGGGCCTGCCGTTTAAGGGAGGAGACCTCTAATGGATCCGAGCGTCTACATCCCCGCCTACCTGGAGCGCGCCTACGTTGCGTCGCACCCCGAACTCACCGATGCAGCACGCGAGCTTGTCCATAACGACGTGAGCGTCAACCCTCATAAGTATGCGCAGACCGAGCATGCCCAGGCGCTATTGTCCTATGCTGGCGTCCACCGCCACCTGCTCGACGAACTCCATCGCATCGAGGACATGGGCAGCGACGAGGAGTTTGAGCAGACGCGCAACCGCCTGTTCGACGATATGCGCGATGAGTTGCTCAAGATCGTCCGCGTCGATGCGTATGTCCTCGATGCGCAGCTGCTCGCCATCATTTTGGCGGACACGCCCGTCGACGCCTGCCTGGGCGACCTGATGAAACTCGAGGCGACCACGGCCGATTACCTGCAGCAAAGCGTGCCCGGGTTCGACATGGAGGCCCCACACTACTGGGCCAACAAGGTTTTGACGGACGGCGTGACGGCGGCCGATCTCACCGTAAGCGAGCCGGCTCTTATCGGGTGGCTCCACACGCTCGAGGCCATCTCGCAGCTGTGCATGGCAAGCGCTCGCTACCGTGCTGCCGCCAACTATTCTCGCCGTATTCTTAAGGCGGAAGGCTATCCCACCCGAGCTGCAGGCACCGTGCTACTCGCCCTCGCTCGCCTGGAAGACGAGGACGGCTTTTTTGCCCTGGCCCACCAGCTCGAGGAGCAGATGGGGGCCGATGCCCTCGAGAACTCCCCCTGGTACCTGCTCGCCCGCACGATCTTGCTGTTCAAAACGAACAAGATGCGCCCGGCGACACGCGCGCTGCGCGAGTTTGCCAACCGCTGCGAGGGCGGCGCGTTCTTTTTGCTGAACCCCATGTATCAGACGCCGTACCTTCCCTGCCGGCCCGAACCGCACGACCCCTGGGACCTTTCGCATCAGGCAGTTTGGGAGGCCGACGGCATCATCTCGGATACTCCCGACTTTGCCCCCTGGGCCAACGCTTGCGAAGACGTATCGCAGCTTGCCCAGGAATTTGCGCGCCGCTACGGCTTTTAGCGACGCGATCGCCCCGACCATGTCATCTATGTTAGGAACGGCTTCATGAACCTCCGCTCATCTCTTGCCTGCACCTCGAGCGATATCGCCCGCTGGGGATTGCGCTCCGTCCTTAAGCGCCAGGGCGGCGTACTCCCCGGCCGCATCGCCATGAAAATCGACCCCGAGCTGCTAAGCGACCTCGCGGACCTTGTCGACCGCAGCGTGGTGATCACCGGCACCAACGGCAAGACCACCACCTCCAACCTCATCGCCGACGCCGTTGCCGCTAGCGGCGCCACCGTGGTATGCAACCGCGCCGGAAACAACATGGAGCCGGGCGTGGTGGGTGCACTGCTCGAGAGCCGCAGCGATCTTAAGCGTGCCGGCAGCGGCAAGCGCGTAGGCGTCTTTGAGTGCGACGAGCTCTACACGGTGCGCGTCCTGCCCAAGCTCAAGCCGACCTACTTTGTGCTGCTCAACCTGTTCCGCGACCAGCTGGACCGCTACGGCGAGATCGACCACACCCAGGACGTCATCGCCCACGCACTGGAGCTCTCTCCGACGACAACGCTCATCTACAACGCCGACGACCCGTTGTGCGCCTCGATTGCCGCGCGCGTTCCCAACGCGAGCATTGCCTTTGGCATCGACGGCGCCACCAACACCGAGTCCGACCGTATTAGCGACTCACGTTTTTGCTCACAGTGCAACGCGCCGCTGGAGTATGACTACGTGCAATACGGCCAGCTCGGCGCCTACCATTGCCCCTCGTGCGGCTGGGCCCGCCCTGCGCTTGTCCGTCGCGTGACGGGCGTGGAGCTCGGCTGCGACGGCTATGGTTTTGACCTGGTGTTTGGATCTGATTCCAGCGCGCCAGCCGCACACATCGTCACGCGTTACAACGGCCTGTACATGGTCTACAACGTTGCCGCTGCATTCTTTGCCGCACATGAGTTAGGCGTGGATACAGCGCACCTGCAGCCCACGCTCGATGCCTACGTCCCCGCCGGCGGACGCATGGGCCGCTGGGATATCGCCGGCCGCACCGTCGAGGCCAACCTGGCTAAGAATCCCGTAGGCTTCGATCGACAAATCCAGTCCATCAAGACGGCAGGCGGCAGACTCTGCGCTTTCTTCCTCAACGATAACGATGCCGACGGCCACGATGTATCGTGGATCTACGACGTCGACTTTGAGCGCATTGCCGACACGCCGGGTCTTGTCGCCTTTGCCGGAGGCACGCGCGCGCACGACATGCAGGTGCGCCTCAAGTACGCCGGCATCGATGCCGCGATTATCTCGGACGTCGCGCAGGCAATTGGCGCCGTGGCAGACGAGGCCGCCGATGACACCTTCTACGCCGTCGCCAACTACACGGCCTTCCCGCCGCTGGTCAAGGAGCTCGACGGACTGAAGGGTGCCGATGCAGCCACGGTTGCTGCCCGCGCCGTAGCCCGTGCCGACGGCAGCGCTCTTCCTGTCGGCATTGCGCCAGTCGAGCTTTCGCGCCCGCTGCGCATCGTCTACCTGTATCCCGATGCCCTCAACCTCTACGGCGACGGCGGCAACGTTATCGCTCTCGAGCGCCGCTGCGCCTGGCGCGGCATCCCCGTTCGCGTGGACGAGGTCCGTATGGGCGAGTCACTCGATCTCACCGATGCCGATATCGTCATGATAGGTGGCGGCTCCGACCGCGACCAGCTAGCCGTGGCACACGAGCTGCTCGCCCAAAAAGACAAGGTCGCGGCCTATGTTGAGGACGGCGGCACACTGCTTGCCATCTGTGGCAGCTATCAGCTGCTCGGCCGTTCGTACTACATGGGCGAGGATCGCATTGAGGGCCTGGGCGTCATTGCCGCCGAAACCGTACGCGGCTCCGACCGCCTGATCGGCAACGTAGCGGTCAAAACCGATCTGGCACCTGAGCCCTTTGTGGGATTCGAGAACCACGGTGGCCGCACCCTGCTCGACACGGAGGCAACGCCGCTCGGAACGTCCGTCGTCGCGGGCACCGGCAACAACGGCGACGATGGCCTTGAGGGTCTGATCTACAAGGGCGTCATCGGCACGTACCTGCACGGGCCGGCGCTGCCCAAGAACCCCGAACTCGCCGACTGGCTGATCGCGCACGCCCTCGAGCGCCGCGGCGATGCGCAGGCCACGGCCCTGCTGCCGCTCAAAACCCTCGACGACACCTACGAGCACGCCGCCCACGACGCCGCCATGAAGCTCCTCCCCTAGCACCTCACCACCACAAAGGGGACAGGCACCTTTGTGGTGGTTTTGACCCATCCCAGCGGTTTGTCTCAATCTGTAACATCTAGACCGTTAAAAGTCGTCTTACTGTTACAGAATGAGATGTTCGTCCCGACGCCTACCTTTTGTCTCGATCTGTAACAGATAGAGCCAATTTGCCCGCCCAGATGTTACAGATTGAGATATTTGAAAATCGGAATAGAAGCCTACTCCTTTGTGGTGGTTTTCCAGTTTGCCAACGATATACGCGCCGGCAAAAAAGTCTGCTATACTCTTTCCCGCTGTCCCCATCGTCTAGCGGCCAAGGACGCCACCCTTTCAAGGTGGATATCGCGGGTTCGAATCCCGCTGGGGGCACCATTTGAGATGTGAAGCCCGTTACCAATTCGGTAGCGGGCTTTTTGCTACCGATATGCCGGGATTCGAACCCGACAGGGTGCGGAGCTGAGGAAACGCGCAAGCGTTTTCCAGCGCAGCACGCAAGGAGCGAAGCGACGCAGCGAAAGCGGGCGGCGCCAGCCGCACGCGGACATCCCGCTGGGGGCACCATTTGAGATGTGAAGCCCGTTACCAATTCGGTAGCGGGCTTTTTGCTACCGATATGCCGGGATTCGAACCC